>NZ_AZUN01000001.1:4020564-4384919 GCF_000527095.1 Methylomicrobium lacus LW14 | reverse complement strand
GGCATGATCGAAGGCGTCGGGGCCGCCGCCGCGCAAATCGTCAAAATCTTTTCCGGCGCCCTGAGCGACTTCTGGGGACATCGCAAACGCCTGATCCTGCTCGGCTACGGCTTGGCCGCGTTAAGCAAGCCGCTGTTTCCGCTAGCCGGCTCGATCGAGACGGTGTTCGCCGCGCGCTTTCTCGACCGGATCGGTAAAGGCATCCGCGGCGCGCCGCGCGATGCGCTGATCGCCGATGTCGCGCCGGCCGGCATTCGCGGCGCCTGCTTCGGCCTGCGCCAGGCGATGGATACGGTCGGCGCGGTTCTCGGCCCCTTGCTGGCGATGCTGCTGCTTTATCTTTATGACGGCAACCTGAAGACGGCGCTCTGGTTCGCGGCCCTGCCTGCCGCGCTGACCGTGATTCTGATCACCGCCGGCATCCAGGAACCCACGTTCCATGCGGGACGGCACCGTTTTCGCTCACCGCTGCATTTTGATACGCTGCGGCTTTTTCCTTTATCCTATTGGCGCGTCGTGACGATCGGCGCGATCTTTACGTTGGCTCGCTTCAGCGAAGCCTTTCTGGTCCTGTGCGCCCAACAGGCGGGATTGTCTGGCGCGATCACCCCATTGGTGATGGTGGTAATGAGCCTGCTCTACGCGCTGTCTGCCTACCCTGCCGGGGTGTTGTCGGATGTGATGAACAAAAACCATCTGCTCTCGCTCGGCCTTTTATTGCTGATCGCGGCCGATCTGCTGCTGGCGCGGGCCGATACGCCGTTTGCCGTGCTGCTCGGCGCAGGCTTGTGGGGCCTGCACATGGGCTTCACCGAAGGCATCCTGGCGACACTCGTCGCCAGCACGACGCCGCCGGAACTGAAAGGCTCCGCCTTCGGACTGTTCAATTTCGTCAGCGGCCTGTTTGCGCTGCTGGCCAGCGTGCTCGCCGGCGGGCTTTGGGACGTTTACGGCGCCTCCGCAACATTTTACACCGGCGCCGGCTTTGCCGCGCTGGTTCTGTTTTTGACCGCATGCGTCAGAAAATAAAACCGAATCCAACCGCGGCCAGCCAGAAAACACAAAACGACTCGCAGCAAATTCAACCCGACTGAATCGAAAAGGCAAAAACCATGTCCGAAGCCCAAGCCATTGCTCATCTACTGCAAACCTGTAAAGAGCTGAGCGTCTTTTGCAGCCAAAACGGCTGGATCATCAACGAATCGATCCACTATGAAATCATCGAACGACAAGCGGATAGCCTGTTGATCTATGTGACTTTCCTGGAAAGCATCATGGAAGGCTCCGGCTGCCAGTGCGATCAGAAATCCTGTTATGGTCGTTTGCGGCTCAAATTGAATGCGGCGGGGAAAATTATCAGTGTTGAACCGGCATGATGCTTTGATGGCGGAGACTCTATTCGCTAATTCGGCCCTCCTCGCCCCTGCCGTATAACGCCCGTTTCATCATGTTTCATGGAAACATTTGTTAATCGAAATGAAACATGTTGAAACACGCCGCTGACAAGTCTCGGCGCGGCAAGACTTTTAATTAAGATCGCCCAAAACATCTCGATCAATGAGACAAAAATCCTTTAATACCAACGTGTTAAACTAAAAGGCTGGCGTCATGTCGAATTAGAGGAAATCGCCCTATCGGCTATTCTGGCACACGCCTTGCTGTAACAAGACTAAGCACAACGGCTTTGCAGCGTTCCAAGCCCTCACAATAAGCGGAGAGACAAAATGATTTTCAAACAATTATTCGACCCCGAAACCTGGACCTATACCTATTTCATCGCCGACCCCATCACCAAGGACGCGGTGCTGATCGACCCGGTCAAGTCGCATATCGATGAATATATCGCCCTGCTCGACGAACATGAGCTGAAGTTGAAATATTCGCTCGAAACCCATGTGCATGCGGACCATATCACCGCCAGCGGCTTGCTCAGACAAAAACTCGGCGCGGAAACCGGTGTGAGCCAGTTGTGCGGCGCGATCGGCGCGTCCTTGCAACTGCAGGACGGTGACGTGTTGGAATTCGCCGGCGGCGAAAAAATCAAAGTCATCGCCACCCCCGGCCATACCCAAGGCAGCACCTCCTTCCTGTGGCGGGACCGTTTGTTTACCGGAGATTCGCTGTTCATCGGCGGCTGCGGACGCACCGACTTTCAAAGCGGCGATGCCGGCGCGCTGTACGACTGCATCACCCAACGCCTGTTTACCCTACCCGACGATACGCTGGTTTATCCGGGCCATGACTATCAGGGGCGCTGGGTCAGCAGCATCAGGCAGGAACGCACGACGAACCCGCGCCTGGCCGGAAAGTCGCGCGAGGAATTCATCAACATCATGAACAGTCTGAATTTGCCGAAACCGCGATTGATCGACGAAGCGGTACCGGCCAACCGTTACTGCGGCCTCGATGAAGATGAACGTCAGGATGCGGTAGCCCGCCGGGAGACGAGCCGCCCGGAGCGGACAACCACCAGCGCCCAGGATCTGGTCGCGATGGCCAAACAGCAAATCACCGAAATCGGCGTCGACAAGGCCAAGCAGTTGTTGGCCGAAGGCCATATTACCGTTGTCGATGTGCGCGAGGAGAGTGAATATGCGGCCGGACATCTGGATAAAGCCCTGCCGATTCCACGCGGCGTGTTGGAATTCAAAGTCGGCACCACGCCTGAACTCGCGGACAAAGCGAAAGCAATTCTAGTGTATTGCCGGACCGGCGGCCGCGCGGCAATGGCTGCGCAAACTTTACAATCGCTGGGCTATCTGCATGTGCTGTCGATCGCGGGCGGTTATGAAGCCTGGCAAAAAAGCCTCCAATAAAATGAAAAATAAAGCACGGGTTGACATAGCCCGTGTTTCGAGTAAAAAGACAATAGTTGAGCGATCCGGTCATTTATCGATCGATCGATCGATCGATCGATCGATCGCTCAACCAACTCAATACAATACCTGTTAGATGACCGAATCGCGGCACTAACCCCATAATAATTTCGAGGAGGCTTTATGTCACAACACCATACCCTTTTGATAGTCGGCGGCGGCGCGGCCGGCGTTTCGGTCGCGAACAACATGCTTCGACAGAATGCGAATATCAATATCGGCCTGATCGAGCCTTCCGAAAAGCATTATTATCAGCCTGGATTTACGATCATCGGCGGCGGCGAATACACCCTGAAAGAAGCCACACGCAACGAAGCCGATCTGATCAATCCGAAAGTCACCTGGCTCAAGGAGTATGCCGACAGCTTTCAGCCGGAACAAAATACCGTGACGCTGCGCTCCGGTGAAACGGTCACCTATGATTATCTGGTCGTCTGCCCCGGCCTGCAACTGGACTGGGACAAGATCAAAGGACTGAAAGAGACCCTGAACAAAAACAATGTCTGCAGCAATTATTCGCCGGATACCTGTGAATATACGTGGGAATGTATCCAAAACATCCAGTCGGGAACTGCGTTATTTACGCAGCCGCCTCCACCGTTCAAATGTGCCGGCGCGCCGCAGAAGATCATGTATCTGGCGGCGGACCGTTTCCGTAAAAAAGGCATCCTGGACAAGTTTACGATCGAGTTCTGCAATGCCGGGCCCGCGATGTTTGGCATCCCGTTTTTCGCGAAGGCCTTGGAGAAAGTCGCCGCCGGATACGGCGCGAAAAAATCTTTCAATCATAATCTGGTCGCGATCGACGGCCCCGGCAAAACCGCCACATTCGAAACCACCGACAGCGCCGGCAATAAACAGCAGGTCAGCAAAAAATTCGACATGATCCATGTGACGCCGCCGCAAAGCGCCCCGGATTTCATCAAGCAAAGCCCACTCGCGAACGCGGCCGGCTGGGTCGACGTGAATGACAACACCCTGCAACACAACAAATACCCGAACATCTTCGGCCTGGGCGATGCGGCCTCGACCTCGAACGCGAAAACCGCCGCGGCAGTGCGCAAGCAGGTGTCGGTGGTGGTCGACAACATTTTGTACCTGATGAAAAATAAGCCGGTCGAAGGCAAGTACGACGGTTACGGCTCTTGCCCGTTGACCACTTCGCTGAGCACGGTGATGCTGGCCGAATTTTCCTATGGCGGTAAAGTCACGCCGTCATTTCCATTTCTGGACCCGCGGAAAAACCGCTGGATCTGGTGGTGGGGCAAAAAGGTCGGATTCCCTTGGCTGTACTGGCATTTGATGATCAAAGGCTACCGGATCGACATTCCTCACCGCGAAAGCTATGCGAAAAAATTCATGAAGGAGGATTGAGGCAGAGCCAGACCATCGTTCCCACGCTCCGCGCGTGGGAATGACTTTCGCACCGCTTCCGTGGTGCGGGGCACAAAGTACCGCCATATTTCCAATCCCTCCTTCACTGATCCATTGCTGTTTTTTGCCGATTCATCGCGTTTACCTTTTCACTCACCCTATTGCCTTCCATGCGCCTGACTGACTTTCTGCCCATTTTCGGCTGGCTCAAGACCTACTCCCGCAACGATTTCCATGGCGATCTGTTCGCCGGCGCGATCACGGCCATCCTGCTGGTGCCGCAAGGCATCGCTTATGCGCTGCTGGCCGGCATCCCGCCAGAGTTGGGTTTATATGCCAGCATTTTGCCGCCGGTGCTGTATGCGCTGTTCGGCACCAGCAGGACGCTGTCGGTCGGACCGGTATCGATCGCGGCGGTGATGATTGCCAGCGCCGTCAATGCGCCTGAGATTAGCGCCTTGCAACAACCGGTGCAAAGCGCGGTGATACTGGCCGCCGAGACCGGCGTGCTGATGCTGCTGATGGCCCTGTTGCGCCTGGGCGGCCTGGTCAATTTCATCAGCCATCCGGTACTGACCGGCTTTACCAGCGGCGCCTCGATCCTGATCGTCTTCACTCAATTGCCGCCGCTGCTCGGCCTGGCGAAGCTGCCCTGCGTAGACAGTTTGAGCTGCTATACCGATACCGTGCGCACGGCGAATACGGCAACCCTGATCACCGGCTTTGCCGCGGTTTTGCTGTTGATCCTGTTTGGCAAGCCGCTCACCGGCCTGCTCAAAAAAACCGCCATGAAACCGGTATGGATTACCGCGATCAGCAAGTGTGGCCCGTTATTGACCGTCGCTCTCGGGGCGACCGCGGTCGAGCTATGGGATCTCGACACGGCCTATCAGGTCGCAACCGTCGGCCGGATTCCGGCGGGCCTCCCTAGGCTACGCATCGATGCGATCGATCCCGTCCATTGGCGACTGCTCTTGCCTTATGCGGCCCTGATCGCGCTGATCGCCTATGTCGAAAGCGTCGCGATCGCGAAGGCGATCGCGCACCTCAAAGGCGAAAAGATCCAGCCGAATCACGAACTGATTGGTCTCGGCGCGGCGAATATCGCCTCGGCGCTGTCCGGCGGCATGGCGGTGGCCGGCGGTTTCAGCCGCACGATGGTCAATTTTTCGGCCGGCGCGCGCACGCAAATGGCAATGCTGATGGCCGCCGCCTTTGTCGCGCTGGCCCTGATGTTTTTCAGCCCCTACTTTGCCGCGATACCGAAGACAATACTCGCCGCGATCATTCTGGTCGCGATTACGCCGTTGATCCGCCTGCAAAACATCGTCCATACCTGGCGCTATGACGCCAGCGACGGCATTGCCGAAGGCGTCACTTTACTCGGCGTGCTGGTGCTCGGCATTGAGGAAGGCATCACACTCGGCATCATCCTAACGCTGGTCAGCTATCTGAGAATCACCAGCCATCCGCATATCGCGGTGGTCGGGCGCATCCGGGGCACCGAGCATTTTCGCAACATCCAGCGCCATGACGTGAAAACCTGGCGGCATTTGCTGCTGCTGCGCGTCGATGAAAACCTGACCTTCGCGAACGCGAATTATGTCGAGGAATTCATTAGCGACCAATTGCAACGGCAGCCGGACATCAAGCATGTGGTGCTGATCTTCGCCTCGGTCAGCTATATCGACAGCACCGCGCTCGAAGTGCTCGAAAGCCTGAATGACGCGCTGAAAAACCTGAACATCAGGCTGCATCTTGCCGAAGCGAAAGGTCCGGTGCTCGATAAATTGCACAAAACCGATTTTTTCAACCATCTGCAGCCCGGCAAAGTTTTTTTCCGAACCCAGGATGCGATCAATGAGTTGGCTTGACGCTCCACAATATTAAAAAAATCTTAACTTAATATTGAATTAATAATCCTCTGTGCTAGGCTTAATCCATCCCGTCAAATGTTTCGGAGACCCGTATGGAACCCAGCGAATTCAAAGACTTTTACGAGATTCTCGAAATCAGTCCCAATGCCAATAGCGATACGATAGATCGGGTATTTCGCTATCTGGCGCAACGCTATCACCCCGACAATCAAGCCACCGGCGACCACTATCGCTTTGCCGGCATCGTCAAAGCCCACGAAGTGCTAAGAAATCCGGAAAAAAGAGCGCAATTCGATATCGAATACAAAAAAAATCGCGCCCGGTGCCTGCCGTCCTCCGAAGCCAGCCAGAAACCGAGAACGCCTTACGAAGACAACATGATGCAGGAAAGTTTATTGCTGCTGCTCTATGTCAAACGCCGGTGCGACATGAACAATCCCGGCTTGGGCAACCTCGAACTGGAACGCCTGTCCGGCTGTCCGCGCGAACATCTCGAATTCCATCTCTGGTATTTGAAAGAAAAAGGCTGGATTACACGCCTCGAAAACGGCTTGCTGTCGATTAGCGTCAGCGGAGTCGACCAATCAAACCAGACCGCCAGACGCACGCAAAGCGCAAAACTGCTGACTGCCCAGTTTGACTACGCACATTGAATCCGGCGCCCCAGCAAGATCCGTGCTTTCTTTTGCGCGCACAACTAAGACTTTAGCCTAATCAGAATTTGTATTAAGCTAAACTAAGTCAAGTTAAAACCGCAATGGCACAGTCAAGCTATGGACGCGTCTACCTTCATCGATTATTACGAAAACCTGGAAATCAGCCCGAATGCCGATGCTGAAACGATAGACCGTATATTTCGTTATCTTGCCGAGCGCTATCATCCCGGCAACCAGAGCACCGGCGATCACATGCGCTACAGAGATATTGTGCGGGCCCATGAAACGCTGAGCGATCCGAGCAGGCGCGCACAATACGATATTCAGCATAAAAACAATTCAGACTACCGCCTGAAATTAGCCGAGGAAGCGAGCGATCCCGAAAATATCGAGCACGATGTCGATATTCAAGAAAAACTGCTCGCGATTCTTTATGCCAAACGCAGACGAAACATCGAAAATCCAGGCATGGGCAATCTCGATCTTGAGCGCTTGTCAGGCTGTCCGCGCGAACACCTGGAGTTTCATCTCTGGTATCTCAAAGAAAAAGGCTGGATCGGCAGGCTCGAAAACGGCATGATCGCGATTACCGCAGACGGCGTCGATTACGCCAACGCCGAGTCCCAACGCGAATCCACGATAAAATTGCTGACGACCTAAATCAACGCCTAAAAACAAACGGGCAAGGATTTTTGCATGCCTAGCGCCCGAATTAATCTTTATTTAATTTAAGCCGGGTAAAATCGCGAAGAGCCTATTTTTGCCGTCGATTTCACGATTCTCCCTCCGTACTGACACGCTGAATTTCTGACATCGTTAAGCGTCTTGAAAAGGCTGCCTTGGTCGTTTTAGCACCCCATCGATGCATCGACGAGTGTATGCCATGCGAGTTGTTGCCGACCGCCCATCCGATCATGCCAGACTTTCGGGAGGAATCCAATGGAACCCAGCGAATTCAAAGATTATTATGAGATTCTCGAAATCAGCCCAAACGCCAATTCCGATACGGTAGACCGGGTATTTCGTTATTTGGCGCAACGCTATCATCCGGATATCCAGGACACCGGCAACCAGCACCGCTTTGTCGAAATCGTCAAAGCCCATGAAACCTTAAGAAATCCGGAATCCAGGGCGCAATACGATATCGAATACAAAAAATATGTTGGCCGTTACGCAATAGCCCCCGAGGTAAGTCGCGAGCCTGAGGCGCCTTACGAAGACAGCGTGATACAGGAAAAACTGTTGTCGCTGTTGTATGTGAAACGTCGCCGCAATATGAATAATCCCGGTCTGGGCAATCTCGAACTGGAACGCTTATCCGGCTGTCCCCGCGAGTTCCTCGAATTCCACCTCTGGTACTTGAAGGAAAAAGGCTTGATTTCAAGGCTGGATAACGGCTTAATGTCGATCACCGCCACCGGCGTCGATCAATCAAACCAGGGCGCTAAACGGTCACGCGCCGCCAAGTTCCTGACCGATAGCCGCGGCCTCGTAATGGCCTGACGAATCCCCCCTCCGGATAAAGAATTCCCGCGCCGATTTGCTGATCGGCGCCAAGTCCCGCCTTCTTCCACCGCCGGGCCTAGTACTTTCGTACAATTCACAACCCGTCAAAAACCGGTACACTATGGCCACTTCTGAACAAGCGGCAAGCGGCGTTAACCGACTACGACTAGATGATAGATGTTGCAACGAACTGCGGAATTGCCGCTGCGAATCATTCCGCATCGGCTGGACGGGAGAATAGAGATGAAAGACTTTCAAAATAGCCAACAAGAGACTCCGGCACAAACACCGGACTCATTAAGCCTGCAAGACCTGTTGATCGACGCGGAAACCGATGCGTTAAGCGATTATCTGGCACTTTCGATCAGCCGCGACGGCATATCGGCGAGGATCAGCGTCACCACCACCGACGCCGATCCTACGACCTACTCATCCGTCTTTTCCGGCATCCAGGAAATCGATCTGCAAACCTTGCTGACCAATCTGCCGGCCGATTCAGGCTGAGCGAATTCTACGCGGATGGAGGCCCTGCCTTGTTATAATCCGGGCTCCCGTGCCGTTTGTCCCGGATGATAAACGGTATAAACATAGACCGGAATATCCAGTCCGCCCAAGCGCTCGTCGATCAAAGGCCAGACATCGTCCCAGTCCAGATCGCCCACGCCGGTCGCCAGACGCGGCAACGCCACCGATGTCAGCTTTTCGGCGGCAATGATCTTCACCAATGCGCTGAGGGCGTGCCGGACATTACTCAGCGTCGCCTTGCCGTGCCGATGATCTTGGCTGTCGACGCCTTCCTGGGTAATCAGATTGATGATCCTGACGTTATCCGGCCCTCCCCACAGCCACGCCTCGCCCGGTTTGGTGTTGTGCATATGGCACCAGCGGTGAAAATCCTTGTGCATGGACGGATACTTGTTATGCAGCTCGAGCGCGAGCCCCTTGTCCATCGGATCGTTGATCCCGACGCCATGCGCAATCGCCTGCGCCTTGCTCAATAAAATATCGCCTTCGACTCGGTAAATCATAGTATTCTCCTGCATTATTATATGCTTGGCCCTGTTGCCGCCAAGCCTTGGTTAGACAGCCAAATCGCGATTGATTCCGGCTTTTCGGCCCGAATGATGGCCCTCTCCCTGCGTTTTGCCGTTTTTTATTATTTCCCGGCATCACTCAAGGCGCCGCAGTAGATGAATCGACAAAAAGCTTACAATGGCGCGAGAATTGCTGTAAATTTCAGACCCATCCAATATTGATTCGAAAACATTCCGTAGCGGATGATGTCTATAGTGTAGTTTATCGGTTTGAGGCTGTTTTTATGAAATTAAAGCAATGGCTGGCTTCCGCTCGGCAATCCATGCAGGAGCAGCCGATCGGCACGCTGCTGACGCTGTTGTTGGGCTTGCTGGCGATCATCCTGCTCAGTCTGTATTACCGGGTGTATCTGGACGATGAACACTGGGAAAAATTCAAGGTCGAGCATCACTGTGAATTAAGGATCAGCAAAACCGGCACGCAACGCGCGAGTTGGGCCTGCGATGACGGCAAAACCTATTTCCGCTGGCGGCAACAACGCTGAACGCTCAGCGCGGCTCGGATGCCGCCGCCCTGATGCCGACCTCGCCGCGCGCGTCCAGCGTCAGCAAGGCGTTCAATTCTTCGCCGTTGAACTTGACCGGATAAGCCTGCCGCGTGCAGCCCTGGCGCAATAATTCGGCCGCCATCGCGCGGGAAACCGGCGCCCCGAAAGTCTCTTTCCAGAGCACAAACGTGCAGCCCTTGCGCCAGTCGCTGCAGCCGTAGCCTTTGCGGCCTTCAATGATCGGGGCGCGGCATAAAGGACAGTTGCCCAGAGCGGCCTGATCAGCGGAGCGCCCGGACGGCGCCACGATATGGCGGGTAAATTGAATGATCCCGTCCATGAACCGCCGAGGATCGTAATCATTCTGTTCGATTTTTTTGAGTCGCGACTCCCATTCGCCGGTCATCGCGGCCGACTTCAAATGCTCGTCGCCGATCAACGCGATCAGCCGCTGGCCCGCCTCGGTGCTCAGCAGCAGCTTTTTTTGCCGGCGGATATAGTTGCGCTTGACCAGCACTTCGATGATAGCGGCCCGGGTCGCGGGCGTCCCGAGACCTTTTTCCTTCAACGCTTCCTTCAGCATGTCGTCATCGCAGGTTTTGCCGGCCGACTCCATCATGCCGAGCAAGGTGGCTTCGTTATAATGCTTTGGCGGCGTCGTCTTGCCCTGCTTCAGCGAAGGCAGGTGCGGGCCGGTTTCGCCCTGGATAAAGGCGGGCAGGATTTTCTGATCCTGATCGGCCTGGGCAGGCGCGGCATCCTGATACAGCACCTGCCAGCCCGGCGCCTCGATCACCGTGCCGGTCGCCTTGAAAGGGATTTCGGCCGTTTCGCCGAGCACGGTCGTGATCCGTTTCAGACAAGGCGGATAAAAAGCCGCGATGAAGCGTACCGCGATCGCCTGATAGACTTTTTCTTCATCGGCGTTCAACGCGCGCGGCAAGGTCGTGGTCGGAATGATCGCATGGTGATCGGTCACGCCGGCGTCGTTGAACAGCCGGCCGCTCAGCGCCAGTTGTTCCAGATTCAAGCCCGCGATCTGCGCGTCGAAGCGCGCCCGCAAGGTTTTCAGCAGCGGCTTCACCTGCGGCTTCATGTCCGCGCTCAGATAACGGCTGTCGGTACGCGGATAAGTGATATGCTTCTTTTCGTAGAGCGACTGGGCCAGACGCAAGGTCTGGTCGGCCGTGAAGCCATGGCGAATGCTCATGTCCTTTTGCAGGTCGGTCAGATCATACAGCAGCGGCGGATAAACCTTCTCCTGCTTGCCCTTGACCGAGGTGATGCGGAAATCCTGTCCGTCGATCCGGGCCCTCAACGCCTCGGTCTCGGCCTTTTTCTCGAAGCGCCCGCCGGCATGTTGAAAATCGGCCGCGCGGTACAGGGTATGCAGTTCCCAAAAATCCTTCGGTTTGAAATCGGCGATGTCTTTATCGCGCTGCACGATCAGTGCCAATACCGGCGTTTGCACCCGGCCGACAGTCCACAGCAAGGAACCCTGACCGAACTTCAGCGTGTAATACCGGGTCGCATTCAAACCGACGATCCAGTCCGCCTCACTGCGGCACTTCGCGGCCCGGTACAGGCCTTCGAAGGCCTGGCCGTCGCGCAACTCTGCAAAACCCTGGCGGATCGCCTCGTCGGTCAGCGAGCTGATCCACAGCCGCCGGAACGGTTTATGCTCCAAGCCGCACCAGGACAGGATATAACGGAAGATCAGCTCGCCTTCCCTTCCGGCGTCGGTCGCGCAAACGATGTCGCTGGCGCCCTGCAACAGGCGTTTGGCGGTATTCAGTTGCTTCTGCGCGGCCGCATCGCCCCTTGCCCTCAGCGCGAAACGCTCCGGAATGATCGGCAGGCTCTCCAGCGACCAGCGCTTCCAGGCCGGGTTGTATTGATCGGGCTCCTGCAATTCGACCAGATGCCCGAACGCCCAGACGATCTGATAGCCGTTGCCCTCCAGATAGCCGTCGCGCCGGTTGTTCACGCCCAGGCAGCGCGCAATGTCCCGCGCCACCGAAGGCTTTTCGGTCAAAACCACTTTCATCGGAACTGCCAAAACCCAATCTCTATCATGTCGCCTTTACTGAATAATCCGATAACATGGCACATATTTCTTGCCCGGCAGCTTCATCCGGTGCTGCTCGACGAAAGACGCCAACAGCGCATCCATCAACTCCATGATGCCGGCATCGCCCTGAATCTCGAAATGGCCGAATTGTTCGACCGCGCGAATGCCCTCGGCCTTCACATTACCCGCGACGATGCCCGAAAACATCCGGCGCAGGTTCGCGGCCAGCACATGCGTTTCCTGGTTCTTGTGCAAGGCCAGATCCTTCATGTTTTGATGCGTCGGCGCGAAAGGCGTTTGAAATATTTTGTCGATGTGCAGCAACCAGTTGAAATAATAGGCATCGCCGGTCGACTTGCGGAAAGCGCGCACCTCGCGGATGCCGGCCTCCATCTCGATCGCGACCTGACGCGGGTCGCCGATGATGATGCGGTAACGCTGTTGCGCCTTCGGTCCCAGCGTGCCGGCGATAAAAAGGTCGATTTGCTCGAAATACTCTCCGGCGCTGTCCGGGCCGGTAAAAATCAACGGAAACGGCATCGCCTCGTTATCCGGATGCAGCAGAATGCCGAGAACGTACAAAATTTCCTCTGCCGTGCCGGCGCCGCCCGGAAACACGACGATGCCGTGACCGGTACGCACGAAGGCTTCCAGGCGCTTTTCGATGTCCGGCATGATCACCAGATCGTTCACGATCGGATTCGGCGATTCGGCCGCGATGATGCCGGGCTCGCTGATGCCCAAATATTGGCCCTGCTTGATGCGCTGCTTGGAATGGCCGATCGCCGCGCCTTTCATCGGGCCCTTCATCGCCCCCGGTCCGCAGCCGGTGCAAATATCGAGACCGCGCAACCCCAATTCATGGCCCACCTGTTTGCTGTAGTCGTATTCCTTGCGGCTGATCGAATGGCCGCCCCAGCATACGACCAGATTCGGATTGTGCATCGGCCGCAGTATGTTCGCATTGCGCAGAATGTGGAACACCGCGTCACTGATGCCCTGCGAGGTTTCAAGATTGAAAAGGGAATTTTTATAGATCTCGTCGCTGACATAGATGATGTCGCGCAGCACCGCGAACAAATGTTCCTTGATGCCCTTGATCATCTTGCCGTCTACGAACGCATGCGCGGGCGCGGCCTTCAACTCCAGCTTGATGCCGCGCTGCTCCTGCACGACACGGATCGAAAACGATGCATAACGCTCCAGAAGCTCCTTGCCGTCATCTATCGAACTGCCGCAATTCAGCACCGCCAGCGCGCAATTGCGAAACACCTTGTACAGGCCGCCCTGGCTGGTATCCAAGAGCTTGCCGACCTCGGCCTTCGAAAGGATATCCAGTCGGCCTTCCTCGGGCGAAATTACAGCATCGATCACTTCAAACTTCATTTTCTTCCTCTAATATTATAATTTTTGAATAGTATGACGATGACCGTATCACCCATTTAGGGTTTTGTCGATTGCCGGCACACCTGACGTCGCTTAAAGAATTGCGGTCCGATTCATGGCCCGTTCAGCAATTCCGACTATGATTCAATCAACATTCAATCTTTCTCGTCAAAGGTTAAAATCATGCACCTGATCATCAAAAGACTCATTCTGGTCGGCTTGGCGGCGCTGCCTGCGGCTTGCGCAACCTACCCCCATTCCTATTACGGCCCTGGCTATAATTCCGGTTACAGTTCCGGAAGCAGTTACTATCCGGGATCCTACGGCAGCGGTTACGGCGTGGTCGAACGCAACTACTACAACACCTATTCCTACCCGACGCCGGTTTACCGCACCGAAACGCACCATCACCATCATGACGACCACGATCGCTATGATGGCCACGACGGCCGCCGTTATCAGGACAACCGTCGTCCGTTGCCGGCCCCAGGGTCGTTCAATCGCTATCCCGACGCACACGATCACGACAAAAATAACCATTATAGCTGGAACGCTCAGACTCCGAAGCGTTACGACAACCGGCAAAACGCATGGGATCATGATCGTCATGAGCATCGGAACGAAGAACGGCAACACCGTCCGGACGATCCGAATGCACACGGCCAATGGCAGCGTCAACAAAATTGGGGGCGACAAGAAGCCAAACGCCAAGACAACGATTTTTCCGGCCGCGCCTCTTTCCGGGCAAGATCGGAACGACAAGACAACGCGCCGGCACCGCGCGATGACCGCCGCGGGCAACGCGGACAGCGGTCACGCCAATCTTCGGAGCGCGACGAGTAACGGCTTCTGGCTCGCGTAAGCGGAAACCTGGTCGCGCAAAGGCACTGCGCCGCATCCTAAAGACGCGTTGCCGGTTTATAGGGCGGACTTAAAACCAGAGATCAAAAAGGATTATTCAACGCTTTTCAGATTGTATTTACGCACCCGATAACGCAGGGTTTCGCGTGTCGCGCCCAAATCCCTGGCGGCCGCGGTCAGATTGTAGTCCGCGCGTTCCAGCGCGGTTTTGATGATGAACTTATCCATGTCGTCGAGCGCCATGCTGCCATCCAAAGGCAAAAGCAGCATGTTTTTGTCGGTCACCCCGGCTTGCGCCAAAGGGCCCGCCTGGCCCGGCAATTGCAGCCATTGACCGGGAAATTCCGGCCCATCGGCAAACAACACGCAGCGCTCGATCACATTGCGCAATTCGCGCACATTGCCCGGCCAGTCATGGCTCTTCAGCTTGGCCCAGACGTCCTCCGGAATATCCTTGACCCGCCGGCCGGCTTTCGCGTTGTATTCGGCGACAAATATCGGCACCAAATCTTCGAGATCTTCTTTGGCGGCGCGCAGCGGCGGCAGCATCACCTTGAACACGCTCAGGCGGTGATAGAGATCGCCGCGAAAACTGCCTTCGCGCACCATCTGTTCCAGATCGCGGTTACTGGCCGCGACGATCTGCACATCGACGCTGACCTCTTTCTCGCCGCCGAGCCGGCGCACCTTGTGATCCTCGATCGCCTTCAGCAGCTTGGCCTGTAGGTCGAGCGGCATTTCGCCGATTTCATCCATGAACAAGGTGCCGCCGTCGGCCTGTTCGAGCAGCCCGCGATGACGACTGGTCGCGCCGGTAAACGCGCCCGGTTCATGGCCGAACAATTCGGATTCGAGCAATTCACGCGGCAGCGCGGCGCAATTGACTTCGATCATCGGCTGCTGCGCGCGGGCGCCGCCGTAATGCAGAATCTTGGCGACCAGCCCCTTGCCGGTGCCGCTTTCGCCGCCGATGATCAGCGCGCTGAACGGCACTTCGGTCAGGCGCTGCAACAATTCTCGCACGGCCTGCGCCTGCCGGCTCCGGCCGACATAGGCATTCGGCGAATAGCGTTTATGGCCGACGCTGGCCTGCTCGTGCACCCGCCTGACGATCGCGGCGCTGCGCGCGGCGCTTGCGACGACCAGATCGAGCCGCTCCAGGTCGCAGGGCTTTTCCAGAAAATCATAGGCGCCGAGCCGTAGCGCCCGGACCGAATCGGGCACGCTGCCGTAACCGGTCAGAAACAGCCACTCGGCATGCCCGGCCTTCTTTTTCATTTTTTCCATCAAATCCAAAGCATTGCCGTCCGGCAGATTCAGGTCCGAAAGAATCAGTAAAGGGGCCAGATTTTTTTTGACCAGCCAGTTTTCGGCTTCGGCCAAGGTCGCCGCCAACACGACCTCCCATCCGGCTTTTCGGTAATGCAGCGAAAGCTCGGAACCCAACAGTTTTTCATCCTCGATGATCAGCAAGGTTTCTATCATCAATGCGACTCCTGATCCATGACCGGTAAAAATAACGATACACAGGCGCCATGAGGCGCCCGGTTTATAAGCCTGATGCTGCCGCCGGTATCCTTCACGAAACGCTGCACCATCGTCAGCCCCAGGCCGGTGCCCCGTTGCCGGGTCGTGCGAAACGGCCGGATGCCCTGATCGAGCAATTCCTGCGAAAAACCGGGTCCGTCATCCGTCACATCGATCCGTATGCCTTCGGCGCTTTTCGCCGCCTCCACCCGGATCGTACCGGCATGGCCTTCAAGCGCATCGGCCGCATTCAAAATTAAATTCAACAAGGCTTGCCGTAGGCCGCCGGCCGGCATATGCGCGTATAGGGGCGAATCCGCGGCGATCTCCAGACGGATCGCCTCGGCGATTTGGTAGCGGGTCAACGCGGCCAGATCGCGAATCAGCATCGCAATGTCGATGTCGGCGGCGATTTCCGGCACATGGCGGCTCTGGCTCAATAGATCGTTCAGCAAATGGCCGAGCCGTTTCAGCTCGCTGCCGATCAGTTCCATCCGGTCATGTTGCTCGGGATTGTTGATTTCGCGGCGCAAATTGCTGAACGCGATTTGTATGCCGGCCAAGGGATTGCGGATCTCGTGCGCGAGTTCGGCCGCGACTTCACCGACCGCAGCCAGCCGCTCGGCCCGGGCCAGGCTGGCCTGCTGTTCGAGCAAGGCCTGGGTCGCCAGTCTGACTTCGCGCTGCAAGGATTGCGCGTACAGCCGTTTGGCTTCCTCCAGCTCGGCCAGATGGCTGACCATGTCGTTGTAACTATTGAAGACAGGCAACAGCAAGGGATCGAGATGATCGGTCGTGATCCGGGTAAAATTGCCTTCGGTCAGGCGTTGCAACAGCAGTCTCAGGTCGTGCAACGGGTACAAAATCCGCCGGTAAAAAAAACCAAAGGCAACCACCACGATCGCGGCGAAGGTGATCGTGGCCAGATCGAGCTCGGTCTGCGTATCCGCGCTGATCTCGCCGAGCAATTTCTCGCGCTGCCCAAGCTCATTATCCAGCGTATCGCTGAGCAGGTTCAACGCGCTGATCAAACGCTCCTGTTTTTCACTGCCGCCGGGTTGCGGCCACTCATCCAGTATCGCCTTGACGATGGCCATGTTAGCCGCGGTGTTTTCGGCCAAAAAACCGCTTTCGGCAAACAAGGCGTTCAATTCGGCGACCGTGTTGCTCAACGCCTCGATCGTCGGCAGCAAACTCTCGGGCTCGACGAGCGGGCTGACCTTGATCAAATAATCGATCAGTGCGGTTTGCAGCGCGACCGACGCATGCTGCACGCTGTGCGAGTAATTCACATGCGAAAAAACGGTGTTGAAATGATGCAGATTGCGCCAGATCATGCCGATGAACATCGCCAGCATCAGCGACATCAACAACAAAAAAGCCAGAACGCGGTGTTGGACGGGACTATTCAAGAATTGCATAAAGTTGTATGAACACGACGCGAAGCGCTCGATGCCCAGGCTCTCTGGATTTAGTTAAAAACGACTTCTCGGCCGAAGACCTGCCAGGTTTTAAACCCTGGCAGGTCTGGGGGCACAAAGCCTCCCATCGAATCTAAAGCCGCTCCCCGCCCAGGTTACACTCTTTCCTTCAACGCAGACGGCTTTTCATTTGCGTAAGCCGGCAAACCGTGATGATCGGAACGCCGTCTGCACATATGGTCTCTTTTCATTTTGCGCACCGCCAGCGGGTGCCGCGAGTAAGTATCATGATATTCCATGCCGAAAAACTCGCAGGACCCGCCTGCGGCTTCATAATTGTGCTGGAAATCGTGCAGGAATTCCATCACGGTATGATCGATCATATAGGCATTGCTCAATTGAAAGATCACCTGTTTGCCCTGGTCGACCCCGGCCAGCGCGGTTTTCAGCGCCAGAAAGTTCGAAAAAATCGCCGCACCGACGATTTCGACCAGCAGCGAACCGTCTTCCATCGGCTCCAGCACAAAATGGATCTTGAACAGATTGTTCAATCTGACGCCTCTAAACATATGGATCGCAAATTTGACCGCGATGCCGATCGCCACGCCGATCAGCAAGTCGGTCGCCAGCACGCCGATGATGGTCACCACGAACATGAACAACTGTTCCTTGCCGATCCCCATCACTTTCGCAAATTCCTTCGGCGAGGCGAGGCGAAAACCGGTAAACACCAGCAGCGACGCCAAAGACGCCAACGGAATGCTGTGGATCAGGCGCGGAAACAGCACCACGAACAGCAGTAAAAACACCCCGTGAAAAAAATTGGCCCAGCCGGTTTTCGCGCCGTTATTGCAGTTGGCCGAACTGCGGACGATTTCGGCGATCATCGGCAGGCCGCCCAGCATGCCCACAACCAGGTTGCCGGCGCCGACCGCGGCCAAATCGCGATCCAGATCCGAATGCCGGCGATAAGGATCAAGCTTATCGACGGCGACGGCGCTAAGCAGGCTTTCGAGACTGCCGACCAGGCAAATCGTGACCACCGCTTCCCAAAATTCGGCCGTCGCAATTTTTGCGAAATCCGGAAAATAAAAACTGGACAAAAAATTATCCGAAATCGCGACCAAAAACTTCGGCCCGACCGTGGCTTCATGATGCGGCAGGAAACTCGCATCCGGCAGGAACAAATACATATGTTCATGCTCCAGACCGTAAAAACGCCCCAGGCCGATGCCCGCCAATACCACCAGGATCGGCGCCGGCAGCATTTTCAGCTTCGGCTCCCGGACCACCCGCCAGAAAATCAGAATCGCGATGCTGGTCACGCCGATCATCGCGATTTCGGGGTTCAGATTCATGATACTGTGCGGGATTTGCGCGATCGTCGAAAACAGATCGCCTTTTTCCGGCGTCACGCCGAGCATCACATGGATTTGCTTGGCCATGATGATGATCCCGATCGCGGCCAGCATGCCGTGCACGACCGAGGCCGGAAAAAATGAACTGAGCCGGCCGACCTTGAAAAAGCCCATCGCGATTTGCAGCGCACTGGCGACGACGATCGCGGCCAAGGTATAGCGGTAACCCGCCATCGCATCGCCCTGCCCGAGGTTTTGCACCGCGTCCAGCACGACCACGATCAAACCGGCGGCGGGGCCGTTGACGGTCATGAACGAACCGTTGATCCTTGAAACCAGCATCCCGCCGATGATCGCGGTGATGATGCCGGCCGAAGGCGGAAATCCCGACGCCATCGAAATACCCAAACACAACGGCAGCGCGATCAAAAACACCAAAAAACCCGACAACAAGTCGGCACGCCAATTTTCTTTTAGCCCGGCAATCCCCGTTTTGGGCAGGTCCGGCGATACAGTACTAGACATCAGTGTCTCCATTATTGATTCAGATGCCTAGGACATAGCGAATACCATGCCAGCTCGCTTAACTATTTATTCTATTGTTTTTATTATTATTTTTCCACGCACGCCGGCATTAAAAGCGAAAAAGCGGTGCAAAACCCCCGCTTTAAGGGGGTATAACACCAAGACCTTACTTGACGTATGCGGCTTGGGACACCGCCTGCAAGAAGCGCGCGAATTCCTCCGTCAAAAAAAGCCTCGTGATAAGGCCTTAAAATCATTTAGCATTTGACCCTGGCAGGGTTTCACGATAATATTACCGATTTATGTTAGATCGCCTGCCCCGATATATTGACCCACTGCACCTCGCCGACAAGCGCGGTGAACTTAAAGGGGAGCTTTCGCTAAAAGATTTTGGCCGCCTCGGCAACATGCTGTTCGATACCGATGGCAAAGTCGTCGTCGATCTTTTTTTCAGCCGTGAAGGCAGACAGGCCAAGATCGAAGGGAAGATTGAAACCCATCTGCAACTGATCTGCCAGAATTGCCTAAAAGCCCTTGATTGGCCCGTGCAAGCGGAAGTCCATCTGGGCATCGTCAATTCGCTGGAGCAAATAGACCGTTTGCCTCCAGGCTTCGAGCCTTTGTTCGTGGAAGGAGAAAAAGTTTTTCTTCAGGACATCATCGAAGACGAATTGTTGCTGAATCTTCCCCAATACCCGAAACATCCCGAGCCCTGCGCGGATCAGGATACGGGTAGCCGTACGCCGAGTCAACCCGAGGCGGATCGGCAAAAACGACAAGACAACCCCTTTTCCATTTTAACCAACTTAAAAAATCTGGAGAGCCCTCATGGCAGTACAAAAAAGTAAAGTATCCCGTTCAAGACGCGGCCAACGCCGTTCACACGATGCCTTGACCACCCGCGCGCTGTCGCAAGATCCATTGACCGGTGAAACCCATCTGCGTCATCACGTCACGCCGGATGGCTATTTCAAAGGCCGTCAAATCACAAGCACCAGCGACGAAGAATAAGCCTCGAGCTTTAGTTCGACCCGATACCGAACCCTTGCCGGTTCGGTTTTTTAGTTTTTAATGCGGAGACATCGGTTAAGGTGAGTTTAACAATTTCGATTGATGCGATGGGCGGGGATTATGGCCCGGAAGTAACGATCCCAGCCTCGCTGGAGTGCTTGAAGAGCAACCCGGATTTGAGGCTGATTCTGGTGGGCAATGAAGCCGTCATCAAAGAGAAGTTGGGAGACCGCCTCGAGACTTATCGCGACCGACTGACCGTCCATCACGCCTCCCAATGCGTCGAAATGGACGAACCGCCGTCGAAAGCCTTGAAAAACAAAAAGGACTCATCGATGCGGGTCGCGATCAACCTGGTCCGCGACGGCGAGGCCGATGCCTGCGTCAGCGCCGGCAACACCGGCGCGCTGATGGCGACCGCCCGTTTCGTGCTCAAAATGATACCGGGCATCGATCGCCCCGCGATCATTTCGACACTTCCCTCCATTCACGGCCATACCCACGTGCTCGACCTCGGCGCGAATGTCGATTGCAGCGCGCAGCATCTGTTCGAATTCGCGGTAATGGGCGCCGAACTGGTCAAGGCGGTCGAGAACATCGAATCGCCTCGGGTCGGTTTACTGAACATCGGCGAGGAAGAAATGAAGGGCAACGAGCAGGTCAAGGCCGCCGCGAAACTGCTCGAAGCGTCGTCGTTGAATTACATCGGCTATGTCGAAGGCAATTCCCTGAACGCCGGCGCAATCAAGGTCGACCTGATCGTGACCGACGGCTTCGTCGGCAACGTCGCGCTGAAGTCGATCGAAGGCGCCGCGAAAATGATCGGCACGCTGCTGAAGGAAGCGTTTTCGCTTAACCTGTTGACCAAATTGGCCGGCCTGATCGCTTATCCGGCATTATCCTCATTCAAAAAGCGCATCGACCCGCGCCTTTACAACGGCGCCAGTTTTCTTGGCCTGCGCGGCCTAGTGATCAAGAGCCACGGCGGCGCCGATGCGCTGGCTTTCAAAACCGCGATACAGCTGGCTGAGATTGAAGTCAAAAAGGACGTCATCAAAAAAATCAGTCAGCAGGTCGAACGAAACCTGTCTTTGGAAACGCATTCATGACCCGCTATTCAAGAGTCATCGGAACCGGTGGCTATCTTCCCTCCGAAATTTTAACGAACACGCAAATTTCGGAAACGGTTGACACCTCCGACAGTTGGATCTTCGAACGGACCGGCATCAAAAGCCGCCGTATCGCCGGGGCCGACGAAACCGCGGCCAGCATGGCCGAAACGGCCGCCCGCCAGGCGATCGAGATGGCCGGCATCGATGCCGAGGAAATCGACCTGATCATCGTCGCGACCGGCACGCCCGACCGCGTCTATCCGAGCACCGGCTGTTTGTTGCAGCAACGTCTCGGCATCAAAAACTGCGTGGCTTTCGATGTACAGGCCGCCTGTTCCGGTGCGATCTTCGGCATGAGTATCGCCGACCAATATATCAAGACCGGCGCGGCCGGCAAGGTCCTGGTCGTCGGTTCCGAGCTCTGCTCGCGGATCGTCGACTGGACCGACCGCACCACCTGCGTCCTGTTCGGCGACGGCGCCGGCGCGATCCTCTTGGGCGCTTCCGAGGAAAACGGCATCCTATCCACGCACATCCATTCGGACGGCGAATACGAGGAACTCTTGTATTGCCCGAACCCGCAGGCGGCGCCGAACGGCCATCAACATGAGCCGGGCCATATCAGCATGCGCGGCAATGAAGTCTTCAAGGTCGCGGTCAATACGCTCGGCCGCATCGTCGATGAAACGCTCGAAGCGAATCATCTGGAAAAGGAATCGATCGACTGGCTGGTGCCGCATCAGGCCAATATCCGGATCATCCAGGCCACCGCGAAGAAACTGAAAATGTCGATGGAACAGGTCATCGTCACGCTCGAAAACCAGGGCAACACGTCCTCCGCCTCGGTGCTGCTGGCCTTCAACGAGGCCGTGCGCGACGGACGCATTCAGCGCGGCCAGGTGGTCCTACTGGAAGCGTTTGGCGCCGGCTTTACCTGGGGTTCGGCGTTGTTGAAGTACTAAAAGCAGGCGAAAGTCGCAAGGCTCACCTTGCCGCTTTCGCCTCGAAAAAAAATAACAAAGCCTTTAAAGACACTCGACACATCCATGAGCACACAAACCTACGACTTAGCCTTCGTTTTTCCAGGCCAGGGATCTCAGTCGGTCGGCATGATGGCCGATCTGGCGGACAGTTTCCCCGAAATCAAACACACCTTCGAACGCGCCTCCGACGCCTTGGGCAAGAATTTGTGGGCACTGGTCAGCGAAGGCCCCGAAGCGGACTTGAATCAAACCCAAAACACCCAGCCCGCGATGCTGGCCGCCGGCATTGCGATCTGGGAAGTCTGGAGCAGGCAAAGCCGCGTGCGCCCGGCCTGGACCGCGGGCCATAGCCTCGGCGAGTACAGCGCCCTGGTCGCCGCGAATGCGATCGCCTTCGAAGATGCGATCCGGCTGGTCGCGACCCGCGGCCGCCTGATGCAGGAAGCGGTCCCGCAAGGCATCGGCGCGATGGCGGCCATTTTGGGCCTGGAAGATCATCAGGTCGCGGAAGCCTGCGAAAAAGCCGCGCAGGGCGAAGTCGTCGCGGCGGTCAATTTCAACGCGCCGGGTCAGGTCGTGATTGCGGGCAACGCGAGCGCGGTGCAGCGTGCGATCACCGAAGCGCAGGCGCTCGGCGCCAAGCGCGCGCTGCTGCTGCCGGTCAGCGTGCCGTCGCACTGCGCGCTGATGGCCGGCGCCGCCGAAAAACTCGGCGCTGAGCTGGAGCAAATACCTTTTCACAGCCCCGACATCACGCTGATCCATAATACCGATGTGATGGCGCACAGCGCGCCGGAAGTCATCCGCAACGCCCTGAAAGAACAACTCTACAAACCGGTGCGCTGGGTCGACTCGATCCAATTCATGCACGACCAGGGCGTCACCCGCTTTGTCGAATGCGGCCCCGGCAAGGTGCTGATCGGCCTGAACAAACGCATCGTTAAGGGGGCCGAGCATGTGTCGATCTTCGATAGCAAATCTTTACATACTACTTTGGAGCTGTTAAATGGCTAAACAAGTCGCTTTAGTGACAGGCGCCAGCCGCGGCATCGGCAAGGCGATTGCCGAAAGACTGGCCGCCGACGGTTTTTTTGTGGTCGGCACCGCAACCTCCGAGAGCGGTGCGGAAGCCATCTCGGCTTATCTCGGCGAAAACGGCAAAGGCCTCCGCCTCGACGTCGCGGACGCCGATTCAATTGCCGGGGTGATCAAAACCGTCAATGACGAATTCGGCGCGCCGGCCGTGCTGGTCAACAACGCGGGCATCACCCGCGACAATCTGTTGATGCGGATGAAGGACGAGGAATGGGATGCGATCATCAACACCAACCTCGCCTCGGTTTTCCGGATGAGCAAGGCGGTGCTGCGCGGCATGATGAAGGCCCGCACCGGCCGCATCATCAGCATTTCCTCGGTCGTCGGCTCGACCGGCAACGCCGGCCAGGCCAACTATGCCGCCGCGAAAGCCGGCATCGTCGGTTTCAGCAAATCGCTGGCGAAGGAAGTCGGCTCGCGCAACATCACGGTCAACGTCGTCGCACCCGGCTTCATCGACACCGACATGACCAAGGATTTGGGCGACGACATCAAGACCTCGCTGTTAGCCTCGATTCCATTGGAACGGCTCGGCGCGCCCGAGGAAATCGCGCATGCGGTCTCGTTCCTGGCCTCGCCAGGCGCCGCCTATATCACCGGCGAGACCCTGCATGTGAACGGCGGCATGTATATGCCGTAACTTCCGATCTCATTTCGCCACGGACTGATGGAAAACGGGCGGCCGGCCAGCTTAATATTGTGACTTTGGCTTCAGATTACAGTATAATTTTGGCTACCGTCTGGAATTTCCGTGGACGGGATTTCTAGTAATACCAACAACAATATCATTGTAAATATATGATTTATATCTACTGTATATTTACTTTGCTTGAGGATAATAATTATGAGTAATGTTGAACAACGAGTAAAAAAAATTGTTGCAGAGCAATTGGGCGTTAAAGACGATATCGCCAATGACGCATCTTTCGTAGATGATTTGGGCGCCGACTCTCTTGACACCGTCGAACTCGTTATGGCGCTTGAAGAAGAATTCGAGTGCGAAATCCCAGACGAAGAAGCTGAAAAGATCACCACTGTTCAGCAAGCAATCGACTACGTCGTAAAGAACACCTAAGACTAGCGATTCATTAGTGGATGACATCCTGCGCATCCACTAAGCTTTACCCCCCGATTTTTCTAAAATACAGATTCCACACGGTAACACACATTGAGCACACGTCGAGTCGTAATCACCGGTTTGGGCGCCATTACGCCCTTAGCAAACACGGTGGCAGAAACCTGGGACGGCATCATCAACGGCAAAAGCGGCATCAGCCCTATCGATTCCTTTGATATTTCGCCTTTCGCTACCACCTTTGGCGGTGTGATTCGCAACTTCGATGTCACCCAATACATCCCGGCCAAAGACGCGCAGCGCATGGATGGATTCATTCATTACGGCATGGCGGCCGGCTGTCAGGCGTTCGAGGATTCCGGCATCGAAGTGACCGAAGCCAATGCGGAACGGATCGGCGTGGCGATCGGCGCCGGCATCGGCGGCGTCACCGGCATCGAAGAATGTTATGCGGTGTACGATAAAAGCGGTCCGCGCCGGATTTCGCCGTTTTTCGTGCCCGGCAACATCATCAACATGATTTCCGGCAACCTGTCGATCAAATACGGACTGAAAGGCCCCAATTATGCAATCGTGACCGCCTGCGCGACCGGTACCCACAACATCGGCGATGCGGCACGGATGATCCAACACGGCGATGCGGACGTAATGCTTGCGGGCGGCGCCGAGCGCTGCACCACTTCGCCGACCGCGATGGGCGGCTTCATTTCGGCGAAAGCCTTGTCGCGCCGCAACGACAATCCGACAGCGGCCAGCCGGCCCTGGGATAAAGACCGCGACGGTTTCGTACTCAGCGACGGCGCAGGCGTGGTCGTGCTCGAAGAACTCGAACACGCGAAAGCGCGCGGTGCCAAGATTTACGCGGAAGTGGTCGGCTTCGGCATGAGCGGAGACGCTTACCACATGACCACCCCGTCACCCGGCGGCGAAGGCGCGGCGCGCTGCATACGCAATGCGTTGCGCGATGCCGGCTTGAATGCAGACGCAGTCGATTACATCAATGCGCACGGCACCTCGACGCCGGCCGGCGATGTCGGCGAAACCCAGGCGATGAAGTCGGCACTGGGCGACCACGCCTACAAAGTTGCGGTCAGCTCGACCAAGTCGATGATCGGCCACATGCTGGGTGCTGCCGGCGGTATCGAAGCGGTATTGACCGCGCTCAGTATCAAGCATCAGATCGCGCCGCCGACGATCAATCTGGACAACCCCGATCCCGAATGCGATCTCGATTATGTACCGAATGTCGCGCGCGACATGAAGATCAATGTCGCGATGTCCAATTCATTCGGCTTCGGCGGCACCAACGGCACGTTGATTTTCAAACGCTACGAATAAGCGTCGATCCTGCACAGGGTCGCCCTGTCCGCCAATGCTGCTTGTCAATGGTGACCCCGGAGAGACCCTGCCCGTTGCGGACCGTGGCCTGCAATATGGCGACGGCTTGTTCGAGACGATCGAAATCAACGGCCAAAGGCCGGTTTTTTTCGATCGGCATCTGAAGCGACTCGAAGACGGCTGCCGGCGGCTCTCGATTCCGTGTCCCGCGCCGGACATTCTTACCGAAGAAGCCGGCCTATTGTGCCGGCAAGCCCCGGCCCAGGCCGTACTGAAGATCATCGTGACCTCGGGTTCCGGCGGACGCGGTTACCGGCGGCCGGAGGCGATACAAGCGACCCGGATTCTAAGCCTGCATCCCTACCCCGATTACCCGGACGCCTTTAGCACGGAGGGCATCAATGCCCGCATTTGCCAAACGCGCCTCGGCATCAACCCGGCCTTGGCCGGCATCAAACATTTGAACCGCCTGGAGCAGGTGCTCGCCCGCGCCGAATGGAGCGATCCTGCCGTTCAGGAAGGCATCATGCTGGACAACGCCGGCCTGGTGATCGAAGGCACCATGACCAACCTGTTTTATGTGAAGGATCACGCGGTTTATACCGCAGCGCTTGAACAAAGCGGTATCGCCGGCATCATCCGCGGCCTGATCATGGAGCTTGCCAATCAGCATCAACTTACGGTTAATGAACGGAGTTATTCCCCCGAACACTTATTGTCGGCCGATGAAGTCTTCGTCTGCAACTCGATCATCGGCATCTGGCCGGTCAAACAGGTCGAACAGAACGCTTTCGCTCCGGGACCTGTCACCCGGAAGCTCCAGCAATGGTTAGCCGACTATAAACAAGAGACGCTTCGCCGTGAGCAATAAAATCGTTGGCTTGACCTTATTATTCATCAGTTTCATCGGAGGCTGGGCCTGGATGGACTACCGCCAGGCCCTGCAGGCGCCGGCCGTCAAGGACAATCCGGTCGTGATCGAAATCGTCAAGGGCGATTCGATGGGGCGGATCGCCGAAAAATTGGCCGAACAGCACCTGAGGGTCAGCTCCTTATGGTTTAAGGTGATCACACTGCAAAAACAAGCGGCCGCCAAGCTGAAGACCGGCGAATATGAATTCGCCACCGGCCTGACCTTGCCCGAGATTATCGACCAGATCGCGGAAGGCAAGACCCGCCAGCACAGCATCACATTCCCGGAAGGCTGGAGCCTGGACGACATCCTGGCTGAAATGAACAACAATCCGCATATCGAGCATACGCTGAAGGATGCTTCGCCGGAAACCTTGCGCGCCCAGCTCGGCATCAGCGAAAGCAAAGCCGAAGGCCTGTTTTTCCCGGATACTTATTTCTTCGAGAAAAACATGTCCGATGTCTCTTTGTTGAAAAGGGCCTACGACAAGATGCAGCTGGTATTGCAGGAAGAATGGCCGCAAAGAGCGGCGAATTTGCCGATTAATTCGCCCTACGAGGCGTTGATCCTGGCCTCGATTATCGAAAAAGAGACCGGCGCGGAAGATGAACGCCCCCTTATTGCAGGCGTTATGGTCCGCCGCCTGCAAAGCGGCATGCCGCTGCAGACCGACCCGACCGTGATTTACGGCATGGGCGACAACTATCACGGCAATATCGCCGAGCCGGATCTCAAAGCCCAGACGCCCTACAACACCTACCTGATCAAAGGCCTGCCGCCGACGCCGATTGCGATGCCGGGACGCGAGGCGATACATGCCGCCCTGCACCCCGATGCCGGCAACAGCCTGTATTTTGTCGCGAAGGGCAACGGCACGCATGTGTTTTCATCGACCCTGCAAGACCACAATCATGCGGTCGAGCTGTTTCAGAAACAGAAAAAATGAGCCGTATTATTCGCAAATAAATGGCCAAACCGCTACCGACCGAGTCCGACCATTACGTCAAGTAATGAATAAATTTTGCTCAGTTTTTTCTTGAGTTTTAATATGCAAAATCTCTGAACCTGATCTGACAGTGATAGACTGAATTCGACCCAAAACCGTCCTTGACATCAGTTATTTTAACTTCTGGTTAGTGTCGGCCAACAGTCTGTCCTCGAGCATAAAGAGACATGTATAGCCCGGGTATTGGAAGATATACAACTGGTAGGGTTGTGTACTTACCGTTTTCATCTATAAATTAGATTTATTTTTATAGGTTATCAATGGCACTGGCTTCTGAGGCTGCGGATGGTTGTAATTCTTTTTTGCTATCTGGAGATAATCAATGTCTAATAAATCGTCTAAATTTCTTTTATCTCGAGACCACATCAGGTTATAGTTAGTAACAGTTTTTAATCTCTCCTTCAACACGTCTTCTATGCGAGTTACTCTGTCTGGATCGGAAGTCATAAAGCCGATTGGGAAAGTAACCCCACTAGTTTTATTAGGTTGAAGATGAAATTGAGCAATTGCAAAATACCCTTGGAATACCATTAATTCGACTCGATCAAGCGGTGATGCGTT
This sequence comes from Methylomicrobium lacus LW14, assembly GCF_000527095.1. Taxonomy (NCBI): domain Bacteria; kingdom Pseudomonadati; phylum Pseudomonadota; class Gammaproteobacteria; order Methylococcales; family Methylococcaceae; genus Methylomicrobium; species Methylomicrobium lacus. The sequence continues at coordinate 4,356,805 of NZ_AZUN01000001.1, read as the reverse complement.
GTAGAGTGCAACCCCGTGTGGTAATCGCTGTGAAAAAGCCTTTTTTCGAGGATGGTAATAGTCGTCGTTGTTTTCAGTGGGGAATAGCGTTACCAAGCCTTCATGCGAATTATCACTTTTCTTTAACACATCGTCTATTTTGGCAATAAATTCCGCAAGTTCATTTCCACTATCCGCCCAAAGCGGCACATTTGCTGGCAACCAATAGATTCGCCCTGCTTTTTTATCTTCCGACTCTGACAAAAAATTTTTTAGCCATCTTTCCACTTCGATACGATTATTTCTTAGATATACTGGTCCCAAGAGTGCCCGTGTATTAGGGTTTCCATAGCCTGTTTTCTTGCGATCCCTGTCTAGTAACCAAGCACTCAAGTCGAAACGTTTATCAGATATATATCTCTTAAGAACCTCATCACCGAATAGTTCGCAAAATTTATCGATAGATATCCCTTCGTCGGAAATCTTTAGTTTCCCTAAGTAATCAGCTATCTTTGCCTCAAGCTCATTGGAAAGCGGAAATTTCCGAGCTTCTCCAACCTTTTGACTTACATCTCGAATTATTCTTACATCATGATCTCGAATTGGCTCAAGTTCTATTACCATATCAATAGGTACCTGCAATGTACGTTGTTGTTGGCATTGCCCTATTTTATAAAGTCGAGTCTTTTGTGCTTCATGTGATGACCGCGTATTCTCTAAATGCGCTCGATATTGGCGACTGAAAGCTTCACATAATTGATCTTGTGATGCTTTCATGAGTTCTGAGTCAGCTTCGATTTCTGGTAAACCCCATCGGGTTCCTGAATAATTGGCCTTCGAAAGTAATTGCAAAGATAAGAGATCGAACACTGCTTTTTCTTGACGCTCTTCAAAAACCGTTAAAGAGGGAACCAAATCCACTCCATTAGCTGATTTCGTTTGTAAAAGAGAAGAAGGCTTTATGCTGCCATCTGCATTGATGACGGCAAGTCTTTTTTCAAACAAACTGTTAAGCAGAACCTCTCTTTCCTGATTATTGAGTCCAAAGTAATTTTGAAGATCATTAGGATGGATTGTTCCCAACATTAATAGCAATCTACATGAAAATTCTTCCATAGCGGGTAATGGTTGTTCTGTTGTCCATGAACATTCAAACTCGTACATCCTTGCTGGTAACATCAAAGAAATTACATTCGCAGTCCTTCGTGTTTCTTTTTTTGAATCAATATCTATATTCAAGTTATCCATTTCTCCCCCCATTTAAGGAATCTGCACCAACGATTTTGTAGTCACTTTCCTTGGCTATTGCTTGTTCTTTGACAAACTTAAAAACCCTTGCTAATGGATCGTCGCTATTCATGTTTTGCCACATACGGCAAGCTCCAATAATAATTAATCGCTCTTGTGCTCGCGACAGAGATACATTGATTCGAGGCTCATCTACTAGAAATCCTTGTTGTTTATCAATGGAATCTCTAACCAAACTTAAAATTATTATGGGGTTTTCCTGACCTTGATAAGAATCTACAGTATCGATTTTTATCAAGTTTCGCAAAGGTCCCGCCCATTCCGCTTGACTGAGCTTCTGTTCAAGAAGGTCTAGTTGTGCTCGGTACATGGTGATAATACCAATTACATATTTTTGAGATTCCGTATGAGATTCACGGATGTGTTCTAAATGCGGACTCTGAGAAAGTAAGCATAAATAATCTAAAATTATATTTATTTCATGATGATTAACATATCCTTTGCCCTTACCATTGCGATTAGGCTCTTCACCTGTTGCACACTCGCCTTGTCCACTATCTATCCATACTACAGGTGTATTCCAAGGATGCGGCATAGCAGAATACCAATCAGGAGAAGAACCACGTCCAGTTTTTAACTTTGTGAGCTCATTTGCATAGAAACAATGTGAGACTAAATCACCAATCGGTTCGCACATCCTATATTGTGTATCAAGAGTAATTCCTTTAGTGGTTTCAAATAGTCTTTGAAAATCTGTTTTTATGATGCTTTTTTGAGAGATACCAAGTCGTTTGGCAACAGATTTGAGATGATTCTTATCATAAAGAGGCGGTAGTTGTCTGTGGTCTCCTACCAATAGTACCCGCCTACCAGATTGAATAGCAATCATAAGTTCACTTGCTTGGGCACGAGCCGCTTCATCAACAATCACCCAATCAAAATCAGTTTCAGCAATACCAAGTTGTTTCTGTCCTAAACCAACGAGAGTTCCACAAACAAGCTGTCTAGTTTTTACTAAAAACTGGTCATAATTGGCTTCCCCCGTTTTAAGTACATCAAGCCATTCATGACTGAGTTTCAATAAATTGGATAATTTTGTAGTTGCAGATGGGTTATTGATTTCATGCGAATCGGCGATTATTTGCACAATAGTTTCCCAACGTTTTTCGCTATTAATCAACCTATTGGCATCAATCGGAAAACGACTATTAACAAAAGACTGAAAAGCATTTTCTTGTTTTTCTTGTTCATTTATTAGGTCTGCCAATCTGTCTTGGTCTTTTTCAGATTGAACAGGTCTAGATGTTATCTCTGTAATTCCTTCAGCACATTTTCTTAAAGTATCAAGCAATGGAGATATATTCCTGTGGACGGCGGCGACCTCTCTGACAAAACTATCTGGCAAAACTAAACTTCGAGAAAAAGTACATATGCGTTGATCATATTCTCGATGAAATTGGTGACGCATTCGCCTTTGAAGAGCCCTTGTATGTGTATCAAGCAACTCGGTAGCAATCATGTTTTCTTGTCCAATACGGACTACTGATAACTCAGTCTTATGATCCTTGCATACCTCCCTAACCTTTTTAGCCACATTATCAACAGATGTGTGGGATTGTCCAACTAAAAGAATATTGCGAGCACCAAGATCATGAAAAAGGTAATGTATAAAAATACTGATAAATGCAGTTTTACCTGTACCTGGAGGTCCTTGAAGAACGCCCAAAGGTCCCCAAGCCGTGAGTTGACGAAATGCCTCTTCTTGTTTTGGGTTTAGTTTTTTACCATTGGAATTATATCTTGAAATTATCTGATCATCTGGTTCATCCTCAAGCTGTACCAAGTCAGGGGCTATTTTAATGTCAAAATAGTCCATGAGCTTGGGTATTGAAGCTGCGTTATCTAGAACCCTCTCAAGTGCTTTATGCCTTCGATCTCGTGATGCTTTATTTCGCACCGATTCAAGTTGAAGGATATTGCCTTTTTTTAGATGATTTTGTAACTTGGCACGTTTGGGATTCAAGAAAAGGAAGTCAGCATTAGTTTGGTAAACATCCAAGTTACCTAAGCTGTTATCTTCCCCTTCTTCTTTAACTAATACAATGTCATCTATTTCAAAATCGAAAGTTCTTCCTGAGTTGTTAATATAAGGAATTAACAGATGACCGTTAAAGTTTTCTTGGATTTCTGTGTCTCCTATCTCTACCGTTAAGAGCGTCTCCTTTTCTGTTTCGGCTAGAGTCCTCCAAATATCCCTTACAGAAACATATTCAGTTTCAAGTCCATCTTCTGTAGTTGCATCTTCTATAGAAGTGAATTTTTCCTCTAAAAGTGTAAGTACGCTATCAAGGCTTAGTAAAAAATTTAAAACTGCTCGAGTTGAACTGGGATTTGGAAAGCCTTGTTTAATCACAATTTTACAGCTCAATTGTTCCTGTGATTTTTTGCTAGCTTGAACAACTTCGCTGAGCGGAATATTTGGCTTGAAGCGAACATCACGAATTTGCCGTTGTTCGGGATCAAATGTTATAGAAAGTGATGAGTTAACCGAAGTGAGATAACAGTGAAGGAGCTCTGTGTTTCTCCTATCCCACACCGTGTTGCAATGATAGAACGCTCCATCATGTTCAAGTTCAAAGTCAGAACTGGGGAAAGAGTAATCGTTCCAAATAAAATAAATCGAGGGTTGCTCTGGAGCGGTTTTTTCTGTTGATTTTGACGCTAAAGCAGCTTTCAAAGCTTCTTGCAGAGGAGACAGCGCAACTGGAATCCCATTAGGGGACTTAAATCCACGATTTATTTCTTCGGTGATTACAGGAAAGTCATCCCCCTCAATCAGTTCTTTAATCATCTTGTAAGCAGCAAACCTATCTCTTTCCTCTGCGTCAGCGGCAGCAGGATTTGAAGGTCCGTACTCAAGGTTGAATGGTTCAGTTTGTTCACCGAAATCCAACATATCAAGTAGAATGACGACAGGGAGTTTTACTTCGTTATTATCCGATTCCACATCTGTGGTGGTTTTAACTAAAATATTATCGGGGTGAATATCACCATGGGTTAGACCTTGTTCATGCAGATCAATCAGTGTAGTGACCAAAGAAATCGCAACCTGTAAGCGATGCTCACTATCTTCTATCTCGGATATAGCTTCTTTCCATAGCTGTCCTGGTTCAATCCGTGTGATTAGGTAAAGTCCACCACTTTCTAACAAGCCATAATCAATGATTTGAGGGGTAGGGATGTTACTCTTTGCAATATGTTCAATGCGTTGTCGAAATCTCAATATCCGTCGATTTTCTCCCGCGCGATTTTGTTGAGATTTAACCTGTTGCCAAATTTTAACGTATGCTTCTGACTCATCCGCAAATGTACGATATTTGCTTGTCTCGCCACCAACAGAGGGATTCTCTCCAGGTGCAGGAGGATATTTCATAAATAGATTAATTATGCCCCAGTTTCGTTTTACAAAATCACCCTCCATTACAGCGTCAAAGGCACTAAAATCATCAGATAAATTCGATGCTAATCCTGTTGTATCATTAAACTGGGACAGCATTTCAGAGGCATTTGCGAATCTATCTTTTGGCTCAAAGGATAATGCTTTAATGAACCAAGAATTTAAGCGACCCTGGAAATCATCTGGATTTGGTTCCTTCCAAACAAGAATGCCATCATCATCTTTTTTGAGTGTCTGCTCTTTAAAACAAATGCGATAAGCGATGGTTGCTAACATAAATACATCTTGACGGAAAGCGTCTAATATCTCTCCTTCTGTTTTATAGGCATCCTCTGGCAGCTTTAAATTGCTACTTTGTAATTGCTCACGCAAGTCTCTAATCGTCCCTCTTTCTGGAAAAAATGCTGTTGCAAATCCTGAAACAACAATACTTGCTTGTTCACTAGCGTACCAAAGATTATGGCCGTCCACATCTCGATGTCCAATGCCAATACTATGGAGTTCTGAAAATGGAACTAATAATGCTCGCACTAAATCAAGTCGTGATTCAGTATCAGATTGATTAATCTGGCCATTAATAAAATCGTCAAGTCGAGTATAGGTACGGCGAATTTCATAAATTTCGGTAACATCCTCAGTAATATCATCTTTTCCAAGAGACATTTTAGAGCGGAGAAGATACTCATCTAGCCTGTTATTCCTATCACGGGCATATCCCAATATCCGTGACTCTCTCAATGCAATATCAGCCCATTGATTCTGAGTAGCAAAACCAGTTCCAAGTTGGCTAAAATCCCATCGCCGCATTAAAGCGAGTTCATGTGCTGCGTCTTCGTGAAATCCTTTAAACTCCTTGTACAATTGGCTCCTATGGGTAAACCAAGGAGTTTCTTCAGCAATGAAATTGTGAATCTTGAACTGTTTTGGTCTAACTTTTGGGCTATCAAAGAAACCTTGTAATATTGGCAGATATTCCTTGCTGTTAGGTCTAGGTTTTCTTAGCGTTTCAAACAGATGCTTTGGTACGTCACTGTGTCCAACGATCTCATCATAAACTGAACTTGAAATTTTTAAGAAATCATCAAGCGTATGAACAAATCTTTTCTCTTTATTAGAGATTTTTTCAGGAGTTGAATTTCCACACAATACGACGTGAGCTTCGACAAAAAGAGAATATCCTAATTTATGCTTTAATTCTTTTTCCAAGAGCTTACCTAAACGAATCGCATGTACTCGCTTTGTTGCATATGGGCTTTTACCCCTTGATGAACCATTGATATACCATTGACCACCAATGTCTTCTAAATCACCATTCCATTCTTTAAGCTCTACTAATAACAAGCGGTCGTGTGTTATGATTAGAACATCAATATCCATTGAGCCTTGATCATCTACGACTAAAACTCCGGCATATGCGTACCAACTATCACGAAATGCTTCCATTTTAGTAACGGCTCGGATTTCACTAGCGTGAAGTCCATTGGCACCTAGAATTTTTATTTTCACTAAAATTTATCCTTAAAATATTTTTTCTATAAACATTATGTTGTTAACTTATAAAAAAGTAGCAGATAAATGATTTGACGAAAAGAAGTTTGCTTGACAGGTAGCTGAGTCAGCTTACTAACTTAAACCTGCCAATCATAACCGAAGTTTTCGATTAATTGAATGTCGCAAAATGGCCGGCTTGAGCCGATCAAAATTATCTGCGCTTTCTAAAGCTTGAGTTTCCGTTGGTGAAAAGCCTGCGCAGCCGGCTGATGCGTAATCGTCAAAATGCCTGCATGAGGTAATTCGTGGGCCAATAATTTGAGCATTTTCGCCTCGTCATCGGGCGGCAGTGAGTCGAGAGCTTCCTGCACGAAAATCCATTGCGGCCGATGCAATAACGCGCGCACCAAGCCTAAACACTGCTGCTGTTCATTTGACAGCACATCTTCCCAGGCATCGACTCGGTTCAGTTGATGGATAAGGGCTTTTTGGCCGACTTGCTCAAGCTTTTTTTCTACCTCGGCCAGGTCAAACGCCGCCTTGGTTTTGGGGTAGCAAATGGCTTCAAATAACGACTTTGCAGGCAGGTAGGGCTTGGGCGGCATAAAGAATGTCGATTGGCCCGCCGGAACTTCAATTTGGCCGGATCCCCAGGGCCATAAACCGGCAATCGCCTTAAACAGCTTGGCTCCATTGTTGGCTTGATCGGCAATCAGCACATGCTCGCCCGCTTTGATTTCATGATTGACAACGATGGAAAGTTTTTCGCCTTCCTGGCCTTCCAGCCTGATGTTTTTGAACTTTAGCGCCGAAACATTGGCCTCATTGACATGGATTTGCTGTGAATTCAGATCGGAAATGTCACGTTCCAGATGATCAAGTGCATTCATGAGCCCTAAAACCCGCTCGACCGATGTTCGCCATTTGGCGATTTGGGCCATGTTGTCGACCGGCCAGGACAAAGCGGAAACCATATGCTGAAAGGCCTGGACGGATTGAATCAACATCCCCAATGAAATGGCGCCGGCGATATAACGAGGCGATGCGACTAAAATCGGCAAAGCCATAGAGGCGACCGAGTAGCCGGAAGTAAATATCTGAATCCTAATCCAAGCTGTCGTTTGTTCGGCATAGGACGCGATAATCGCTTGAAACGAATCGAGTAGCCGCTCTTGTTCGTTGATCTCGCCGCGAATCAGTGCGATAGCTTGAGAATGATTCTGGATATCGATCAGGTCGTGCCGAAAATTAGCCTCTTGGGTTTGTCTTGTATGCGTGGCCGATGTCATCGGTTTACCCATCCACCAGCCAAAAATCGAAGCGCAGATTGAGTAGCTGATCGAAATCCAGACCAAGTATCCCATCACCGGAATCGAAACGCTGCCGAACTCAAATACCACTCTTCCGGAGATGCCCCAAAGAATAGGGGTAAAGCTCGCCAACATCAGTAAACAGTAAAACAATGAATGACTTAGCGCTATAGCGTCTTCGGTCGCAATACGAATGTCTTCGGCGATGCGGCCGTCCGGATTGTCATGGTCATTTTGGGATAAAAAGGTAATCTGATAATGGCGGCCTTGTTCAATCCATTTGGCAATGACTTTTTCGGTTAGCCATGTCCGCCAACCAATCAATAAGCGCCGTTTGACGATTAAATGGACTGTAGCGATAGTGATGCCGCCAATGAAAATCAGCATCAATACGACGGCCTGGTTTTTTACGCCAGCCATTGATCGCTGCTCAATGGCATCAAAAAGATCTGCATTCCATTGGGTAATATAGACTGCCAGTTCAATTTGCATCACCGTCAGACCAATCAGCAAGACAGTCTCTACCCCTATGATTAAGCGGTTTTTGGAACGCCAAAAAGGGCCCGCCAACCTCATAAACTTAATAAAAAAATTTTCTTTATGATGCATCAATGATTACCTCCCGAGACGTAACAGTTTAAAGATTGCCCTAAAGAGTTTTTTCATCTGATATTTACGAACAAATTCATAAAGATTGCATTAAGCTTACGCTATTCATCAATTGATTTGTGGGAGAATCGGCATAAATTATCGGAGATCTCGGTAGCAGTACGACTATATTTTATGGATCATTTATGGTAAAAATGACCAGTACGCTTACAGGAGGAGGCAACCATGACTAGACATCTATTATTTGGACTGATCAAATTTTTAATGGTGTCTGCGCCCTTTTTATCCATGGTGATGATGATCCTCGCCTTATGGGGGGTCGTAGGAAAGACAATCTATCCCGATCTTGATGCCGCAAAGAAAGGCATCGCGTTTGGCACCCAAGAAGCTAAAAATTACCTGGTCAACGAGACGAAAAAGAGTGAGCAATGTCCCGAGGAATTAAAGAGCCCGGACATTGGGCCGGAAAAAGAAAACCCGATGCCTAATAAAATAGACTGGGAGCATATTGTTTAAACCTTTGAGACATTGAGTCGACCCTGAAAGAGAGTCACTAGACGGATTGGGGTCGACTTTTTCCTATCAATGCCAGATCCAATTGAGGCTGACTTTTTGAAGCCGCCGGATCGAAAACCCAGAGCTTTACAGTTTACTCGTTGGTTAAGGCATCATCGTAGCAGTGGTTTCGCCACTCCTTTTCCACCGCGATGGCGAGTTGCTCAAGCGTGCCATTGTTGTAAATCACCACGTCTTTTTCCCCGATTGCGATGCCCAACTCGGATGCATGCGCATTGACTTTTTGCGCGTCATTTCGAACGATGTGCCAGAGGGTTCCGTTATGGCGGCGCAGGAAATCGGCCTCATTCTCGAAGCGTATATCCTTGATGATGATCACCTCGCTTGCCTCCAAAAAAGGTACGCCCCTGGTCGGCTCGGCTATCGGGCGTTGTGCTCTACGTGCAAAATAATCCGGGAAATCCGTCAGGGCCAAGGCTTCGATCAAATCAAACATTTGCCGGGGCGACAAGTTCCAGAACGGGTCCATCGTATCGGCAGCATCGCTATCCCAGGTTTGCCGGCAAGACAGGTCGAAGAAGGCTTGCGCGGCCAGCTTGAACGGCGCCTTGGCGTCTTGCAACGACGGCGTCATTAAACCTTTGTCTTGGCTAACAGGCGAGTGAATCGCACGCTCTGCCCGCATCAACCAATGCTCCGGATTGTGCGCGCGCATCCAGTCCGTACCCACATGCTGAAAGAATTCACGCGGTGAACGCCCCCATAAGGGAATCCTGTTTTCCTTGATGCTGTCGTTCCAGGTTTCTGCGTCAGTCAAGCCGAAGAGCGCCTGACAGCCGATCTTGAGCGGGTCTGCAAGCGCATAGGCGGCGACCTTGCGATGCCGGAGCAACATCGACGCCACGGTATCCTTTCCCGACCTGGCCGGCGCCGCAATGCCGATAATTTTTCTCAACACATCCTCCAATGAAACCATCAAACCGCTTGACAGTTTATGTTACAAAAAACGACTATAAGGGCACTATGTTAACGTCAAAGAAAAACAGAAAACAAGCCGCCTTCGCCGACTCGCCTTCGGCCTTGCAGCGATGAAACCGTTACTGCCCTGGCAGCAAGCCCAATGGCGCCAGCTTTGCGGCTATATCCGCCAACAGCGCATCCCGCAGGCGCTGCTGATCACCGGCAACAAAGGCCTCGGCAAGCGCGAACTGGCCGAACGCTTCGCCGCCGCCCTACTCTGCCAGGCGCCGAATGCCGACGGCGAAGCCTGCGGCCAGTGCCACGGCTGCAAGCTGTTTGCGGCCGGCAACCACCCGGACCTGTTCACGGTCGCCCCGGACGAACCCGGCAAAGCGATCGGCATCAACCGGATTCGCGAACTGATCGTCGATACGCAGCTCAAACCGCAATACGACGCCTATCGCGTCGTGATCATCGACCCGGCCGATCAATTGAACCGGCCGGCCGCGAATGCATTTTTGAAATGCCTCGAAGAGCCGACCGAACGCACTGTGATCCTGTTGATCAGCGCAAAACCCGCCAAATTGCCTATCACGATCGCCAGCCGCTGCCAGCGCCTGGCCGTCACGCCGCCCGACCGCGCAACCCTCGTGGCCTGGCTGAAGGCGCAGGCGATCGCCGATGCGGAAGCCTTGGCGACGCTGGCCCAAAATGCGCCGTTCGCCGCCCTGCACTATGCGAAGGAACACGCCTTGACCACCCGAAGCGACTGCTTCAAGGCCTGGCTCGACATCGCCAAACACCGCGCAAGCCCCATCGCGGTGGCGGAAGACTGGCAGAAACTGCCGCTCCCCTCGCTGCTCGCCTGGCTGACCTCCTGGCTGATCGACCTGATCAAATGCAAATTTCGCCCGGACGGCAATCTGTTGCAGGATTCCTCTCTCCGCGCTCCCTTGCAAGAACTGTCCGGCCGGCTAAACTTGAGAGACCTTTATCAGTTGTACGATTTATTGTTGGCTGCGCGCGAACGGCTCGATAGCCAAATCAATAAACAGATGATGTTGGAAGAAATTTTAATTCACTGGTCTGAACTCAACCGGAGCTAATCATCATGTCGGACTCCACTCCACGGCAAGGCATTCTGTCATTATCGATCAAGGAAAAAAGCGCGCTGTACATGGCTTATATGCCCTTCGTGACCAACGGCGGCCTGTTCATCCCGACCACGAGGCCTTACGAAATGGGACAGGAAGTGTTTATTTTGCTGAGCCTGATGGAAGAAACCGAACGGCTGCCGATCGCCGGCAAGATCATATGGAAAAACCCGCCCGGCGGCGTTTACCGCGCCTCGGGCATCGGCGTGCAATTCAGCGATCAGGACGGCGGCCAGGCGCGGAATAAGATCGAAACCTATCTGGCCGGCGCGCTCGAATCGGACAAACCGACGCACACGATGTAAGACACGCAAACCAACTTTTACACACGGCGCGCGCCCAATCGCGTAAAATATCATCCGATACCGGCAGCATTTGCCGGTATTTTGTAGACCGGGAGCCATGCCGCGACGGCCCTCCCCGTTTCCGAACCTCTGCGCTTTTTCTTTCCCGCTAGATATTTACCCCAAGCCCCATGCTTATCGACTCGCATTGCCATCTCGACCGCATCGACCTCGGCCCTTACCAAAACGATTTTTCCTGCTTTCTGAAAGATGCGGAAAACCATCGCATCGAGCATATGCTCTGCATCTCGATCGACATGGATGCGTATCCTGCGATGCTCGATCTGGTCAAGGACCACCCGCAGCTCTCGGCCACAGTCGGCGTGCATCCGAATGCGCATGACGGCTTCGAGCCTACGCTGGAGCAGTTGCTCGAACTGGGCAGTCATCCGAAGGTGATCGGCATCGGCGAAACCGGGCTGGATAATTTCCGCAGCAGCGGCGATCTTACCAGGCAGCACGACCGTTTTAGGACCCATATCCGCGCCGCGAAAGCCTTGAACAAGCCGCTGATCGTCCATACCCGCGAAGCGCGCGAGGACACGCTGCGCATCCTGCGGGAAGAAGGCGCCGAAACCTGCGGCGGCATCATTCATTGTTTCACCGAAAACTGGGAATTCGCCGAGCAAGCGCTCGACCTGAACTTTTATATCTCGTTCTCCGGCATCGTGACTTTCAACAGCGCGCAGGACATCAAGGAAGTCGCGAAAAAAGTGCCCGCCGACCGCTTCCTGATCGAAACCGACTCGCCCTACCTGGCGCCGGTGCCGTTCCGCGGCAAGCCGAATTACCCGACCTATGTGCGGTATGTCGCCGAGCAGATCGCCGAATTGCGCAACACCTCGTTTGAAGAGATTGCCCAAATCTCGACGCGGAATTTTTATACGCTGTTCAAGATGAATCAAGTCATATAAGCTTCATTTATCTTTTGAAGCCCAACTCATCGGAACGTTTAATTCAGGTGCGCAATGCGCACCCTACGACTATATAATCAATCCAGACCATGACGACGACCCCATCCCTCGGCCCGGTCATGCTCGATGTCGAGGGGCTTACCCTGGCCGCGCATGAAATCGACAAGATCCGCCACCCGAATACCGGCGCGGTGATCCTGTTCGCGCGCAATTACGCCAGCCCCGAACAGGTCGAGGCCTTGGTCGCCGCCATTCGGAAGGCGCGCGGCGGCGACATCCTGATCGCGGTCGACCAGGAAGGCGGCCGCGTGCAGCGCTTTCAAACCGGCTTCACGCGCCTGCCGCCGGCTGCGCGTTATGCGGAAAGACCGGAACTGGCCGAAGCCGCCGGCTGGCTGATGGCGAGCGAACTGCTCGCGGTCGGCGTCGATTTCAGCTTCGCGCCGGTCCTCGACGTCGATTGCGGCATCAGCCAGGTGATCGGCAACCGCTCGTTTTCGACCGATCCCGGCCTCGCCGCGGCACTGGCCTCGGCCTTCCAAAAAGGCATGCACGCGGCCGGCATGGCCGCGACCGGCAAACATTTTCCGGGGCACGGCGCGGTCGCGCCCGACTCGCATCTGGCCTTGCCGGTCGACGATCGCGATCTTGACAGCATCAAAGCCAGGGATTTGCTGCCTTTCAAACGGCTGATCGCCGAAGGGCTCGAAGGCGTGATGCCGGCGCACGTGATTTTTTCCGCCGCCGACGACAAGCCGGCCGGCTTTTCGCCGTTCTGGATTCGAGAGATTTTGCGCAGAGAATTGCAGTTCAACGGCGCGGTGTTCAGCGACGATTTGAGCATGGCCGGCGCTTCCTGGGCCGGCGATTACCCCGAGCGCGCCAAGATGGCACTCGCCGCCGGCTGCGACATGGTGCTGGTCTGCAATAATCCGGAAGCCGCCGAACAGGCGCTGGAAGCGCTGCCGATCAAACCCGACCCGAAGCGCCAAAGCCGCCTCGCCGCGATGCGCGGCAAACCGCAATTTAACCGCGAACAGCTGCTGAATTCGGTACAATGGCGGCAAATTTCCGATCAGATCAACCACACTTTTCATTCATGTTAAACGAAATCCAACAGGTACAAGAAACGGCCGATTTATTATTCGGCGAACAGGAAGTCGAAGCGGCGCTCGACCAAATGGCCGAGCAAATCAACCAGAAACTGGCCGGCACCAATCCGGTGTTTCTTTGCGTGTTGAACGGCGGCATCGTCGCGGCCGGGCGTCTTTTGACCCGGCTGACCATGCCGCTGACGATCGACGCGGTCAACGCCAGCCGCTATCAGAACAAGATCATGGGCAGCACGCTCGAATGGACCTTGAAACCCGCAACACCGCTGCACGGCAGAACCGTGCTGGTCGTCGACGATATTCTCGATGAAGGCATCACCTTGAAAGCGATCGTCGATCATTGCCTCGAACAAGGCGCGGAGGCGGTCTATAGCGCGGTGCTGGTCGATAAAAGGCTCGACCGGGCGAAGCCGATCCGGGCCGATTTCGTCGGCGTCGAGACCGAAAACCGCTATCTGTTCGGCTACGGCATGGACTACAAGGGCTATTTGCGCAACGCGGCCGGCATCTATGCCTGCAAGGAAGGCGACGCATGAGCAGACTCGCGATCATCGGCGGCACGGGCCTGACGCAGCTTGCAGGTCTTACCATCGTCAAGCGCGACACCGTGGCCACGCCTTACGGCCGGCCCTCGGCCGAATTCCTGACCGGCGACCTCTACGGCCGCGAAGTGATCTTTCTGGCCCGGCACGGCAACCCGCATTCGATCCCGCCGCATAAAATCAATTACCGCGCGAACCTCTACGGACTCCAACAGCTCGGCGTCGAACAGATCATCGCGGTCGCGGCGGTCGGCGGCATTACCTCCGAGATGGGGCCGGCGCATATCGCAATTCCGGATCAGATCATCGATTACACCTACGACCGCAAGCATACCTTTTTCGAGGATCAGGACGATCCGGTCACCCATATCGATTTCACTTACCCGTACAGCCAAGCTCTGCGCACCGGACTGATCAAGGCGGCCGCGAAGGCGAATATCCAGGTTTCGCCCCTGGGCACCTACGGCTGCACCCAAGGCCCGCGTCTCGAATCGACCGCCGAAATCCGCCGCATGGAGCGGGACGGCTGCGACCTGGTCGGCATGACCGGCATGCCGGAAGCGGCGCTGGCCCGGGAACTCGGCATCGACTATGCCGCGCTGGCGGTGGTCGCGAACTGGGCGGCCGGCAAGACCGAAGGCGAGATCACGATGGCGGAGATCGAGCAGCATCTGCATAAGGGCATGGCCGATGCGGGGGAGATTTTGAAACAGTTTATTGCGGCGTAAAAATGGTTCGGGTTCCCACGCGGCGCGCTGGAACCCGATAAACTTCACAATGGCGGCTGGTTCGGCCCGGTCGTTTTGATCTGCACCTTATCGCCGATCGCCAATTCGCCGCAGTTATCGTGCAGCGCATTCTGACCGAAATACACCTTGTTCTGCCATTTGCGGGTCCGGTTCAGCGTGATCAAGGGCTCCTTGCCGGTTTCCGCGGTTGCAGGGTCTATCGTCGGTACCGCGCAGCGCGAACAGGGCTTCGGCAGGCGGAAATCGATCGCGCCGATCCGTATTTCGCGCCAGCTATCTTCCTCGTAGCCTGCGCAACCTGAGATCACCAGATTCGGCCGAAAGCGTTCCATCGCCAGGTTCAAGCCCATTTCCTGATTTAAAACAGCCAACGAATTTTCCGAAACGAGCAAAAACGGAAAGCCATCCGAAAAAGCGGTATGATCCGTACTTGATCCATAATTCGGATCGACCGGCCGAATCGATTGATCCGGCAGATAGACCAGCCGGCAATTTTGTCCTAAAAACCGGCTAAACCAAAGGTCGGCCGCGTTGGAAACGGCGCGTGCCCGGCATAGGTCGTGCCAGACGGTCACATCCATCCATTCGCCCTCGGCAGGCAGCAACGACAAACCCAGAGGCTCCATGCCCGGCGCGGACAGCAGCAGTTCACTCCCGGTCAAAGCGGTTTTGATCAGCGCCATGCGCGGCAGTTTGCGCTGACTCAGAAACAGGCCGTCGGCATCGACGAGCATCCATTGCCTGTCATACCGCAAGCCGGTCGGCGCCACCTGCCAGCGGTCGACCCGTATGCCGGCCAGAGACTTGACCGGGTAAATATAAATACCGCTTAATTGAAAATCAGACATTCGGCGTCAAACCCTGTTCGCTTTATTTAATCAGTAACTCGCGTTGCGTCTGCAACATGCAGTCGCCGAGTTCGTCATTGTATTCGACAAATTTTATGCCGTATTCCCGGTCTTCCGTTTTCCTGATGACGCTCCCTTTGATTTCGAAGCCTTTACCGGTGTCGAATCTCAACCGCACGAACACTGTTGCCCCGACAGCCAATTTTTCGGCGCTGACGATCAAACAACCCCGGCTGCTGATGTCCATCAACTCGACCGGAATCTCCCTCCCAAACCAGGCCAGACCGATCCTCGCGAATCCATGCACCCTGCGCACCGAGGCCGCGATGTCCTTGCGAATATAACGCACGGTCCGGCGCTGATTGACTATTAGGTCTTCTTCGATTAGAGCGGCAAAATCCTCATTATCAGCATATTGGGACATAACAGAACTCGACCAGGAGAATGATTTGGAACCCTAAGTATCGAACTTTTTCAAGCAAATATCAAATTCGGCATTCGGCCATGCGCTTAATGAGGTTACGCACGATTATTCTCCACGAAAGATCCGAAAGGCACGAAAAAATGGAGGGGAAAATTGGGCGCAAAACAGCGGGTTATAAAATATAAGGTGATGTTTTTGAGATGTACCGGGAAATAGGTTGCGGTTTTATCGAGTCGGTTTATCAAGAATCCATGACAAGGAATTATCAACCGAAAGCAACGGTTGAACCGGATTGTGCGATGAAATTTTTCGTGTCTTTCGTGTATTTCGTGGACAATGCATAACATCCGCTAAATAAAATTCGCCAAATCCGTTAAAATTGAATCCCACGCCATTTTCATCGCTAGGACATGACAGGATTTTTCAAGCTCCCACTCAGGAAAACGCTCCATCTCCTATGGCTCGCGCCATTGACCCTGACCGGGCCGGCATTCGCCAAAGCCAAGCCGACTCCGGTGCCGATCGCCTATCTGACGCAGGAACAAGAGGCTCCGCCGCCGCTGTCGAATCTGGACCCTTTCATCAAGGACAAGGGACTGCCCGGCGCCGAGCTCGCAATCGAGGACAACAATACGACCGGACAGTTTACCGGCCAGCAATTCGCCTTGAAGGCCTTTACCGCGCCCCTGCAAGGCGATCCACTCGCGACGTTCAAGCAAAACATCGGCGGCAAATACCACTTCGTCATAGTGAATCTGCCGTCTGCCCAGTTGAATAAACTGGCCGACCTGCCGGAAGCGAAAGACACCTTATTGCTGGACATCGCCACGCAGGACGACACCCTCCGCAACCCCGATTGCCGCGCGAACGTGCTGCATCTGTTGCCGAACCGGGCGATGCGCGCCGATGCGCTGGCGCAGTACCTGCTCAAAAAACGCTGGACCAAACTATTCCTGCTGCAAGGCAATCATGACGAAGACCGGCTGTATGGCGATGCGGTCAAGCGCGCGGCCAAGCGCTTCGGGCTCGAAATCGTCAGCGAAAAAGCCTGGGAGCACTCGTCCGATGCGCGCCGCACCGCGCAAGCCGATGTGCCGGTCATGACGCAGGCGGACGAATACGATGTGCTGGTCGTGGCGGACGAACGCGGCGAATTCGGCGAATACCTGGACTACCGCACCTGGCTGCCCCGCCCGGTTGCCGGCACCCAGGGCTTGACCGCGACGTCCTGGCACCGGACGCACGAGCAATGGGGTGCGGTGCAATTGCAGAACCGTTTCCAGGAAAAATACGGCCGCTGGATGGAAGAGATCGACTACGGCGGCTATTTGGCGGCCAGAGCGGTCGGCGAGGCGGCGACGCGCGCGCAATCGGGCGAATTGAAGCCGGTCAGGGACTACATGCTGAGCCCGGCCTTCGCGCTGCAAGGCTACAAAGGCACGCCGCTGTCGTTCCGCCCCTGGGACGGCCAATTGCGGCAGCCGGTATTGCTGGCTGCGCCGCGCTCCTTGGTCGCCGTCGCACCGATCGAAGGCTTCCTGCACCCGAAAACCGAACTCGACACCCTCGGCTACGATCAACCCGAAACCACCTGCCCCTTGCACAAATGATCAATAAATCGCTGCTTTCCGCCTTCATCGCGGTGTCCGCCGCCGCGCTCGACGCCAGCGCCGAAACGCTGTACGTGACGCTCGAAAAAGACAATGCACTGGCCATCGTCGATCCTATCGCAGGCAAACTGGTCAAGACCGTGCCGGTCGGCCAGCGCCCGCGCGGCATCGCGCTGAGCCCTGATTTCAAGTCGATCTATGTCGCGACCAGCGACGACGACACGATCAAGATTCTCGACGCGGAAACGCTGAAGGTGACCGGCAAACTGCCATCCGGCGAAGACCCCGAGACCTTCGCGCTGAATCCGGACGGCACGATGCTCTATGTCTCGAATGAGGACGACAGCATGGTCACCGTGATCGACCTTGCGAAACAGAAAGCGGTCAAACAAATCAAGGTCGGCGTCGAACCGGAAGGCATCACGACCAGCCCGGACAAAAAGTGGGTGATCAGCGCCTCCGAAACGACCAACAT
Organism: Methylomicrobium lacus LW14; assembly: GCF_000527095.1. Lineage (NCBI taxonomy): Bacteria > Pseudomonadati > Pseudomonadota > Gammaproteobacteria > Methylococcales > Methylococcaceae > Methylomicrobium > Methylomicrobium lacus. Next base: position 4,339,063 of record NZ_AZUN01000001.1, on the reverse strand, counting down.
GGTGCACTGGATCGATGCGAAGACGAATGCAGCGGTCAACCATACCTTGGTCGACCCGCGCCCGCGCGCGGTCGCCTTCACGGCCGACAGCCAGCAGTTGTGGGTCACCTCCGAAATGGCCGGCACCTTGACCATCATCGATGCGAAAACGCAGCAGATCGTCAAGAACATCAAGCTTGAAGTCCAGGGCGTGACCGCCGACAAGATCCAGCCGGTGGGCGTCGTGATCGACAAGGACAGAAAACGCGGCTATGTCGCCCTGGGCCCCGCGAACCGGGTCGCGGTGATCGACGCGCAAAAACTGACCGTCGAAAATACGCTGCTGGTCGGCTCGCGCGTCTGGAATCTGGCCTTCTCGCCCAATCAACAGCGGCTTTATACGACCAACGGCGTCAGCAACGACATTTCGATCATCGATCTCTCAAGCCAGACCGTGACCCAATCGGTCGGCGTCGGCACCTATCCCTGGGGCATCGCGGTCAAGCCATGAACACGAGCCCCGCTTTATCCATCACCGATGTAAATTTTTCCTACGGCGCGAAAAAAGCACTCGATGGTGTCAGCTTCGAGATCAATCCGGGCCATTGCACGATGCTGCTCGGCCCGAACGGCGCCGGCAAAAGCACGCTGTTTTCGCTGATGACCCGCCTGTATGACACGCCGAGCGGCCGCATCGAACTGGGCGGCCATGACATCAAGCAAGAGACCTGCAAGGCGCTCGCCACCCTCGGCATCGTCTTTCAACAGACGACGCTGGATCTGGACCTGACTGTGCAGCAAAACCTCCGCTACCATGCTGCGCTGCACGGCATCAGCGGCAAGGTCGCCGATGCACGCATCCTGGAAGAACTCGAACGCCTCGGCATGGTCGAGCGCCGCTTCGAAAAAGTCCGCCAGCTGAACGGCGGCCACCGCCGCCGCGTCGAAATCGCCAGGGCCTTGCTGCACAAACCGTCGCTGCTGCTGCTCGACGAGCCGACCGTCGGCCTCGACGTACCGAGCCGCACCTCGATCGTCGATTATGTGCACCGCCTCGCGAATACCGGCAACATCGCGGTGCTCTGGGCCAGCCACCTGATCGACGAAATTTATCCTGACGACCGCCTGATCGTGTTGCACAAGGGCAAAATCAGGGCCACCGGCAGCGTCGATGCCGTGCTGCAAACGACCGGCGCGCCGCAGATCAAGGACGCTTTTTTCAAACTGACTCAGGGAGATTGAACCCCGATGAACATTCTGCATTTCTGGCGCGCGATGTGGGGCATCACCGGCCGCGAACTCCGGCGCTTCGTGACCCAGCGCGAGCGATTCATCTCCGCGCTGGTCAGGCCGTTGATCTGGCTGTTCGTCTTTGCCGCAGGCTTTAGGGCCGCCTTAGGACTCGCGATCAACCCGCCCTACCAGACCTACATTCTTTACGAAGTCTACATTACCCCAGGGCTGATCGGCATGATCCAGCTGTTCAACGGCATGCAGAGCTCGCTGTCGATGGTTTATGACCGCGAAATGGGCAGCATGCGCAGTCTGCTGGTTAGCCCCTTGCCGCGCTGGTTTTTGCTGTTATCGAAACTGTTGGCCGGCACCTTCGTGTCGATCCTGCAGGTCTATGTATTTCTCGCGATCGCTTGGGCTTATAAGATTCACGCGCCCTGGCAGGGTTATCTTTATATCATCCCGGCACTGATCCTGTCCGGCCTGATGCTCGGCGCCTTGGGACTCTTGTTATCCTCGTTCATCAAGCAGCTCGAAAACTTTGCCGGCGTGATGAATTTTGTGATCTTCCCGATGTTTTTCCTCTCGACCGCGCTCTATCCTTTATGGAAGCTGAAAGAATCAAGCCTGCTGCTGTACAATCTGGCAAAATACAATCCTTTTTCGCAAGCCGTCGAATTGACCCGCTTTGCTCTCTACGGCCAATATAACCAGGAAGCGCTGCTTTTTACGCTGGCCGCCTTCATTGTTTTCATTAGCGCCGCAATTATTGGCTATAATCCATCCAAAGGAATGATGACCAAAAAAGGCGGAGGTTAATCATTTCCCGAGTGGTGTTTTGCGTCTGAACGCTTGCCAAACCCCTCATTCGATCAGCAACTTCTAACGAGACCTCATCCCTTCGGTGACTACGTGAAAAACTCTTTTTACCTTGTTATTCCCAAACAGGAAGACAATCCGCAGCGCATTAAAGAGTTCGAAACCAAGCCCCTGCAACAGTGGATCGACGAGATACCGGCCGCGAATCCGGGTCTGGCGACGCGACTGCTGCACGATTTGATTATAGAGTTCAATACTTTAGCGGTTGCGGCCGAACTCCGCATGACGGCTCTCGAGCAATTGCGCCCCAGCCTACTCGCGATCGAAGAAAATCTGCGCAGCCGGCTGACCAAAACCGGCTTCCCGAAAGAAGAAAACGAGCAAAAAATCTTCAATGTGCTCGTCTCTATCGAAAAGGAATTGACGCTAAGCTATTGGATCGTGCTGAAAGAGCTGTCGCAAAAGAATTTCGGCTGGTTTCAGGGCAAACAACTGCCTTTGGCCCTGCATCGCTGTATAGACGGGCTCAGCAGCATCGTGATAAGCCATTACCTGATGCGCATGCCGATCCCGGACTGGATCTGGATCGATCTGCATTCGCTCTATAAACTCGGCGTCTCGCTCAAAAAAGACACGGCCAAGCTGGTCGTCGACCCGTCCAATCCCTCGGAAAAAAACAGCCCCGAAGACTGTTACAAGCAAATCCTGCTGCTCAGCCTGGCGGCCCCGAGCGGCCTGATGCAAAAAGAAGTTTTGCTGATTCACCAATTCATCAAAACGATCTGCGATTCGATCCAGATCAAAAACACCCCGGTATCAGGACAAGCGGTGCAATGCGTGATTCTGACCGACGAAGACCGTGCACCCTATTTTTTGAAAGAAGACGCAGGCCGGCCGGATTCGGCCGCGTTGTATCTGGATTTGACCAAAATCTTCAAACTGCTCGAACACAAGGCAAGACTCGCCAATACCGGCGAAGGCCGCTTCAGCTCGGTACTGATCGCCTATAACGAGCGCACGCCGACATTCGATCTGCTGGAGTACCTTTTCCACCGCTGGTCCGGCTTTGAACTGGAAAGCACCGTATTATTCGGCGATCGTCTGGACCGCCATATGACCCTGGGACTGATCCCGACTTACGAACTGCTGAACGATCAGATCCCCCTTGCCGAGAGCAATGCGGAACTCTTGGCCCACACCGCTTCCGAAAGCCTGTTGACCGGCCGCTTCGAACAGAGCGGCCTATTAACCATCGGCCGCCTGGTCAGCCTCAGAAAAGCAGATAACCCGGATAACACCCGCACGCTCGGCATCGTCAATCAGCTTCTGATCGAAAAACAGACCAACAACCTCGTCTTCGGCGTTGAATCTTTGACTTCGCAATGCTACCCGGTCACCTACAACCTGCTAGACGCATCCAAGAAGGAAGAACCGCTCAAAGCGCTGCTTTACGCCTCCGCGGAAACAGACGGCGATAAAAGCTATCTGATCACCGACAACTTCATGCTGAAAAACGGCGATGTGGCCCGCATCCTGTGGAAGAACGAAGATTACCCCGTTAGCTTGCACAACCGCAAAAATATCGGCCTGGGCTACTGGCAATTTCAATGTGTCAAAATTATGGAAAGCACCAAACTCTCAAGCGCAAAAAAAGGCTATGACTTCATCTAGCCTGCTTGTAAAATCCGGCAGTCAAACACAAATCACTTGAAAAGTTTTTTCATCGTGGTAACTTGTGCGGTCGAGTGAGCAATAGAAAAAAAAGTAGGAAACAAGGTTGCGGCAGAATCAACCAAGCCCGCTACACTCCGCGTGCAGTGAATTTTGACTCAGGCACAAACCTGACCCGCCCGAAGTGAACGGGCGGCCGAGGAGAGAGTGGTCAGAATTCCAATGCAACTACAATAATAAATATCAACATCGTGAGGATGAGAAATGAGTAACGAAGATAACGCAAACAAATCGGTAGAGTCCGCAAAAAACCTGATTGGCAATCTGACCTCAGCCGCGTTGAACTTAAAAGAAACCAAACCCAAAGTCTTTTACGGCGCTGTCGGCGGCGTTGCCCTGCTGATTCTGATTGCGATGTTCAGCGGCGGGGAAAATCGTCCGGCCGTTCAACAATATGCCAAGAAAGCTCTCGTAGCCGGTCAAACCTATGCCTTAAAATCACCGAACAGCTACGATCCTGCCTCCACGATCCGCCTCGTTCCGGCTCCCGGCGCCCTGGCCGCTTACGATGACACCGAAGAAGCGGATCGTACCGGCACCTGCCAACACTTCCCACAAGGCACCTCCGTCAAAGTCTTGCGCTTACAGGACGCTTTCGAGACAGCCAATAGCTTCGCCGAAGTTTCGGTCGAAGGCGGCGAGTGCAACGGCAAGACCGGCTGGGTCTTGGCGATCGACCTCCAATAAAAATATAACGCTGTCGCGAAAAATTGTTTGACACAATCGATAAATCCTATATAATGTGCAAATAATTTCTAGCGCGGGAATAGCTCAGTGGTAGAGCACAACCTTGCCAAGGTTGGGGTCGCGAGTTCGAATCTCGTTTCCCGCTCCAAATAATACAAAAAAAGCCGCGAAACTCGCGGCTTTTTTATTTAAGTTGATCAAGGCTGCGTAGCAAAATGGTTATGCAGCGGCCTGCAAAGCCGTATATACCGGTTCGATTCCGGTCGCAGCCTCCACTCTCGTTGCGGGAATAGCTCAGTGGTAGAGCACAACCTTGCCAAGGTTGGGGTCGCGAGTTCGAATCTCGTTTCCCGCTCCAAACAATACGAAAAGCCGCGGAACTCGCGGGTTTTTAGTGCATAGCAAGATCGTTATGCCGCGATACCGGCTCGGTTCCGGTCGCAACCGCCCTCTCTCGTTGCGGGAATAGCTCAGTGGTAGAGCACAACCTTGCCAAGGTTGGGGTCGCGAGTTCGAATCTCGTTTCCCGCTCCAAATAAAAGTACAAAACCCGCTAGGCCGCAAGGCCTAGCGGGTTTTTTATTGCCCAGCGGCCTCCCCCTCAACGCCTGGCCTGACACAGACCCGGAATTCTCAATCCTTGATCGCCTCGATTTGAATGCTTACCTTCACCTCATCGGCCAGCGCCGGCGCATATTTATCGACGCCGAAGTCGGAGCGCTTGATCGTTGTGGTCGCATTCGCGCCGCAAACATTTTTCATCGAAATCAGATTGACACCGCAGTGAAAGCGGTCGACGGTCAAATGCACCGGTTGAGTCACCCCGTGCAGCGTCAGATCGCCATCCGCGCCGACCAGTTTCTCCTTGTCGAAAGTCAGCTGTTTAGATTTGAAGAGGATTTTCGGGAAGCGAGCGACATCGAGAAAATCCTCACCGCGCAGATGTTTTTCCAGATCGGCGAGCCCGGTGCTGATCGAGGCCGCATCGATCGCGATGTCGATCGAGCCGGATGCCGATGCGGGCGCAAGCGTGATCTTGCCTTCGGTCTGGTTAAAGCGGCCGCGCTGGATCGAAAAGCCGAGATGATCGATTTCAAAGCTCGGAAAAGTATGGCGTGGATCGACGGTATAGTTATCGGCGGCCGTTGCAGAAAAACTCAAGGCGCCGGCAAAAATCGAGGCGAGCAATTTAGGGTGCATCAGAGATCCTTATCGATTAAAAGATTTGTAAATAACGGATAGCACGAAACGTACAGATTTTATTTATTATCAATAAATAGGAAACAATTAATTAACTTTTCCCCGCCTTGTTAATTTATAAAAAACTAATATACTAAGACCATAGTTTTTAGCAAACTTTATGCCAAGTTTGCCGATAAGTCTCTCTAAAAAGAGCGGCCGCTTCAACCGCTGATGGCTTCAGCACGGCATATCCTCTAAGCCCTTTTTCATACACCTCCTCGAAGTGTGAAAATTCGGAATACCCCCTATTCCGGAACGTTTATCTCCCAGCGCCATTAGGCGCTGGGAGTATTTTTTTCTCCCTTTTCCTTGTTTAGCATATCACGGTTTCGCCAGACTTCGGAGCCAAGCCTGAACCTGTTGACTCGCCTGCCCCGCCGATTCCGCAAAGCCTCTGACCGCGCCTTGCGCATCGGGACCGACTTTTCCGCTGCGTATAACAAATTCCTGAGCGCCCAGCTTGTCTTTACCGCCGACCGCAAACGCATCCGCCGAAAAACGCAGCAGCACCGAGGCGCTGCCGGGGGTTTCGAATTGCTGTTCGAAATTCAGCAACTGGATCACCAGGGAATAATTCGGATCAAGGCGTCCTGCCGCGAAATGCAGCTTAAGCAGTTCCGGCGGCGGCGCAATCCACTGATCGAGGTTGTAAAAACGCACGCGGGTCGGCTGGTCGTAAAGCAGGCGGTAACGGATACGGTTATCGCTCAGCCATCTCGGTGCGCTAACCTTGATTTCGGCCGAAGCCGATTGTTGCAGACCACTGGCCGGCAACGCGTTGCCGACGCCAAAATCGTGCAGCGCCGGCGCCTGCACCGCTTCGGTACAGCCGAGAATCGACACGCTTACAGCGCAAATTATCCAGAGCTTTGTCATGGGTGTTCCTTATAGCCGGGTTCGCCGGGAGCAGGCGCCTGCCGCGCGGGACCGAAGATCAGCGACTGCGGATTGCTTTCGAGCAGGTTCGCGATCTTATTCACTTCCTGCGTGGTCGCTTGCAGCTCGCTCAACAGCTCGTTGACTTTCGGCAAGGTGGTTTGCATGACCTGGTCGCTCGCCTCCTGGCCGGTTTTGGCCAGTTTTTCGGCTTTTTGGCCCAGTGTCTTGACATCCCTGCTCAGCGCCTGTAAATCTTTGGTCAACACATCGATGTTGTCGAGCGTTTTTTCGGCCCGGTTGCCGAGCCTCGGCACCTCGGACAGCGCCTTGTCGAGGCTAAGTTGCAACTGATTCAGTTTATCCGACAGGCTTTTCAGGTTGCTCAGGATGTCGCCGACGTTTTTTTGATTTTCATCACTCAAAAACTCGCTCAGACGCGCCATGATATGCTCGGCTTTATTCATGATATCCTCGCCGGTATGCATCAGTTTATCGGCCATGGACGGCATCAGCGGTATCCTGTTGGCCGGATCGTCGCCGGGCGGCAGACGCATGCCGGGATGCTCCGGGTCTTCGAGGTTGATTTGGGTCAGGCCGGTGACGCCTTTGAGCTGCAAGTTTGCGTACACGCCCTTGCTCAGCTCGATCTCCTTGTCGACCTCGATCGGCACCAGGATCGTGCCGGAATCGTTCGGATCGAAATGCACGTCGAGCACTTTACCGACCGAGATGCCGCGGTAAAACACGGTCGATTCGGGATTCAGGCCGGTCACCGATTGGCGCGTCGAGACGTAATAAATATCGCGCTCGCGCTCGAAATGGCCGATCCAATAAACCACCGCGCTCGTGGCAGCCGTCAAAGCAATCAAGAAGACGCCGGTGATCAGCGCGTATTTATTTTTGCCCATGCCTCGTCTCGAGATTTTGAAAGACCCGCCGCGCGCGGTTGTTGTGAAAGAAACGCTCGACAAACGGATGCGGACAGTTTAACACCGATTCGAGCGTTCCGTAGGCGACCAACTGATTGTCGGCCAACACCGCGACCTGAGTACAGAGATCGCGCAGGATGTCGAGGTCGTGGGTCACCATCACGGCGGTAAATTGCAGATCGCGATGCAACTCGGATAAAAGACTCACGAAATCCTCGCTCGAAATCGGGTCGAGGCCCGAAGTCGGCTCATCGAGCAGAAGCAGACTCGGTTCGAGGATCAGCGTGCGCGCGAGCGCGACCCGCTTGGTCATGCCGCCCGACAAATCGGCCGGCTTCAACCGGGCGTCCTGCGCCGATAGCCCGACGCGGGACAGCTTCATCAACACCAGACGCTTGATCATGTCTTCGTCGTCGAAGCCGAGCTCACGCAGCGGAAAGGCGATATTTTCGAACACATCGAGCACGCTGAACAGCGCCCCCTTCTGAAACAAGACCCCGCAATTGTTGCGCAGGCGCTGGCCGATTTGATGCAGCGATTCCCCCATTACGAAGATTTCGCCCTCGCTGGGTGTGGTCAGGCCGATGATCTCGCGCAGCAACGTGGTCTTGCCGCAGCCGGAGGCGCCGACCAGGCCGAGAATTTCGCCCTGCGCGAGACTCAGATTGATGTCCGCATGCACGACCTTGTCGCCGAAGCGGGTCCAGACATGCTCAAGCCGGATCGCATCATGCTTCATATCGGCATCCCGACGCCCATGAACATGATCGCGAACACCGCATCGACCATGATCACGATCGTGATCGAGGCCACGACCGAGTTGGTCGTTTCATTGCCAAGGCTTTCGGTATTCGGTTTGATCCTGAAACCGAAATGACAGGCAACCAGCGCGATCAGGAGGCCGAACACCGCGCTTTTCAGCAGGCCGATGAACACATTCAACAGCGGCACCGCGTCCGGCAGTTTCAAAAAGAATTGCATATAACTGATATCGAGCGTGTTTTGTGCCGAAAACATGCCGCCGAGCAGCGCCGCGCTGCTGGTCCAGACGCCAATCAGCGGCATCACGATCGCCAGGGCCACGACTTTCGGCAACACCAGGCGCAATGAATGCGATATACCCATCGCCGAAAGTGCATCGAGTTCCTCGGTGACCCGCATGATGCCGATTTGCGCGGTCATCGCCGAGCCGGAGCGTCCGGCGACCAGGATCGCCGCGAGCAAGGGTCCCAGTTCACGGATCACGCTGAGACCCAAGATATCGATGATGTAGATTTCCGCGCCGAATAGTTTCAATTGCAATGCAGACAGATAGCTCAGCACGATGCCGATCAAAAAACCGACCAAGGCGGTAATGCCGAGCGCGCGGACGCCCGACTCATAGATCGTGATTGAAATTTCGGACCATGGCGCGCTGCCGGGATGGCGCAGCAAATAGCCCGCATCCAGCAGCAACTGGCCCAGCAAGGTGACCAGGTTAGCCGTTTGCCCCAAAAAGTCGATCAGGGCGTGGTAAAGAAACAGCAGAATGACGCCGATATGACGGGGCGGCGGCGCGGTATCGGGAATTTCCTGTTCCTGCCAGCGCTCCAGCATACGCTGGTGTTCGGGGCGTAGCGCCAACCCGGCCGGCAAGGTCTGACCCCAGGCTTCCCAAAGGATCAGCGCGGCCGCGCTGTCGAGCACCTCGATCGCTTCCAGATCCCAGTGCAGCGTGCGGTTCCGCGCATAGTTTCTGAGCTGCCGACGCAATCCCGGCGCGTCGGACAGATTGCGCAAATTCCATTCACCGGATAATTTGACGCCGGACAACCGACCCTGTTGTTCAATCGGTTCCAGCGCGAGAAGGGACTCGGCCCGGTCAGTCATAAAGCATTGCGAAGCGCTTGGTCAAAGGACATGGGATAGGCAGAAAGGAGTACAGGACCATCATACCCGTATCGACCGCAGCGGGCTATCCTGACCGGCGGTTTTTTAGGTGCTCGCTGACGATTTCGAAAATCGGCCTGCCGGATGCGGGAGCGGCGACGGTCGCCCAGCCGGAAACCTTGTATGGCTTTCCGGCTTCGACCGGCTGCCCGTTATGGAGCCGCATCGCGCTGATTCGCCTGCCGAATCCGGCCGAGGGATCGCAGTCGAAACGCATGCCGCCGGTTCTGACCATGTCGCCGCCCTGCCGGTAATACGGGTCCGGGTTAAACAGATTGTCGGCCACGTCTTCCAGCACGCTCTTCACTTGCGCTCCTGTCATCGTGACGGCATAGGTTTCGGGATAAGTGATCGCGGACTGGTTCATCACGTCTTCGACCGTAATCGTCTGGCCCGGCAGCACGACCGTGCCCCAGCGGAAACCGGGCGACAGCGCGATGTCGGCGCCGTATTCGTCGCGCAGCGCCTCCAGAATCAGGCCGTCGAAAGTGCCGTAAAAATTATCCCGGCGGTATAACAGTTCGTTGGCCTCGGCCAGAGGCCGTTGCAAGTCGTTCAGATACGGCGCCCTGAGATTGTCGATCAGACTCTGCATCTCGGGGTCGGGTTCCAAGAGGTCCGCGAAGACCGGCAGCAAGCGGTAGCGCAGGTCTTGCAGCCTGCCCTTCGCGATCTTCAAATCGAACACGCCCAGAAACTTGCCGTGACTGCCGGCGTTCGTGACCCAGGTTCTGCCTTTCGCATTCGCGACCGGAATCGGCTCCGGGATCGCATCATGGGTATGGCCGCCCAAAATCAGATCGATGCCGGTGACTCTGGACGCCAGTTTCAGATCGACATCCATGCCGTTATGCGACAGCAAGATCACGACGTCGGCCTGCTCCATCTTCCGTATCTTATCGACCAGGGCCTGCAAGCGCCGCTCCTCGATGCCGAATTGCCAGCCCTTGACGAAGCGCTGCGGATTCGCGATCGGGGTATAGGGATAGGCCTGGCCGATCACCGCGATGCGGGCTTTACCGGCCTCTTTGATCAGATAAGGCTTGAACAAGGCCGCGTCATCCTTTTCGGCCGCGAAGGCTTCCTCATCGGTCAGCGCGACATTCTGCGCGAGAAAAGCGCCCTTGAAGCGTCTCAGGTTTTCGCTTAGCCTTTCCTTGCCGTAGGTAAATTCCCAATGCCCGGTCATCGCATCGACGCCCAACCGGTTGCAGGCATCGACCATGTCCTGCCCCCGCGTCCATAACGCGGTCGCCGAGCCCTGCCAGCTGTCGCCGCCGTCGAGCAACAGGGTCTTGTCGGGACCGCGCAAATGTCTGATCGTTTTGACCAGCGTCGCCAGCGGTGCAAAGCCGCCCATTTTGCCGTAGCGCAGCGCCGACGAGGTAAAATCCAGATGCGTAAAGGCATAGGCCTCGCGGCTGTTTGGCCGAATGCCGAAACGGCGCAGGAATTGCTCGCCGCTCAGGTGCGGCGGCGCATTTTTACTGTCGCCGACGCCGAGGTTGACCGCAGGCTCCCGGTAATACATCGGCAGCAGCTGCGCATGGCAATCGGTCAGATGCAGGATCGAGATCTCGCCGAATTCAGGCTGACCATAATAATCGCGCGACGCCGCCGAGCAGCCGTAAAGCGCGGCCGGCGACAATGCAAGGTTTTGCAGGAAACGGCGGCGGTTCATTCGGGGTTCAAGCGTGAGACAGGATGAGTGACTTTAAGCGATATCCCTTATTGCAAATAGTGCGGCACCTTCTGCTTTATCATCTCCCAAATGGGTAAGGGCTGTCCTTTTACAACCTCATAAGCGTTATACGCCCGATAGGCCGCGAAGGCCGACAGAATCAAGAAGATCACGCCGCTGATGCGGTGCAATAAGGCCAACGGAAATCTCTGCAGGATCGTGCGTCCGGCCAGTACGCCGATCGCCGAGGTCGTAACCAGCGCGAGGGTCGAACCGATCCAGACCGCCACGGGCATCGACGTGCTGCTTAATGCGACGACCGCGAGTTGGGTCTTATCGCCGAACTCGGCGACCGTAATCAATAAAAAGGTCGTGAAGAAGATGCCGTGCCCGCTTTTTTCCTTGACCTCCTCGTCATCGTCATCGGTCACCCGCAGGGCATGAATGCCGAAAACGCCGAACAACAAGGCGACCGTCGCCGCGACGATGTACTCCGGCAGCCAACTGGCAATCGCGGCGCCGAACACGACCGCGAGCGTATTCAGCAACGCGAACGCGGCGCTGGCGCCGAGCAGCACCGGCAACGGTTTGTGCTTGGAAGCCAGCGCCATGCACACCAACTGGCTTTTGTCGCCGATTTCGGCGGTCACGATCAACGCGAAGCTGGTCGCCGCGGTGGCCGCGATTTCGCGCCAATTGCCGGTTGCCAGCAAAGCCGAGAATTTGTCTAAAAACGCTTGTAACTGTGGTTCTATCGGCAGAGCCTGCATCCAGGCGGCGACGCCGTTTATCCAGGCGATCAGGTTTTGCAGTAATTGTTCGGCTTTGTCCATGCAATGGGTGGGTATAGACGGGGTGATTAGAGTTAGGAAAAGGAAAAGCGTATCAGGCGGCCTAAGCCGCCCGATTCATTAGGCTGCGGCAGGGATCAACCCAGCATATTGTCCAAGATCATCATGATGATGAATCCGAACATCAACGCAAAGGTCGCATAGCGGGAACGGTCGCCGGTGTTGCCATGCGTTTCGGGAATGATTTCCTCGCTGATCACGAACAGCATCGCGCCGGCCGCAAACCCCATCGCGATCGGCAGAATCGGCTGGAATACCGTAACCATCGTGATGCCCAGTAAGCCGCCGACCGGTTCGACCAGGCCGGTGAAGGCCGCAATCCCCACCGCGCGCCATTTGTTGTAACCCAGACCGACCAAGGGCAGCGCCACCGCCAAACCTTCGGGAATATTTTGCAGGGCGATCGCGATCGCCAACACGATGCCGGTTTTCATCTCGCCGGTGCCGAAACTGACGCCGACCGACATGCCTTCCGGAAAATTGTGAATCGTGATCGCGACAATGAACAGCCAGATTTTATTGAACGAGGTTTTGCGCAGATCGGAAACCGCATCAAAATGCACATGCGGCAACTGGCGATCGGCATAGTGCAGAAACAGCGCGCCGAGCAACATACCGAACGAGACCAAATAGATGCCCTTGCCGGCCCAGACCGCATTGCCGAAACCGATGCCCGGCACCAACAGCGAAAACGCAGTCGCGGCCAGCATCACGCCGGCCGCGGCGCCGAGCATGCTGTTGAACAGATTATTCGAAATGTTCCGGAAAAACAACGCCGGCAGCGCGCCAAACCCGGTCGCGAGACCGGCAACAATGCTGGCCAGAAAACCGATCACGACGACTTTGCCGAAGATCAGGTATAAGGCGCCGAAAATGACCACTTGCGACGCCAGAAACAAACCGGCAACCGTGGCCCAGCGCTGCAAGGGCGGCATCGCCAACAGCTTTTGATAATAAGGACTGGCAAGCGCCCTGGCTAACTGGGCCTCCAAATACAACTGCATCTGTTTAAACTTTTGGTTGGATATAGTCATCGCGTCGCCCGCCTCTGCCTGCTAAGTTCATAATGACCGGGATTATAACCAAATCCGCGTAAAACGCGAATTCCGCCCCCTGTGATGCTTGACCATAGTAAAACTTATGCGAATTGAGACCCAGGTAAATCTTTAATTTTTCCGGCTCTGTTATGATCCGTCAGCCTTTGCTCTGGCTCAAAACCCGACAAAGCCCCGTCAATAAAAACAGAGGTCGAATTCATGAAGAAACTATTCGCATATAGCGCATTAACCTTATCCGCCTTATTCTCGGCATCGCTGCACGCAGACGGCGCCGCCACCTTTTCCGGTGTCACCAGTTCGAATACCAGTCTGTTGCTCGATACCAGCTTGGGCGATGCTGCAGCCCCTATTCTGAGCACTACCCTGAAGGTGCCCGGCGATAAAAAAAGCCTGCTGATCGGCGTTTCCCTGGAAAGCAGTTTGATCACGAAAACGAAAAAGAAAGGTCTGCCGGAGGCTTGCGCCGGTGTCGAGGTCACGGTCAAGATTGACGGCATTCCGGTTGCTCCGGGCAAGGTGCGCTTCCATACCAGCTGCCAAAAATACGATGCTCTTTTCAGCGAAGTCACAACGCAATGCGCCGATGCCGATGCCGACGGTTTCATTCAGGCGGCTAACGAATGCGCCTTTACTGACCAGGATATCGCTAAAATCATGGAAACCACCTCGGCAAATCACTTCAACTTTATTGCCCCGGATGTCGGCGAAGGCGATCACACGATTACCGTCGAAGCCAGCGTGAGCGCCAGCGCGGCTGACGGCATCCTCGGCCCGGACAGCAACAACCGCACGGTCGCGAACATCAACGCCAACAGCCTTGCTGCCATCAACCTCGGCACTTTGAGTGTACAGGTCGTGCGTTCCGCAAAAACACATCATCACGAAGATCACGATCATCATGGCGATGACGATAGCATTACCGCAGAATAAAGGCCTGGCTAAAAATAACGCTTAAAAACGTTATTCCGTTGGCAAATCCCAATCCATTCCCGTTTACGTCTTCTGCGTAAACACCCCGCTTGACAGGCGAACGAGCAGCATAGCGGCTCGTTCGCCTCTTTCTGATACCCTCCCTCTAACCTGTTTCTCAGACGAACTCACGCGTCGTTTTCAGCGCGGATTCGTTCATCATTAATTCAGCTTGGCCGCAGTACTCTGTAACCTCACTCAACTCTCGTGAAAGGTTCTTCTATGAAAGCTTTATTGATTAGTTCATTATTGATCGCCTCCGGCGCCGTCATGGCGGAGCAAAGCCTGCTGGAAGGCGTAGCCAAACAGGCGGCCAATAACACCGCGGCCGCGGTCGCGCCGGGCGTCGTCGCAGGCGCCGAAACAGCCGATCAAGCCTTGAAGGACGCCAAACAAGTGAAGGATGCGGTGCAAAATACGCCTGAGGCGGCCAAAGACCAGACCCAGAAAGCGATCGAGGGAACTGCGAAGCAAGCAACGCCCGAGCAAGTCAAAGAGGGCGCCGAAGCCGTGAAGAGCGGCTCGGAAACCGTCAAAAAACTGCAAGGCGAGGTCAAAGCCCTGCCGAAATCCTCCAAGCAGACGGCGAAGTCGCTGAAGCACAAGTCAACGGCGAAGGCGCAGCAGAAAGGGACAGAAAAAGCGCTGGAATTGTTGAAGTAAACCGCAAACCTGGCAGGAGCGTCTTTAGCCGAGGCTGAAAACGCTCCTGCAACCCATTGATCAGGGTAAGGCGCATGATAAGCGCCCTACCCTTGATCAAGCCACGATTCTTGGATCACTCCTGGGTATCGTTGACCAGGTCATAGGTGATGTTCGGATTGAAGCCCATTGGCCAGTAGATCGCGGCAGCAGGCGGCCAAAAGATCGAAACGACGCGGAATTTGGTCCGCAGTCTGCCTTCCTTGAGGGTTTGGCCGTCTTTTTCCAGACGGTAAGGAATCCCGCCGCCCGGAGGCATGCCGGCCGCAGTCCAGAAAAACGGCTTGGTCGTGACCTTGCCGCCCGCATCGACCGAAACCGGCTGCGGCCTTTCATAGATATACAACTTGGAGCCTTCCGGCACCTTGAAGGTCCCGGTCGTCGTACAACCGGTCACCAAAATCAACGACGCAAACAGCAAACTCATTTTTTTTATCATGCTTATTTCCTCGGGTTGATTCGGGATTGTTTCAATCCCAACGTTTAAAAATCAGGGAGGTGTTGATGCCTCCGAAAGCAAAGTTATTGCTCATCACATAGCTGCAATCTAGCTTGCGAACAGCGCCAATAATATAATCCAATGGGGCGCAATTCGGATCGATCGTTTGCAGATTCGCGGTCGGATGAAACCAGCCTTCGTTCATCATCTGGATGGCCGTCCAGGCTTCCAGCGCGCCGCAGGCGCCGAGCGTATGGCCGGTATAACTCTTCATCGAACTGATGGGCGTATTGGCGCCGAAAATCGCCGCAGTCGCGTGACTCTCGGCCCCATCGCCATGCTCGGTCGCGGTGCCGTGCGCGCTGATATAGCCGATCGCGGCAGGCGGCAGCCCCGCATCCTCCAAGGCGAGCCGCATTGCGCCCTGCATGCTGCGGCTGTCCGGCTGGGTCACATGCAGACCGTCCGAATTGGTGCCGTAGCCGACCACTTCCGCATGAATCGTCGCGCCGCGCGCTTTGGCGTGCTCCAGTTCTTCGAGGATAAAGGTGGCCGCGCCTTCTCCGATTACCAGTCCGTCGCGGTTCAGATCGAACGGCCGCGGCGTCGTCTCGGGCGCGTCATTTTTCAGGCTGGTCGCATAGAGCGTGTCGAACACCGCCGCCTGACTGGCCGAAAGCTCATCCGCGCCGCCGGCCGCCATCAGGGTCTGATGGCCGTATTTGATCGTCTCGTAAGCATAGCCGATGCCCTGGCTGCCCGACGTGCAGGCGCTGGATGTCGTATACACGCGGCCGTTGATGCCGAAGAACAGGCCGATATTGACTGCGGCGGTATGCCCCATCATCCGTATATAAGACGTCGCATTCAGCCCGTCGGTCCTGTGGTTCAAGAGCATATTGCCGAAGTCCGCGATCGCATCGAAACTGCCCGAGCAACTGCCGTAAGCCACGCCCATCTGCCCGCTCTTTAAGACCTGATCGTTCAACAAGCCGGCATCGCCAAGCGCCAGCTCGGTCGCATAGGTCGCCATCAATGCGACCCGCCCCATGCTGCGCGTCTGTTTACGCGAATAATGCTCGGGCCGCTCAAAATCGACCGGCCCTGCAAGCCGGGTATTCAAACCCTGGTATTTGTCCCAATCCTGCATGTAGCGGATGCCGGTCGTCTGCGTTTTTAAATGCTCGGAAATACTCTGCCAGTCATTGCCGATCGGAGACAGCCCGGCCATGCCGGTGACAACCACACGCTTCATCAGCACAGGCCTCCGTTGACCGCGATGACCTGACGGGTGATATAGGCCGCATCCTCGGACAATAGAAAGGCGACCGCCGCGGCGACCTCCTTCGGCCGCCCGACCCGGCGCGCCGGAATCATCTTCTTGATCTCATCGAGCGGCAGTTCCTCGACCATCTCGGTCTCGATCAGGCCGGGCGCTATGCAATTGACCGTGATCTCGCGCTTGGCCAGTTCCAATGCCAGTGCCTTGGTCGCCCCGATGATGCCGGCCTTCGCGGCGCTGTAATTGACCTGGCCTCGGTTGCCGATCAGGCCGGACACCGACGACAGCGTCACGATGCGGCCGGGCCCCCGCCGCCGGACCATCGGCATCACGATCGGCTGCAACACATTATAAAAGCTGTCGAGGTTGGTATGAATCACGCTGTCCCACTCTTCGCCGGTCAGCGACGGGAACGCATTGTCGGCGGCGATGCCGGCATTGCAGACCACGCCGTAATAGACGCCGTTCGCATCGATATCCTCGGCCAGCTGCTGCGCGCACTGCACACGGTCGCCGACATCGAATTGCAGAATCCGGGCGCCGCGCCCGAGGTTTTCGATTTCGCTGGCGACCGCTTCAGCTTGGTCGCGCCGGCTGCGACAGTGCAGCACCAGGTCATAGCCCTGGGCCGCCAGGTACAAGGCGATCGCCTTGCCGATGCCGCGGCTGGAGCCGGTCACTAAGACAGTCTTATTCATCATCATTCTTTATCATATCGATGGGCGCCTGATAAACATTCAGCGTGGCGCTGACTTTAACAAGCTCGCCCGTAATCCCGCAGTTGAACACCAACAGGCGTTCGTCCTGCATCACTTTCTCGGCCCGCACGGTCAGGGTCGAGCCAATCTCGAACGCGGGCACGTCACTCTCGTAGCGCCGGGCGCCGAGCAGAAATCCGAGCCGAATCGGCTCGCCCACCCGTTTGGCGTGGATGCCCGCGTAAAGCCCTATCGTCTGTGCCATGTATTCGATGCCCGCCCAGGCCGGCACCGCGTTACCGCCGCCGAACAACGCATCGCCGCGCACGGTCAATTCGGCGGTGACCGAATCCTCGTCCCAGGCAAGCACCTTATCGAGCCAGATCATCTTGCCGGTATGCGGCAGTAATTCGGCGACGTCCATCCGCAAAAAATCGATCATGCCCGGCCCACGACAATCGAAATATTGTTGCCGCCGAACGCGAACGAATTGCTTTGGCAGGTGTTGATCCTCCGCTTCAATGCCGCGCCCTGCCGCACCAGATTCAATGCGGCCAGCTTCGGGTCGATTTGATCCGCGTTGATGTTCGGAATCAACCGTCCCGTATCGTCATCGCCGTTCAGCAACAGCCAGCAAAAACCGAGTTCGAGCGCGGCCGCCGCGCCTAGCGTATGGCCGGTCATACCCTTGCTCGAACTGGCCGGTACATCGGCGCCGAACAGCGCGTTGACCGCCTTGCTTTCCATGCTGTCGTTCAACACGGTCGCGGTGCCGTGCAGGTTCAGGTAGTCGATCTCTTCGGGGCGCTTGCCGGCGTCCTGCAAGGCCTTCTGCATTGCCTGCCCGACCGCCAGCCCTTCGGGGTCGGGAGCGGAGAAATGATAGGCATCGCTGGTCGAACCGATCCCCTGCAACTCGACAGGCCCTGCTTCCCGGCTCAGCACAAACAGGCTGACCGCCTCGCCGATGTTGATGCCGTCCCGGTGCAGTCCGAACGGCTTGCACAAGCCGCTGCTCAAGGATTCCAGCGCCGCGAAACCGTTGATCGTCAGATTGCACAGCGTATCGGCGCCGCCGACGATCACCGCATCGCAGAGACCCAAGCGGAGCAAGCGGCGCGCGGAAGCGAGCGCCCGGCCGCTCGATGAACAGGCAGTCGACAGCGTATAGGCCGGCCCGCCAAGGTTCAGATAGGCCGCCAAAAAATCGGCGCCCGCCCCCATCTGCTGCTGTTTGTAATGAAATTCGCTCGGCAAGACGCCGCTTTCGGCCTGCTCGGCCAACGCCAGTTCGGTACTTCTGACGCCGGACGTGCTGGTGCCCAATACGCAGCCGATACGATCCCTTCCGAAGCGTGCGATCATGCGATCGACCGTGCCGCGAATTTGCTCCAAGGCGGCCAGCAACAGGCGGTTATTTCGGCAGCGGTGGTAACGCAAGTCATCGCCGATCTCCGGCAGCTCGGCCTCGACCCTGCCCACCGCAAACATTCGTCCGGGGCTGAACTGGTCGGTAAACACCAGTCCCGAACGCTCGCCGGCCAACAGATTCCGGAGCACCTCGCTCTTGCCGTTGCCGGCCGCGCAGAGTAAGCCTAGATCATTCAGATACAACTTCATAGCTGACCGTATCGATCGTAAGCCGGTAATGATATTGCAGATTGGTCAGCTCGACCGTTCTCGGCCAGGCGTCTTCTTGACTGATATAGCGCACTTCGATGCGCGGTTTGCCTTGTTCGGACAAGCGGCGAAAATCCGGACCGGCCTCCAATTTCAACTGTTTCGGCAGATTTTTTTGCAATACGGCGAGCGGCCAATAAACCAGCTGTAAATCCGCGATGATCAACTCCGGCGCGACCAGCTCCGGAACCAAAGGATTTTTATCGGCCTCCAAGGTCTTGCCGTCGTAGGACAGGTTGAACAGGCTCAGGCCGTCCTGGGTAAGGCCGGCCATCGCGATATGCGCGCTGTCCAGTTCCAATATGCAGAGCAGCGTTTTCTCGCTTCCCGGCCAATGCGCGGTCAACTGCTGCACGATGCGCCGAGCAGGGCCCTGCGGCGGCGCGATCGGAAATAACGGACGCGGCCTCGCCGCTACCGGCTCAGCCGGAGGAGGGCTTACGCCAGGTGCTTGCGTCGCCGCGCAGCCGGTCAGACCGATCACGCACACGAGCGGAGCTAGCCGTCGTCGCGGCATAATTCGGCAAGCGTATCCAGCCGCGAGCGGGCATTCTTCACATACGGATTGTTCTGATCCCAGGCATAACCGGCCAGAATCGAGCAGATCATCGCCTTGACCTCGGGCTGTTGATCCGGATGAAAAATCACGTCCTGGAAGCGGCCCTCATACCAGGCATCGACAAACACCCGGAACGTATCGACGCCGCGCTTCAACGGCTGCGCGTAATCGTGCTCCCAATCAACCGACTCGCCTCGGAACTGGCGGTCGAGCACTGCCGTTGCCAGCGACGCCGATTTCATCGCAATCGTCACGCCCGAGGAAAACACCGGGTCGAGAAATTCGCCGGCATTGCCGAGCAAGGCATAGCCCTTGCCGTAGAGACTTTTCACGTTCGCCGAATAACCCACCAGCGTGTTGATCTTGTCGTCAAATACCGCATCTTGCAAAATCCGGCGCAAGCCCGGAGCCTGAGCAATCAATGCCTGCAGCTGCGCCCCATGATCCTGTCCCGGCGTATAAAACGCCTGCTCGGCGACCACGCCGATGCTGCTGCGGCCGTTACTGAACGGGATCAGCCAGAACCAGACATCCTTATGCTCGGGATGCACGGTGATGAGTATTTTAT
Organism: Methylomicrobium lacus LW14; assembly: GCF_000527095.1. Taxonomy (NCBI): domain Bacteria; kingdom Pseudomonadati; phylum Pseudomonadota; class Gammaproteobacteria; order Methylococcales; family Methylococcaceae; genus Methylomicrobium; species Methylomicrobium lacus. Next base: position 4,319,148 of record NZ_AZUN01000001.1, on the reverse strand, counting down.
TGCGGTCGAACTCAGGGTCGGTGATCCTGTCTTCGATATGCCCGAACAGGGCCTGCCTGACCGGAAACCCCGAAGGCGACTCCAGATCGAGCAGGCGCGGCAATATGCGCCCGAAGCCGCTCGCATCGAGCACGAAATCGGCGGCATATTCATAGACTTGACCTTCCGTATCGGCAACGGTCAAATGCGTCTGAGGGCCGGAAAAATCCACCGACTTCACTTCCATTTGCCAGTGAATATCGACGCCCATCCGCGCCGCTTCATCGGCCAACAGCGCGTCGAAACGGCCGCGCTGCACCTGAAAGGTCGTGCCGATGCCGGCGCTAAACTTGTTTTCGAAATCGAACTCGGTGTAATGGTCGCCAAAAGCGAAGGCCGCGCCGTTTTTAAACTGAAATCCCGCATTGACGACCGCATCGAGCATGCCGGCCTCCTTGATGAATTCCATGCACTGCGGCAACAGACTTTCGCCGATGCTGAAGCGCGGAAAACGCTGGCGTTCGAGGATAGTGACCGGATAGCCCTTTTGCCTGAGCAAGGCGCCCGCGATACTGCCGGAAGGACCGGCGCCGATGATGATGACTTTGCTTTGACGCGACTTATCCATGCGGGGTATTTATCCTTGGCATGAGTGGGGTTAATGGACGAAATCTAGGCACTTTGGACGGGGTTAAGCTTTCGGCATTTCGGCTTCGATCAGCGTCGCAATCGCCGCGATCGCTCCCCGATTTTCCTGTAAAAATGCCCCGGCGCGACGCGCCAGCTCCGTTCGGTGTTCCGAATCAGCATACAATGAATGGACCGTGCTGACAATGTCTTGTTGCGTCCGGCATTGCAGCGCGGCGTTCCTCGCCAGCACCCCTTCCGCTATCTCCTTGAAATTGACCATGTAAGGGCCGAACATCACCGGAGCGCCGACTGCGGCCGCTTCGAGCAGATTGTGGCCGCCGACCGGCACCATGCTGCCGCCGATGAAGGCGATATCGGCCGCCGCATACAGCATCTTCAGCTCGCCCATCGTATCGGCGATATACACATCGGTCGCGGCCGCGCAGCGGTCTCCCGAGGTCCGCATCACGACTTGCAGTTGCCGTTCCTCGCAGAGCTTTTTGACCTCGGGGAAGCGCTCGGGATGCCGCGGCACGATCACCAGCAGCAGTTCCGGAATCATTGCCTTGAGTTCAGGGTAGCTATCCAGAAACACCGCTTCTTCGTTCTTGTGCGTGCTCGCGATGATCCAGACGAAGCGGCCGCCGAAGACCGATGATTTGAGCCGCCGCCCCTCCTCTATCGTCTCTTCGGCGATTTGAATATCGAACTTCATGTTGCCCAACACCTTGACCGTATCGGCCCGCGCCCCGATGCTCACGAAGCGCTCCGCATCGTCCCGGGTTTGCGCGGCAATCAGGCTGACCTTGGCCAGTGACGAGCGAATCAGCGACGGAATCTTCCGGTAGCCGCTTGCGGATTTTTCAGACAGGCGGGCATTGATCAAAAACAACGGCATGTTTTGTTTACCGCACGCCGCATACAGATTCGGCCAAATCTCGGTTTCCATGATCACCGCAAGACGGGGCTGGAAGCGTTTCAGGAAACGCCGGGTCACACAAGGCAGATCGTAGGGCAGATAAACGTGCGTGACTTGATCGCCAAACGTCGCCTGAACCCTGGCCGAACCGGTCGGCGTCGTGGTCGTGATCAACAGTTTCGCGCCCGGATGGCGCGTCAGCAATAAGCGCAACAACGGAAACAGCGCCTCGGCCTCGCCGACCGAAACAGCATGAAACCAGATCACATCCTGGGGATGGATGCCGCGATAAAAACCGAAGCGCTCGTTCCAGCGCTGCCGGTAGGCCGGTGCCTTGATGCTGCGCCAGAGCAGACGCAGAATAATGAAGGGGGTCAGTAAATAAAAAACTAAGGAATAGAAAGCGAGCATGCAATATTCAAATGGGCGCGATCGAGCGAGATGACTGGCACAATGCGAGGGAAATCCGGCAGGGCTTTTTGCGCATCGGCAAAGATTTCATTCCTGTCCTGTTCGCGGCAATCTCATTGATTCCACAAACAGGTCCCGCCCGCCTTCTCTATCGCCGCCAGACGCTGCTGATGCGCCTCCAGTTCCTCGGCGGCGCAGGCGATCACCTTCAACGGCGGCCGGTCTGCGGCGATGCGCTGAATCACCTGGGCCTCCGTTGCCGCGGCCTGCCCTTCGGATGCTTCATCGAGCAGCGAGAACTGCCCGCCGGTCATCAATAAATAAACGTCGGCGAGGATTTCGGCGTCGAGCAACGCGCCGTGCAGCTCCCGGTGACTGTTATCGATGCCGTAGCGCTTGCACAGCGCATCCAGACTGTTTCTTTGGCCCGGATGTTTCTGGCGGGCGAAGGCCAGCGTATCGAAGACTTCGCAGTACCGGGTTATCGGCGCCAGAGGATCCGCCAGCAAGGCGAACTCATGATTGATGAAGCCGACATCGAACGGCGCGTTGTGAATGACCAGTTCGGCGCCATCGACGAAGGCCAGAAAATCCTCCGCGACGCCGGCAAAGCGCGGCTTGTCTTCCAGAAACTGGTTGGTGATGCCGTGCACCTCGATCGCGCCGGCGTCGATCACGCGCTCCGGATTGATGTAGACATGAAAACGGTTGCCGGTCAGCCGCCTATTCACCAATTCGACACAACCGATTTCGATGATCCGATGGCCTTGTTCCGGGCTCAGACCGGTCGTTTCGGTGTCGAGCACCACGAGGCGGGAATTGCTTGCTTGCGTGTTCATCGCAGGATACCGGCTTGATTTAACCGGCGTAACGCTCGATCATCTTCTCGGCCTGCTCGGCGAACTTCTCCAGATCGCCTTTCTTGACCGCATCGACCGGAATCACCAACGCGGTACTCAGCGTGATATAGATATAGACATAGCGTTTGCCGTATTCGACCCGAACCAGTTCCTGCCAGGCCATCTTGTTTTTGCCGCTCGGCGAGGTTTCAAACAGATAAGCCGGATTGGCCGGATCGATCGTCAGCGTATAGGTACCGAACATCGCCTTTTTTTCCTTCGGCGTATACTGCTTCAGGACTTGCCGGCGCATGTCGTACAGCATCACTTTCGGCGACAACAGCGCCCACAGCACCGCGACTAACCCGATATAGCCGGCCGACTTGATGTCGCCGTAATAATAGTAATAAAACGTGCCGACCAGCACCATGATGCTCGGCACGATCCAGCGGTTTTTATTCAGTTGGCCTTGGACATCTTTCGAATTCAGATATTGCACTTCGTTGAAATTGACCAGATCTTCTTCTCTGAACTCGTATTCTAATTCCAGCATGTTCTTTTTCTAATAATGTGTGGATAAAATCAGTGCAGCTTGATCATCGCGTGCACGGTGCGTCTAAATAAATTGGACAGGGTCAGCATCGCGGTGCGGAAATAACCGTGAATCGCGACCTGATGCATCTTGTACAAGGACAAATACACGACCCGGGCAATAAAGCCGCCGACGCTGACCGAGCCCATCAAATTGCCCATCAGGTTGCCGACCGTCGAATATTTGCCGAGCGAGACCAGCGAGCCGTAATCGTAATAGACGAATTTGACCGGCGCTTTGCCAACCAAACGATTGCGGATCGTCTTACACAAGGCGCTCGCCTGCTGATGCGCGGCCTGCGCGCGCGGCGGCACATTGCCGGCATGGCCGGTCCAGGCGCAGGCCGCGCAGTCGCCCATCGCATAGATCGACTCGTCGGCGGTTTGCAGAAACTCATCGACGACCAGCTGATTCAGGTGATTGGTTTCAAGGTCGTCCAGTTGTCTCAGCCAGTCCGGCCCCTTGATGCCGGCGGCCCAGACCTTCAGGTCGGCCGGAATGATCTCGCCGTCGAGCGTCTTGATATGGTCCTGGGTCACCTCGGTGACCCGGCAGCCCAGTTTCAGATCGACGCAGAGCTTGAGCAATTGCTGTTTGGTCGCCTCGGCCAGTTTGCTCGGCAAGGCCGGCAGCAATTGCGGCGAGGCCTCGATGATCGTCAAGCGGACATTGCTGGACTCCCGAAGCCCGTAGACCGCGAGCAGATTGGTCACCTCGTGCAGCTGCGCGACCAGTTCCACCCCGGTCGCGCCGGCGCCGATGATCACGATCGACAAAGGTTTATCATTGGCGCCTTCCAGGCCCGCAAAGGTCTTGATATAGGTCTCGACCAATTGCTTCTGGAAACGGAAAGCCTGCAAGGTCGTATCCAGAAACAGGCAGTTCTCGGCAACGCCCTTGATGTTGAACGAGTTGCTGACGCTGCCGACCGCCATCACCAGGGTGTCGTAACCGAAGGTTCGCCGAGGAATCAGTTCCTCGCCGCTGTCGCTCAGCGTCGGGCTGACCGTGATTTCTTTTTTGGTCCGGTTCAACCCTTCCATCTTGCCGAGCCGGAAGCGGAAATGATTCCGGTAGCCCTGCGCGAGATATTCGACCTGTTCCGATTCGTCCAGCGTGCCGGCCGCAACCTCGTGCAGCAGCGGTTTCCAGATATGCGTCGAGGCGGCATCGAGCAGCGTCACCTCGGCCCGGCCGCTCTTGCCGAGCTTGCGGCCCAGCTTGGTCGCGAGCTCCAGACCGGACGCACCGCCGCCGACAATCACAATCTTGTGTTTTTCGTTATTCGTCTCCGCCATGACAATCCTTCAGCACTAGATAATTCGAATGTTGCGACATTATATCGAATCAGGCATCTTGAGGCTGATTTTATTGAATCAGCAAGTGTTTGCGTTGGCAGTTTAGGTGCAGTAAAGTACGGACTACCGGGATTAGTCAGGCGCTGGCTAGGGATACCGGTTGGGATCATCCAGTTCAGACGACTTCCCTTCCGACCGTAAAACAAGCACCCCTCGGATGGACCCTCAATATTCAACTCGAAAAACGGGCGGCATCATGAATAATACGAACAACAATAATCCTGTCACCGATCGTGATTTCAAGAAACCGGTCAGCTGGCTGCTGGGCCGGGAACTGTTGGCCGGCCTGAAATACATCGCGGCCTATTCGTTCATGGGCGACAAGCTCGATGCGAAGGACTGGATGCAGAACAAAGCCGAAAACGTCCCGAACATCGATAACATCAAGCCGGGAGAGAGCTACTGGTTTGACTTCATCGCCGATACCGGAGACGGCATGCTGCCGGTGTATAACATCGCTTATTTGTGCATGAGCGATTTATGGCTGGATAACAACGCCAAACCGGACCAGGCGATACTCTTGGAAGCCAACTCTACTTCCGAAAAATTGCCGCGCGGCGAGTTTTTGTTCATCGGCGGCGACACGGCCTATCACATCGCCGATATTGCTTCTCTGAAAGAGCGTTTTCAGACGCCGTTCAACTGGGCCTACGAAGACTTGACGGAATTGGGAAAACAGATCGACAAACGTCCGATTTACGGCATTCCGGCCAACCACGACTATTACGATGCGCTGGACGGCTTCAATCGGCAATTCCGCAGGCCATTCAATACCAGCGCAAACAGCGGCGAGCAGCTCGAACTCAAAGGTTTCGAGCGCGTTCAGGAAGCCAGCTATGTTGCGCTGAATCTGCCGTTCGGCTGGCAAATCTGGGGTTTCGACTCGCAGGAAGGCAAGATGGACATGCGCCAGTGGGCTTTTTTCGCCTCGACCTTTTACCCCGATCTGTTAAAGAAACCAGATTTTTTCTCGCAAGAAAGCCGCGATGAACTGAAAACCCGGATTCCGGACAAATTGATCATCGTCACGCCCGAGCCAACGACGGTGTTCGGCAAATGGCAAGCACCGGATGCTGCGGTGGTAAAAACCTTCAGCGACTTGGGTTTGCCGGTCAGTTTTTTACAGGAACACAAAGGTGCGCTCGACCCTAAAAAATGCCGCCTCGACATCTCCGGCGACATTCATCACTACGAGCGCTACTGGGGGGACGCGGAGCGGCCGAACTATGCCTCGGTAGTGGCCGGAGGCGGCGGCGCTTTTCTGCATCCGAGCCACACCGATCTCGACGAAGTCGAGCAACAGCAACTCTACCCTACCCGTCTCGATTCCCACCGACTCAGCATAAAAAGCCTGTTGTGCCCTTTGGCCATCTTCAACGGCGGCTTCATCTGGCTGGCCGGCGCCCTCGTTGGATTGCTCAGCTATTTCGCGGTTACGGTGCCGCAAAGCACTTGGTCGCTGATAGGCAGGTATTTTTTCCCCAATGACAAACGCCCTCTCGCTACCGCCGGACAAGACCTGTTCGAGAACATTCTCGCCAGAACCCAGACCGCGCTGAACACCGATACCCTCACCACAGCAAAAGCGTGCTGCTCCTCCGTCTACTTGTTCGATTTGGCCTATATCCTCGTCTTCATCGGATTTCTGGGCGTCTGGATCTATTATCTGCGCAGCCTCGGCAAACCCGCGCCGCAAGAGCCAAACAAGGTGCTTATCATCATCAATGCCTTGCGGGCTATTATCACGCCGGGACTCTACGCCCTGGAGAAGCTGTTCGATGAATTCCGTCAATTCGTTTCACCGATCTATACCCGCCTGGCGCGTTTATTCAACATCGCCAGCAAACCCTTTGTCACCGACACGGAACGGCTCGACTGGCGCGTGCAACGCTTATTTATTGTGTTGCCGGTCGTGGTTCTGTCGCTGCCTCTGCTGCACTGGATTTCGCTGCAACGCGATGAAGTTCCCCATGCCTTTTTGGCCAGCGTATTGATCGAACTGAATGCAGTCGCCGCCGTGCTGTTGTTCGTTTTGAACCGCATGTATAGCGACCTGCTGAATCAACGCGCGCTCAAAAAACCTTTCCATAAGTTCGATTTGTATCCGTTATGGGTCTTCGGCGGCATTCTGGCGCCGCTTTTTGCCGGTTACGGTTTTCTGCACTATGGGATTTATCCTGCCGCGATCATGACGTTCAATTTACTGATCGTGCTGATATGGACCTTGTGCATCGCGGGCCTGCCGCTGCTGGCCTATTTTGCGGGCGCCGCCTTGCTGCGCAGCAAAAAGGAGGCCGAGAGAAACCAGGTAGCCTATCAGAACAAATGCATCTTTTTCGGCATCGGCGCCTGGCATGCGATTTTGCAGGTTGCGACTCCGGTATGCCTGGCGCTCTTCAGCAGTTGGCTGCACATCTTTACGATCAGCGCCCTGGCGCTTGCCGTCACCGAAGCCGCCCGCCGTTACTTTGCCACCAATCGGGTTGCGGGCGACCCTGCATTGCCGAATCAATCAGCGATTGGCTACCAGATATTCCTTGCCTGGGGCGTATTCGGCGCGACCGTGCTGATCGCGGCCTGTTGGGGCGAAGCGATTGCGGTCACCACGCCACGTTTGGTTGCCGCCTTCGTGTTGGGCACCTTATTCAGTTGCATCTGGTTCGGCTGGTATCTGGCCGTTTCGCTTGCGTTCAACGGCCATAATAACGAAGCGGGCGGCGGCGCGCGCAGCGAAAACTACCGGCACATGCTCCGCATCGCTCTGCGTCAAAACAGTTTGACCGCTTATGTGATCGGCATCGACAAGCCTTATACCGATGCCGAGTTTAAAACGGGCAAGCCGGCCTTTCGATTGGTCGATAAATTTACGATCGAGATGCCCTCAAAAAGCGCCGGCTAATCTAAACCTGTCGGGGAGTGGTGGGAGCGACGCCTACGTCGCGATTAAAGCCTCAAGTCGCGACGTAGGCGTCGCTCCCACGGACGAGTTTTATTTAGTAGGGTGAGGAAAGCCACCTCATGCCTGTTATATTAAGGGCATTGCCCCGTCCGCAAGGTTTCACACAGACAGATTAACATCGAGATCGTTAAAACATTGGGACAGCAACGGACCATTCTGGTCTGGCTTTTTCAGGTTAATGACATTACCATGCGCCATGGCGGTGTGCCCTCCTGTGGGTGGTTGATCCGGGAGATCCTAACCAGACAGGCAAACCCCGCTTTCCTCTCGATTTATACGCCAGAAATGTTCATAGCTTCTGGTGACAATTTAGAATCTCAAATAACACCCAGCTAAGGAGAGCCGTTCATGGCTTTAGTTTCATTGCGACAACTTCTGGATTATGCGGCCGAGAATGGCTTTGCCGTTCCCGCATTCAATGTGAGTAACATGGAGCAAGTCCAAGCCATTATGCAAGCCGCCGATGCGTGTGACAGCCCGGTGATCATGCAAGGCTCGGCCGGCGCGAATAACTATGCCGGCGAAATATTTTTACGCCATTTGATTCTTGCCGCGGTTGAACAATATCCTCATATTCCGATCGTCATGCATCGGGATCATGCGCCCACGCCCGACATCTGCGCACAAGCCATTCAATCGGGATTCAGTTCCGTGATGATGGACGGGTCTTTGCTGGCAGACATGAAAACCCCCTCCTCTTTCGAGTATAACGTGGAGGTGACGCGTACCGTGGTCAGGATGGCGCATGCGTGCGGCGTATCGGTTGAAGGCGAGATCGGCTGCCTGGGTTCATTGGAACACAAAGCAGGTGACGCGACTCAAGGGGCATCGGAACACCCGGATCACAGCCGCCTGCTGACCGATCCCGATGAAGCGGTTGAATTTGTCAAGCAAACGCAAATCGATGCGTTAGCCGTAGCCATTGGCACAAGTCATGGCGCTTATAAATTCAGCAAACCGCCTACGGGCGATGTCTTGGTCATCAGCCGTTTAAAAACCTTGCAACAGCGCTTGCCTAATATGCACTTCGTCATGCATGGCTCCAGTTCGGTACCGCAGGATTGGCTAAAAATCATCAATGAATACGGCGGCGATATACCCCAAACCTATGGCGTGCCGGTTGCCGAAATTGTCGAAGGAATCAAATATGGCGTCCGCAAGGTCAATATCGATACTGACTTACGCATGGCATCTACCGGTGCCATTCGCCGACACTTGGCCCAACCGGAAAATGCATCGGAGTTGGATGCGCGTAAGACCTATAAGGCGGCCAGAGACGCGATGCAAGCGCTTTGTCAGGCACGTTATGAAGCATTTGGCTCTGCCGGGCACGCAAGCAAAATTAAAGCCATACCATTGCGCGAAATGGTTAAACGTTACCGGTAGAATCGTGCAACTGAGACGGCCCAGGATGTGATCGGCTTTTTGACCGGAGAAACTGCAAATACCTGATCAAACTTCCCTCCTGAGCCTAGGTTGCAAACGCTGTCACGCTAGGGGCTCACTAAAATTGATCGGCTCAAATCGGCCAGAAGCTGCCGATTAATTTTGATTTTAGAATGAACGATATTACGCTTTTAGAGGACAATCAACGCAGCCTTGGCTAGCAAAGCGTAACCGAAAGCAAAGTCTACCACGCAAGCGAAAGCATATCGTTCCCGCAATTACGCTAATCGCGGCTACGCGGGCTGGAAAATATTAGATGCCGGTTAACAGCCTTGCAAACTATTGTTTAGTTGCTCCAACTTATTGGTATAAGAGCATTTCCATCTCTGAAAGGCGTCAATAAATTTACGTTATTTAGTCCGTCGAACATTGTTGAAGGCACATGCTCGAACATAATGATTTGGAATTGCTGTTTATATTCTTTATTAATTGTGCCAATGAAATCATTCAGCATCTCGAAAGCAGTTCTAATTTTCGCTCTATCACTGTGTATCATGTTCTCAGGATCAACATCCTCTTCTTCTCCCCAGTAAGGGCGGCTGGGCTGGTCAACAATCAGAAAAGTTGGAACAAACTTAGACCTCTTGTTGATAGCTACCTCATGAAGAGACAAGAAATGGATGAGATGTAAGAACATGTGGTTAGAACTGCTTCCGATGTTCTCAATCAGTGTCGATTTAGGCTTTCTAAGCTGTATCTTCTTTTCTTTATAATTGAAGCTAGCGTACCAGGTTGCATAGTTCTCTAATGCAGTTTTGACCTGCTTCATCAAATCTGTTGCTACTTCATCGATCAAATTAATAGTCGCAGCGCGCTCAGCTTCCACATCCTTAACTTGTATTGCCTCGTATTCCCCCTCTAATCTATACAGGTCAGGTAATTCAGGCTTTTCAGCTCGCTTCTCATCCATACAGGTGTAAACACTGAGTTTGCCTCTGGCCTCGCCTAGAAATACCCACATATCATGCAACTGGTTGAAGGAGTTGGGGTTCTCTGGAAGAACTTGAAGCTCTTCCAACAACGCTTTTTTCTTATCTTCCAGCTGTCTTATTACACCATTCAACTGGCTTTCAACTGGTCGTTTGGCCCTAATCGCTTCGTCAATCACACGTAAATCAGCCTGTAGGCTACTGATCAGTTCATCAAAGATCTCCGATTTAACTATCTCGCTAGAGCGTTCGATCAATATCTTGAGAGGCTTCAGGCTGTCTTTCGACTGTTTTATCGTAGCTTTGTAGCTCTTGTACTCTTCGTTGAACTGGGAATATTTACGTATTTGCCGATTAATTGAAAACAATTGTGAATTAATATCCGATCGGCGCTTGGTAGAGGCATCATAGTTCGGCGTGATGTTGGATCTATCCAAGAGTTCACGCAGGGTCGTAGCTGTCACGTCCTTATCGAGTTCCGGGGTGAGGCCATACTCAGCAGCTCTCGCCGCGATATCTCGGATTTCGCTAGCAAACGAGCTTTGATTTTCTACGAGAGAGTTATTTTTCCGCTCTAGCTTATTAATTTCTTTGAGCAGCGCTTCCTTACGCTCGCGGGCGACGATATTTTCCAGGTCATCAATACCCAAGGCGAGGTCGAAAACTCTCGGCAATGCCTCGCGATATCGGTCTATCTCTTGTTTATCGAAGAAATTTTTACTATTGAGAATGATGTCGTCTGATATTGTATTGAAGAGGAAGAAGTATCGGAAAGAAACCCTAGAACCAGCTTTAATGACCTTACCACCAAAAGGCATACGGATCCGATCGTCAATGGAGAACTCCGTCTCAAGTATGCTGCGAAGATCGTCCTGATTGATGTTTGGCGTAAGTGTCCTTGGAATATCGCCCAGCGATGAAAAATAGTAATCAGATGAGACAACACTCCCAACCGGACTGCGCCGAGCAAGGAAAAAACTTTTGTCGTTAATATAAAACTTGATGCCGTACCAACTCACGTTGTCGTTAATAACATCATGAGGAATATCGTGATTACTAGCCAGGAAGCAGTAATCAAAGACCTTTAATATGGTCGATTTCCCCGTTTGGCTTTCACCTGTAATAACGTTCACTTTATTGCGATCAAACTCTAACGAACGAGTTTCGCCTTTTCGCGACCAAAGGACGATAGCGTCAATACCAAAGTTCACAGCTGTACCCTAAAGTTCAAGTAAAGCTCCTCCTCGGGTTCGAGAAGAAGCTCGGAAATTTTTTCAGAAGCTTGAGCAATCTTTTGGGCACGATGCCCAAAGTCCTTGTCGATCTCTAAAAGTTTCTGTCGTATAAGGGTTTTGCCAAGTTTTGCATAACCAAGATGGACGAGAAGCTGTATAGAGTTGATTGATAAGGGAAGGCTACTTTCGAAACGCTCATTAAAGTTCACGAAAAGTTGTGGGGAGCCTGATGTAAGCGCGGCTGACCCACGTCCCAGTGTCCCTTTGTGGGACATATAGGCCAGAGTGGGGCGATGGATGATCATTGGAATGATCAGCAGCGCCTTTGGGATGGAGAGGCTGTGTGAGTAATTGAGCACCGAGGCAAGAGCCAACACGCCTATGCCAACGTTGTTATAACCCTCCCAAAAGCCTTTGTTGGCCTTATCTGGTATTTGAATTACAGAGTCTTCCAATTTCTATGCCATCCAATCAATTTCTCATCAGAAAGATGGTAAAGCTCTCCGTTGCTGAGCTCAGTATTGAGTTTGCTACTCGCTATAGAGAACTCTAGTTGGCGAAGATCATACAACAACCCCTTCGCTTTGGCGACAACCTCATGGTCGAGACAGTCTTCGCACCAATGTTCAAATGCATTTCGCCATTTGAAGGTTACATCGCCGTGGAATGCCGCTACCTCGTCGGCAACCAGGTCTCCAGATTGTAGCCACTCATCCAGTAAGCGAGCTATTTTTAGCTTGTGCGTTGTGTACTCAAAAGCCTTTTCAACATCATCAACTTTCATGGCTTTAATGGCGATGAGTTGCTTAATGAATGTTTGTGCAAAAATATCGTCTGGGTAAGCCGCCACGAATGGCCTGCCTAATTGAAGCGGCTCCCTTGATGTGGCAAAAATGTTCCTGTAACGACCATAGAATGAATCAAAGTCAAGCTGGACTTTCTCGCCTTGTTTGATAGATATGTAATTGTCAGTTCGAATGTTCGAGTCCAGCCGTTCAAATACAATATCCACCTTAGAATTTTCAACCATCTTTTCTCGAATAGCTGTCTTTATTAAGGTATGGAGATCATCTAGACTCAGCTCCAGATGAATTTGGCTTAGGAAGAGCTGGAGAACTTCACCTTCAAGAGAAAGCACCTCTACTATGTAGGTCTTGATGGATGCGTCTTGGGTTTTTCCGTGCAATGACTTTATATGGTTGTACAACGTATCGAAATTCATCTCTGCAGCTTTGTAAGCTTCTAAGCCTTTCAGGAATTTGTTTCGTCTACTTTCCGACTTGTTGGTGACAAGGTGAAATTCAGTTTTCTTGATGAACTTGATTTGTTCCGATTTCAGGCTACGGCCATCTGTCTCGTCAGAGATGATCTTTGCCCAGTTGTGGAGAGTCTTCCAAAGATCGCCATCTAGTTCTGTCAGCGCGATAGGATTTCCAACTGCATTGTTCTGCACTGTGTGCTTTAGTTGGAAGAGAATTTGGGTATCGTTGTCGAGTTCGGTGTGAACGTCATCCTTAACCTCAAGACCGGCTGATTGACCTGACTTCAGGTTTAAGAGACGGTAGAGAAAATAATAATATTGATAGTGAAATCCGATTTCCTTGTTATCGGCATTGGTTTGTTCAGCAAAGCTTTTATTGTTAGCCACGTTCCTCGGCTCCCTCCACATGTCCTACGGATCCAGACGCGTAGATAGACGATTCTTTGGCATATTCGTAAAAGTACCCTTCTATTTCCTCCCGAGCATCGTACGGGCCGCTCCAAATCCAAATGTAGCCACCTACAGCCGAATCGTAGGGGGTTCTCTCAGCAGGGTCTTCATAATTCGCAAGAAACCACCGCATCCTTAGGTCCTTCTGTTCAAAAGGGTCTAAGTCTTTAAGATCACTGGGTCCGATTTCAGTAACCATCATAGAGTTCTACTTGCAATTAGAAAATTTCTGTTCTCTACCAAGAAAATTTTGTCGCCAGAGGAAATTTGTGAACCTAAGGATTTTCCATTCTGTATATCAGCGGTAACAAGCAGTAATGACGGATAACGATCGAATTAATGTCATTGAATCAGAAAGAGCTAGCGTCTGCAAGGGTTGATTTCCGCCTATCAACGTCAGATTCCATTGAAGCAAATTTTTGAAGTCGTCAGATTAAGCCCATAGTTTTACAGCGCGTAGGCTGGGTTGATAAACCCAGCCGCACCTGCCAATGCCATCCAGCTTCATCCCTTGACCATCTTATTGAGCCAAATTAACAATGGAATCAATCAATTCATTGGTTTCAGGGGTATCATCAGATTTAAGCGAGATAACTTTATTTGCTAAAGACTGTTTCTGATTTGTGGATGAATAGGGTACCGCGCCTTTAATAACAAAAAGGAGATTATATCGACCATTCTCGCTTGCTGGAGAAAATCGATCAAAAGCTAACTCTATTGTCCGTGGATCCCCAAGATCATACAAGAATTCAGAAGCATAGACTCGGATGGTACGATCTTCATTAGCTGTTGCGTCAACCAATTTTACAAGGTCGTCACTTGGAATATTTTGAATTATCTCTGTGCGCTTTTTTTTGTTATCTCGCATCATCTCTGTAAGCGCGACAATAATTCCCAACTGCGAACGATACGTTATGTCTTTCTTGCTTAAACCAGCTAGCAATGGATTAATCACATCAATTCCCAATTTGCTAAGTTGAGAACGTGCGTCTTGGCGAACATTTATCGCCTCAGAGTCAAGCTGTTCTATAAGGGCTTCAGGGGTATCGGCAGCAAGTGCTGATGGTAATAAATTAAATATCTGCCAAAACCACTCTTTAGATAACGAGGAACTTCCACTTCCTGCATCAACCATTCGGCCTTGGCATGGTAAACTTGCAAATACCTCACCTTTATCATTTACAAGTTTCCCTTCACTGGCATTTAAATGCCATTCAATCATTTTTCCAGACGCAAGATAGGGTTTTATCTTATCTAAGGAAATACAGTCAAATATAGATTCCGTTTTATCTGGAAATGACACAGCAAGACTGAGGTGTGGACTCCTAATATCCGTGCCAAATATTACAAAATCATAAGTTTTTCCAGATCTCTGATAACTTCCCAAGAAATCTTGATCTCCTCGTAATAACATTTGAGTTTCAGGCTCAATATTTGAGCCAATTCTCACTCTTAAATATCCATTATTCATCTCAGTTATGATTAGCTTGAATAGAACAACAGATAGAACAGCTACGCCTGTGAGAACAATACCCTGAGTTGGAAGATTTAAGCTTGCTGTTGAACCAAATGCACCTAGAATAATGCCGAGCCCAACGCATACGATCAGATTTCCTAGGTATTCATTAGCCAAGGAAAATTTGACAAAAAACACACCTAGCAGTATAAGTAAAAAGGCCACCATTATTCCCCATTTAAAGATCGGGCCCGCGCGGCGATTCCAGTCGAATTCCCGTTGTCTGGGTGGTGTTATATTCGGCTCGTGATTGTCTTCTTGAGGTAGTGAACTCATGTCAAAAAACCTAAAATACAGACCAAAAATTGTAATTTAAAGTTAAATTTCTACATGTTTGGTGTAGAGTTGTGCAGCTTAAGGTTAAGTAAACACCTATTCAGGCATATATTAAGATTAGATTATCTACACATAATGCCACTCTGATAATCTGTTAAATTAAATGCTACGGCATTTAATTAGAGTCTACTCAGAAAATACTATCTGTTTGATTTAATTGGTGAATAAGTTATTTTTCGATGATGTAAGTGCACGGTTTTTGAGCAACATACGCTTAAAGCCGTGCACCCTTTTTGCCCAGATTTGAATTTGCCAGGGCCGCAATGTAGTAAATTTGCTTCAGAATCACTTTATATCAATAACTTACGCCGAAACCGATAGATTTTATTGTTCATTAAGACTTTCTGAGCAGGCTCTAATTATTGATAGCAACCTTTAATGCTAACCAAAATACCCTCCTAAATAGGTGGCGCATACTAATGAATAGACGCTCAATGAGTAAGCCTTGACAGGTCGGAAAGGGTCGAATTCCGCCTATCAACGTCAGATTAAGCCCAGGGTTTTACAGCCCCAACCAACCAAAGCTTTTCGACTAACCCAAGGAAATCTGTTTCAAACAACAAGAGGCCGGAGCAATAATAAACCCGTGTTTTTTTGAGAAAATCATCTTACACGCGTCCAGAGTTATTTTCAAGATTTTATAGTCAACTATGCAGATTAAAACGTCAAAGGTCCGAATTAATCATTCGCATTTATTTGTTTAACAGGGAATATTTGGTAACATCCTGACGACCGATGGAAGACTCACCTGTTGAGCAAAGGCAAAAGATTGGACTTTCATCGGACCGCCTCCCTTATGAAAGCCATTTATATCACATCGTCGAGGCGCCATTTAGAGAATCACACTATTAACCAACTCACAGCACTTTCCTTCAGTATCGGCATCTTGGCGGGCGCCGCGACATTTTTTGCGGTAGGCCCGCTCAGCGGATATTTTTTCATCTGGGCGGCAACGATTCCTTGGGCGGCATATTTCGCGCTCGGTGCGAATGAAGCCGCCTTCAAGGGCACGATTACCTGTAGCATTTTCGGCGTCGTGATGGCTTGGATAACGGCTTTCCTGCTTATAAATGTGCCGTCCGACGCGCTGCTCGGGTTTCCTTTGATGGCGGCCTTAACCGTCACCATTGCGGTAATCGTGATGTGTCTCGCCGCGAGCATTCCTCAATTATCCACAATCCCGGCCAGCGTGTTCGGTTATTCGATGACCTTTGCCTATCTGCTGCAAACGCCTGACAAAATGACTGAGGACGTTTGCTTGGCGTCTCATTCAGCAATTCGCTCGTGGTGATTTCGGTTTCGATCGTGATCGGCGTTTATCTTGGCAAGTTTTCAGCGCAACTAGCCGAAAAATGGACGACGAAGTAATCAAGGGCGTATTGGTTTAGCGTCTTTCAAAACCCAGCGCGGTATCCGTAAAAAGACTGTATTGGTAAGTCCCCCTCTTTGAAAAAGAGGGGTTAGGGGAGATTTTTTCAAATAAATCCCCCTCGATCCCCCTTTTTCAAAGGGGGAAGTGAATAGTTACCGATTTATTCAATGTTGATATTGAAAATTCGCGGACCCAGTTGAACACACCAGGCCTTTTGCGTGCATGCACTTCCAATTGTGTCGCTTCTATCAATAATTGGCTGATTCTAATGTCTAACTTTTATTATTGCATCCCGCACCCGCCATTACCGCTTATGCCTATGAAGACATTGAAAAAAACATTGGCCGATCTGCTGCATCAGGATGCCGCCTTGCCTTGCGTGCTGTTGGCGGTCGGCATGCTCAGCGGCTGCCAACTTGAGCCTACAACAGAATACCTGCCGCTTCCACCGCCGCCTACAGCAACCTTCTCTCCGGCCGCTACAAGCGAGCAGCGGCCGAAACTTGCCGGCATCGCCGCCCACAAGTTTTCGATCGCCAAAGGCCGCCGCATTGTCGGCAGGCTTGCCGTGATCAGGGCGCAGGACGGCGACACCTTGTCCGACATCGCCCGGCATTTCGGCCTGGGCTATAACGAGATCACGCTCGCCAATCCCGGTATTCGTCCCTGGACGCCTAAAGCGGGCCAGCGCGTGCTGCTGCCGTTGCGGTTCATCCTGCCTGATGCGCCGCGCAAAGGCATCGTGCTCAATCTGGCGAACATGCGAATGTTTTATTTTCCCCCGAAACAGCCGGACGTCATGTTTACCTACCCGCTCGGCATTGGCCGTGAAGGCTGGAATACCCCTTTAGGACAAACCACTATCGTCGCAAAAAAAGCCAACCCGGCATGGGCTCCCCCGGAATCCATCCGACGCGAACACGCGGCAAAAGGCGACCCGCTGCCCGCCGTGGTGCCTCCCGGCCCCAACAATCCGCTCGGCAAGTATGCGCTATCGCTAGGTTTTAACAGCTACCTGATCCACGGCACCAACAAACCTTACGGCGTCGGCATGCAGGTCAGCCACGGCTGTGTGCGGCTTTACCCCGAAGACATCAAAGCGCTGTTCAAAAAAACGGCGGTCGGGATGCCGGTGCGGATCGTCCACCAGCCTTATATGACGGCATGGGTCGGAGACAGACTTTACCTGGAAGCCCACCAGCCGCTGCAAAAATGGGCCGGCCAGAAACAACGACTGCAAAAGTCGCTGCTGAAAAAACTGCGCCAAGCCGCCGCCGAAAAAGGCGTAACCGTAGATTGGGAAAAAGTCGACCGCACCCTGCAACGCGCCGACGGCATCCCCACCCCGATCCTGGCGGCCAGCCTGGATGTGCCGGAACTCGTCGCGAAAGCGCCGGAAGTGCAACATCCCGTGCATTTCTACGGGCAGCCGGTGGTGCCCGAATTGACCGGCAGCGACTGGGCGATTTTAGTCGCCGACTTTCACAACGCGGCGATGGCGCAACAACTGGCGGCGATGCTCACGCATCAAGGTCCGCCAATCCCGGCGCGAAAAGTTGAAAAAGACGGGACTAATCAAGTGATTGCCGGCCCCTTCAAAAACAAAAAAGAAGCCGAATTGATTGCACATCGCATCAGAATGGATTTCGAGATGGATGCCAAGCCGTTACCGCCAGGGACGGCGGCCCTACCGCAGGAAAACGCATCAACTCAGTAGCTGATGTTACATCATTGTCCACGAAAAACACTAAAGGCACGAAAGATTTCATCGCACCATTCATTCGGCCGTTACTTTCGGGGTTTTCGTGGATACCTTCAGTTAAGAAAAAAACGCCTGATTTCCACAGGGTAAGAGTCGACCCTGTGGAAAATCCGGTCATCTCATCTCATCTCATCTCTTCACCGTAACCGTTACGTTTGCCGAGGCAAGACCGCCCTTGCCATCGCTGACGGTATAGGCGAAGGTATCCGTTCCTACCGCGGCGCCCGTATAGGATAGGGTTTGACCATTGATGATCGTTCCTTTCGTGGTCGAAACAATAACCAATTTATCGGCATCGACATCCGTATCGTTACTCAATACCTTGATGCTGACGGTCCTTTTTACGCGAACCGTTGCCGTATCATTCACTGCAACCGGCGCATCATTGACCGGATTTACGATGATAGCTACCGTTGCCGACGCGGAACCGCCAACACCGTCTGAAATGGTATAGGTAAAGCTATCGCTGCCGTAGAAATTGGCACTCGGTTTATAGGTAAGGGTGCCGTCATTATTGTTGGTGGCCACTCCATGCCCCGGGGTTCCGACCGAGACGATGGAGAGGCTATTACCGCCACTCACGGAATCGTTGCTCAATACCGGAATGATCGTCGCGCCGTCTTCCTCCACGCTGGCCGTATCATCATTTGCGACGAGATTCGGATTAATGGACGCAGCCGTTGTGGCAGTCGCCGGAGATGAAGCTGGCGTTTGGTTATCGAAAGCATCGCGCGCCCTGACCTGAAAGGTATAAGAGGTTGCCGGCGCCAAACCGCTGATCACATAATTGGGGCTGGTCTGCCAGGCGCTATTAACGCAGCCGGTACCGCCGGCAACACATAAAAACTGGTACTCAACGGCACCGGACACATCGCTTGCCACTGTTGCCGCCATAGCGATACTCGTATCGTTTTGCGCGGTCGGGACCGTTTGCCAGCTCGGATTAGGAGTCGGCGGCGTAGTGTCACTCACAGGCGGCACGGTACCGGTAATGAAAAATTCGCCCTGACTGCCATAGCTGGAATAAGGGGTCGACGCATTGCCTACACCGGTGATCGCAAGATAATACCGCCCCGCGCTGACCGATGTATTAATCACGGCGTTCGTATTGTCAAGCGGATCGCTGGTGCTTATTTCAAAACCCGATGCATCGTAGAGCGTTGCCTTGACGTCCAAATTCGCGGCTCGTATTAGCGTGCCTGTCACATCGGGATGGGGGATCGCCACCGCCCATGCCGGTGTGACAGCAATATTCACAGCGCCGGCTCCGACATCCAAGGCAAACACATCAATATCGCCTTGCGTTTCGATAATGCCTTTATTGTCTGGGACAGTATTTCCTGGATCGTCTTGGGGGGTGGTTGCCAAAATACTGCCGTCGCTTTCAACGGCAAGCAGACTGGCTACGTCATTCGTATTGCCATGATCGTCCGCTTTAAACGTCAGTTTCGTGGCGATGATGCCGATGTCATCCTGCGTATTATTGGCATCCGGGTATTCCCCCTTGCTCCATTCCGTCACATTCTTGTAATAGCTGGCTCCCATGATCGGCGCCCAGGACGAATTGCCGCTGCCTAGACCAGTATAATAGCCCGCCGTGCTTGTGCCATCGTGAGAGAGCCCCAGATTATGGCCGAATTCGTGTGAGCTGGCTTCGGCCGTGGAAGCCAATCCCAAATTATTGTAATAAACCAGTGCGGGCGAATATTTGCTGACATAATCACTGCGGCCGAAAACGTTGACATAGGCGACACCGCCAGCTCCTTTGGACGGCATCGCCAGACCATATTGATCGACATCCTGGGTAATCAGCACCCGGCCGACCGTAGGCCCAAATGCGGCGGGTACTTCTGTGGTGACGTCGATATTGAAAGGCTCAAAATCCTCGGCAACCCGATGCCAGATCTCATGGATTCGATTGAGTTCGTTATCGCTGAAAGCACTGGCATCGCCGTCAGTATCGTAGGGCACCGCGGTTAAAGTCGGATTAGTCGAATTCCAGGCCGTGCCGCTAATCACATGACCATCAAAATCCAGAAACACTGTTCTTGAAGCGCCTGGCAGACTGTGCAGCTTAAATACGCCGGTCGCCGGCAATGCTGCGGCGGCTGAGACTTCCGCCGTCATTGAGCTGCTAGCCCCCGGCTCAGGCGTTACGGCCTCGATATAATACACGCCGCCGTCCTGATCCACCTGTAACGTATTTGCATCGTTCGCAGGAAATGAGAATTCATGCAGCCTCTTCATCGCTTTTGTCTTAGCCGTCGAGGGAAGTTTTTCGAGCGCCTTCCGTAATTGGCTTTGCGCCGGCAGATCCCGGATCTTGAAAGGGGCGTCTTTTCCATACATCCGACCCGCTCCCGGGTTGGCGATCGCGGTATCGTTGAGCCCAGTCAACAAGGCGAGCATGGCGGCTGCGGACAAATAAAAATTTTTCTGATGCATAAATGACATTTCCCCTGGTTCCGATTAACAATGGGTTCTAGCTAAATTGCTTATCGGATAAGTCTACACGGCTTACTTTTTTCTAAAACAAACGATGTTTTGGTTATGTGACGCGATTATCAATAATAAAAATTTGCGCCAATGCCATTTGAATTTAGAAAGAAATACACATCAGGAAACCGGATGGCGTTCTCCGCCATCCGGTCAACAGCGGACATTCGCTTTACTCTCTGCCTCTGCCAAATCCCCGCCCCACTCTGCCGCGACCGCCGCCCGGCTCGGTTTGCCGCATAGTCTCCGGCTGACGCATTTCGTTTTGCTGCTGTTGAATCGTTTGCCGTTGGCGTTCCATTTCTAACTGCTGCTGACGCGCCATTTCCTCCTGTTGCTGGCGAACCGCTTCCTGCTGCATGCGCTCCTGTTCGGCCTGTTGCTGACGCTCCATTTGCAGTTGCTGTTCACGCACGGCTTCTTCCTGCTGACGGATCGCCTCCTGCTGCATGCGTTCCTGTTCGCCCTGTTGCTGACGCTCCATTTGCAGTTGCTGTACACGCACGGCATCTTCCTGTTGCCGGATCGCCTCCCGCTGCATGCGTTGCTGCTCGGCTTGTTGCTGCCGCTCCGCTTCCAACTGCTGTTCGCGCACGGTTTCTTCCTGTTGCCGGATCACCTCCTGCCGCATACGCCCTTCCTCGACCTGTTGCCGGTTTTCGGTTTCCCTCGGCGGTTGCGGAACGATCTCTTGCTGTTCAGGTTCCTGTACATCTTGCTGACGCCACCCCCTATTCTCTCGATGCTGATGCGCGCCTTCTTCCTGTCGGCCGACTGCCTCCTGCTGCATGCGCTCCTGCTCGGCCTGCTGTTCGCGTTCCAATTGGCGTTGCTGCTCGCGCGGACCTTCTTCCTGTCGCATGCGCTCTTCTTCGGCCTGTTGCTGCCTCTCCAGCTCCAATTGCTGCTGGTTTTCCTGCATAGCGGGTTCATAACCTCGATTTCCATGCCGTCCAACCGACTCACTCTCCTGCCCTTGCGGAGCGATTTGCAGCCTTTCTTCAATGCGCATGGGCTGTTCAGGCACGTTCTCCTGTTCCTGGCGTTGCACTCGGCCCAAACCATTTTTTCGCCGATCGACAGTTTCATCCTGACCTGGCTCCGCCTGCAACGTTTCCTGCATGTCGGGCAAGGTCAGAAAAGTCGGCGCGGTTTGCGGCATTTCCGCTTCCTGAACATCGGGAGGTTTGGGGCGGCCGGTTAAACGGCCCGAGCGTCTGGGTTCAAGATTTTCGCCCGATGGGCTCTCGCGATCGGACGATAATTGCCTATGCACATCGATTCTCTCCGCCAATGCCTTGTCAGACTCCGCTTCGTCGCGGATCGTCTCGACTGTCGGTTGATTGTCAATGGGCCGATAAATCCTGACTTCTTCGCGACCTCTTTTCTGGCGCTCTCTTGGCCTATTATCACCGGGCTCCAGCACGACCGCCGGAGCAACAGGCTTGATCGACGAACCCGTCGCCCGTTCGATCCACTGTAGCGGTATACCCTGATTGACGATGTTCCGGTTATGCACGATCAGTGGGTCGGCATAGCGGGTTCTATGCAGAATCTCGCGGTTCATTTTGGGCGGAAGGAATTTGCGCGGTTTATTTCGGCGCGGAAAATCGCGTTCGTGGGTCGTCACCCAGCAATCCCAATAGATGTAACGATCGAAATTAAAATACGTGGTCGTATAGCTGGCATACGGGTTCCAGATATATTGGATCGGCAGCGGCGCCCAGGACACGTAACCGTCGCCATAACGCCAGACGACCCAGGCCGGCGACCACACCGCGCCCGGCACCCAAATCCATCCGTACCAGTCATCCCACACCCAGCGGCCGTAATGGTCGGTCGCCCAGCCCCAGACCCAATCCGATACCCACAGCCAGCCGTAATCATGGGTGTAAGCCCAGTAACCCTCCTGATACGGGCGCCAATACTCCGGCATATTGCGCGGAAACCAAACCCTGCCGTAGATACGGTGATGCACCCAGGTTCCGTATGGCGCCAGCTTTAAATAAAACAGCCTGGAGGCATCGTTTCGGAGATGATTCGCCTCCGCAGGGCGGACGAGCGGTAAACTGAGCAACAGCGCCAAAATCAGCGCCTTGCATAACCATCCTAATGACAAACGACTGTGCATAAATAACGACTCCTGGACGCTTTTATTCGATTTCAATAGAGACAGCCAAAAAGCGCCGTTGGTTTACCGGCAAGACGCCGTTTCTTTCCAAGGCCGGACTCGAAAACCGAGATTTGTGCAAGCAGCGGCGTCATTCACGCCGAGCAGAAAATTTGCCGTCCCTGGCAAAGCGGTTCCATCCCGCCATGATCCCTTTCCCGCCGTTCAAAGCATAAGACAATGCCGATTAATCATGATGCTTTTTTTCATGTTTATGTTCTTCTGATGAGCTACTGCTGGAACTGGAAGTCGACTCCTGAGGATGAGACTCTACGGGAGGCGGTAGCGGCGGGCTCGGCTCGGACACCGGAGCTGGAGTGGGCGCAGAGCTCGACTCAGACGACGATGATGAACTCGACTCAGACGACGTAGACGGGGACGACGATGAGCTCGAGTCATACGACGTAGACGGAGACGACGATGAGCTCGAGTCATACGACGTAGCCGAAGACGAAGATGAACTCGACTCATACGACGTAGATGGAGACGACGATGAACTCGATTCAGACGACGTAGCTGGGGACGACGATGAACTCGAGTCGTACGACGTAGACGGGGACGACGATGAACTCGAGTCGTACGACGTAGACGGGGACGACGATGAACTCGAGTCGTACGACGTAGATGGGGACGACGATGAACTCGAGTCGTACGACGTAGACGGGGACGACGATGAACTCGAGTCGTACGACGTAGACGAAGACGGCGTTGAACTCGATTCAGTCGACGGTGACGAATACGGCGTTGGGCTCGATTCAGTCGACGATGACGAATACGGCGTTGGGCTCGATTCAGTCGACGATGACGAATACGGCGTTGGGCTCGATTCAGTCGACGGTGACGAAGCCGGCGGTGTCAGACTCGGGTCATTCGCCGATGATGGAGCCGGCGCTGAATTCGTCCCGTCCACCGATGATGAAGCCGAACTCGGTTCATTGACTGTCGACGGGCTTGATCCATTTAAGCCGGACGCCTCTCCGGATGATGAAGGCTCAGGGTCCTGGCGGGAAGACGGCGATTCGTGAAGACTGTCTTCGCGCGGCAGGCTTGCCTTCGGTTCGGCTTGTTGCGGGTCGATATTTTCGCGCAGGCGTTCCCTATCCCGCTCCACTGATCCCTGCTCTTCAGACTTCCGGCTTTCCGGATCGACCGCCCGGCTGTCCCTTGGCGCCACATTGTCCGCTTTTATTTTCTCTTCGGCCTTCGCAGGCTCCTTGCTGCCTTGCGCCGAATCTAACGCGGAAGATTCTGGCTTAGATATTTCGGTTTGCCTCTTGCTTCTTCGAAGGTCAGTCCCTCCGAGTTTCTCCGCAGGCTTGGCCGACTGGTTTGGTTCGCCGGTTTGTTCCTCCGCCGACGCCTCTTTCGGTTCTATAGAAAGCCGGGCCTTCTTTTCGGCAAAACCTTTCGCGCGCAACTCCTGGTCGCGGATCGCGTCGAGCGTGAGCGGAATATCGATAGGCCGATAAATGATCGGCGCATTCTCTTTTGCGGCGCGCTTCTTTCGTACGGCCAGTTCGCCGGGGCCTGTCACAACCTTGGGATCGAGGGGAATGACCCTGCGACCGGTTGCTCGTGCGATCTTTTCGGGCGACACGCCGCGATTGAAGGGGCGCCGATCCAGCACGGTCGGCGGCTCCAACGCATGCGTCCGTCTGATCAGATCCGGGTTTTTTCTTGGATCGATAAATTTCGTTTTCGACTTATGATGATGGGGATGATGAGGAAAATCATGCTTACGAACAAAAACCCAACATCTCGGAGCTAACGAATCGACATCAACAGGAATAGGCTGCAATGGCGTGAACCCTATTTCATCATCTCCTTCCCGCCATTCGACCCATCCTGGCCCCCAAATTTTGTCCGGCACCCAGAACCAATGATCCTGATCATCCCTCATCCAAAGCCCATAATGCTCGGTGATGTCGCCCCACGCCGATTCGGCGACCCATAACCAGCCATAGATATCTGTATACACCCAATAGCCAATGGTATAAGGCATCCAATCCCCCGGAATATCTCGCGGATACCAAACCTTACCGAAAACCGGTTGTTCTTCCCAGTTACCGTAGGGTGACAAATCGGTGTAAAACATCACCACCGCATCGCTGTGCTCGATATTGGCCTGCGCCGTTCGGGCCACCGACAACCCGAGCATAACGGCCAATAGCAAAATTCGAAAAACCCATCGTATAGAAAAAAGAGCTTGCATAAAATACCTACTCATGTGGGATTGATGGAAGAAAAAATTCGGATCGGGGCCCGGACTTGATCTTAGTGATTGCTAGCTGAATGCAATCTGAATCAAACCACAAAAGAAACGTATTTTATTTACCAGTCATTTTCTAACGTTTTTACTATGACTTGGATGAGTGATAGAGATTATCGATACCTATTTTCGAGCTAGGCAGCAGAGAAAACACACCAGCAGACGCATGAATGATTAACTTATATTATAAGTTGACTTTATCTCGTCAATAAATCCGGCCGAGTTCCCAGAAATCCCAAGTGGTGCAGGAGGGTATTAGCCGCATTTCGATGCGGCTGAATTTAAGGAAGTTAACTTTGAGCGAACCCTTAGGCGGTCAGCGACTCGACCGTGGAATTTTCAATACCTAAAGACCGCATCTTTTCAAGCGCATAGGACTCCAGGGCGGCCAGCACCGCTTCATCCGCAGCGTCGTTTTTCAATTGCCGAAGGCGGGCAAAATAGTGCTCAAACGTAATCCCGGCGCCGGGCTTCAGGCCGGTCAGGCGGTCGATGCAGAACTGCCGCCAGCGCTCCTGCTCTTCGGCATTCAGCGATTCCGGGTAGTTTCTCGCGCGGTAGCGGAACAGCATTTCGGGCAGGCGGGGATCGGCAAAAGTCAGCGTCGAGGCGGCCAGTTGTTCCGGGGTCATCGAGCGCAGGCGAGTCATTTTGCGCTTGTCTTCGTCCGAAAAAAATCCGCCCTGATAAATCGTCAGATCCGGGTCCGTATCGGTTTCGAAGCCTGACGGTGCGCTGAATACCTGTACGATTTTCTCCGCGAGACCTGTCGCGGCTTTAATTTTCGCGATATGCGCATGGCAGGATGCCAAGTCGAGCGCCAAACGCTCGGCGTCTGGCGGACGGATCACCGAAATCGGCGCCAATACCGGGCATTTATTCAGGTGGACGGTCTTCAGCGGAATGCGCGCGGCGCCTTCGGGCAAATCCTCGGTCGCGGTAAAAAGGCGCCGGCCGATCTCTTCGGCGGACAGTTCGAGCATCGGTTCGGGATCGACCGACAGATCATAAACGATCACGCCGTTACTGTTGCTCGGGTGCCAGGCAACCGGCAGCACGATCGCCAGGCTATGCCGGCTCGACGGATATTTGCCGGAGACATGCACGACCGGTTCATAGCTGCCGATTTGCAGCAGCCTCAGCGCCTCGGTTTTGACGCGATGTTGAAACAGAAATTGGTAGAGCTTCGGCTGCACTCGGTTGAGCAATTGCGCGAGCGCGATCGTCGCCTGCACATCGGACAAGGCGTCATGCGCGGCCTCATGCGCGAGAGCATTGGCGACGGTCAGGCGATCGAGCCGAAGCGTCGGCGTGCCGTCTTCATTGAGCGGCCAGGCAATCCCGTCGGGACGCAAGGCGCGCGCCGCCCGCACCACATCGATCAAATCCCAGCGGCTATTGCCGTGTTGCCATTCCCGGGCATAAGGATCGTAAAAATTGCGGTAAAGACAGTTGCGCGTGACTTCGTCATCGAAACGCAGGTTATTGTAACCGAGGGTGCAGGTATTCGGCTGCGCGATTTCCTGATGAATCTGGCGGATGAATTCGGCTTCGCAAATGCCTTTTTGTTCGGCCGATTGCGGGGTGATGCCGGTAATCAGGCAGGCATCGGGATGCGGCAGGCTATCGTCCGCCGGCTTCAGATAGACGACCAGGGGATCGTCGATCGCGTTGCCTTGCAGGTCGGTACGGACGCCCGCGAACTGCACGGGTCTATCCCGGCGCGGGTCCGTACCGAACGTTTCGTAGTCGTGCCAATAGAATGAATGATCCGTCACGACCTACGCATCTTCATTGCGCCGTAGCAAGCGCTCTTAGCAAATCGGTCCGGCTGATGATGCCGACCAGTTCGTTGTTTTCGAAAACCGGAAAACTTCTGACCGGCAAATTCTGGAATTTTTCGGCCAGATCGACGATGCTGGATTCGGCCTGCACCGTGATCGGGTTCTTGGTCATGTAATCGCCGACCTTCCCGCTCATGCCCTGGTTATAAACGCCATCCAGGAAAACCTTCATGCCGTCCATTTCGGAAAACATGCCGAGCAAATGGCCCTGTGCGTCCACGACGGGGGCGGAGGTGATCTTGTGCTCGATCATGGTCTTCACGGCATCGATGACGTTGAGACTCGGCGTCAATTTGACCACGTGTTTGGTCATGTAGTCGGCTATAGCTATCTTGGTCAGCATAACGAACTCCTTGCAATGAACAGTGTTATCAATTTCGGCCTTAGCCGCAGCGAAGCCAAAATACCCGGCATTCAACCACGATCAAGGCTATTGGATCGACGCCTGTTCGGCCTCGATTTTTTTCCTTTTATCGCATTTTTCAACGCAAACGCATGATCCGGAATTCAAACCGCCGCAGGATCCTTTTATTGCGCGGCGACCGAACATCACACCTACCGCCATCAGGATGACTACCGCCAGCATGATCGCAAATGTCACTAAAAAATAAGTCATACAAAAATCTCTAAAAATCGATGAAGCCTTTTTCAGGATCGGGACAAACCCACGCCCGATGAGGCAAATGATACCGCTTACTGAAGTTTGCCGCCATTAAAATGAACGCGTCAAGCAAAAGACTGGCCGCACAGTTAAAAGTTTAGTTTACCGTCAATTTTTCAAGCCCAGCGGCGAGTCTAAGCCGCAGACAGCGCCTTAACTTTAACGGCTCCGTTTCAAATCGTTGATTTCAACCATCCGCCCATTTTCAAAAAGGAGCGATTGCCTGATCCGGTTTCTGCCGAAATCATAAACCCACTCTTCGACCTGAATTTCTTCGTACTCTTCAATGTCGAGCGTACGGCGGGGGTGATGTAAAGTGCTGCCGACGATTTTGGTACGATGGTAGATCGATGCAGGCTCGCCGCACGTCTCCAGAACCTTATAGGTATCGTCGCCGAGTTCGACTATATTGTGGCCGCAGCGCATCGTGGATGTGCTGAGCGCGGGTCCCGCCTGCATCAGCAAGACCAGCAGAACAAGGTTCCTGAAGCCCAAAAGCCTGTTTCTCTCAGGACGGGAGAGGATTGCATGAAAGCGCCAATGAGCCATGAACATAACGGAGAACAACTCCAAAATGAAGATTAACGGTGAACGGCTAGCGTGACTCGATCAAGCCGGCAATTTTTAAAAAGCACTAAATACGACAAAGCCCTCTTCCGCAAAGCGAACTTTACGAAAGAGGGCTGGCAGGCTTTGCTTTTAGCCGCCGAAGTCGTCGAGCATGATGTTCTCGGGTTCGACACCGTTGTCGAGCAACATCTTGATCACCGCGGCGTTCATCATCGGAGGACCGCACATGTAAAACTCGCAGTCTTCCGGTGCCGGATGATTTTTCAGATAGTTCTCATACAGCACGTTATGAATGAAGCCGGTATAGCCGGTCCAGTTGTCTTCCGGCAGCGGATCGGACAAGGCGACGTGCCAGGTGAAGTTCGGATTTTCCTTCGCCAGCATGTCGAAATCCTCGACATAGAACATTTCGCGCTTGCTGCGCGCGCCGTACCAGAAGGTCATCTTGCGCTTCGATTTCAGCCGGCGCAATTGATCGAAAATATGCGAACGCATCGGCGCCATACCCGCGCCGCCGCCGACGAAGACCATTTCGGCATCGGTCTCTTTCGCGAAGAACTCACCGTATGGACCTGAAATGATACATTTGTCGCCCGGTTTCAGGCTGAAGATGTAAGAAGACATCTTGCCCGCCGGTACGCTTTCGTCCGCTCTCGGCGGAGGCGTCGCGATACGCACGTTCAGCATGATTTCTTTTTCTTCCGGATAGCTTGCCATCGAATAAGCGCGCAAGACCGGTTCCTTCACGTCGGAGACATAACGCCACAGATTGTATTTATCCCAATCTTCATGGAAGCGCTCTTCGATCTTGTAGTCTTTATAGTTGACCACATGCGGAGGACACTCGATCTGAATATAACCGCCGGCGCGATAGTCGATCGACTCTCCGGCGGGCAATTCGAGCACCAGTTCCTTGATGAAGGTCGCGACGTTGTTGTTCGACTTGACCGTGCATTCCCATTTCTTGACGCCGAAAACCGAATCTTCGACTTCGATGTCCATGTCATGCTTGACGCTGACCTGACAGGAAAGACGTTCGCCGCAGGCCGCTTCGCGCTTGGTGATGTGGGTCAATTCGGTCGGCAGGATCTCGCCGCCGCCTGATTTGACCTTGACCTTGCACTGGCCGCAAGTACCGCCGCCGCCGCAGGCCGAAGACACGAACAAACCGTTGTCCGCCAACGCGGTCAACAATTTGGCGCCGACCGGCACATGAATTTTCTTTTCGTCATTGATCAGGATCTCCACATCGCCTTCGGCCACGAGTTTCTTTTTCGCGCCGATAATCACGAATACGAGCGCAATCACCAGCGCCGTAAAGATGAGTATCCCTAATAAAATATCCAGCATTAGATTACCCTTACAGTTGGATTCCGGAGAAAGCCATGAAGCCGAGAGACATCAGACCCGCAGTAATAAAAGTGATGCCGAGGCCTTGCAGGCCGACCGGAATATCACTGTATTTGAGTTTTTCGCGCACGCCGGCCATGACCGTAATCGCGAGCGCCCAACCCAGGCCGCTGCCGACCCCGTAGGTCACGCTTTCGCCGAAGTTATAGTCGCGTTCGATCATGAACAAACTGCCGCCCAGGATCGCGCAGTTTACCGTAATCAACGGCAAAAACACGCCTAATGCATGGTAAAGCGCAGGGAAAAACTTATCCAGAATCATTTCGAGAATCTGTACCAACGCGGCAATCATGCCGATACAGCTGAGCAACGCCAAAAAGCTCAAATCGACGCCTTCGATGCCGATCGCCGCCAGGGCATTTTCCTTCAATAATGCATGATAAACCAGGTTGTTGGCCGGCACGGTGATCGCTTGCACGATCATCACCGCGATGCCGAGACCTATCGCGGTCGAAATTTTCTTCGACACCGCGATAAAGGTGCACATCCCCAAGAAGAAGGACAGCGCCAGGTTTTCAATGAAAACCGATTTGATGAATAAACTGATATACGCTTCCATTAGTGGTGCCCTCCCTCACCGTGAGCAATCGACATGATTTTATAATCAACCGTTTCGCGCTGGTTCGGCTTATATTGACGCACGCCCCAGATGATTAGGCCGATGATGAAAAACGCGCTAGGCGGCAACAACATCAGACCGTTCGGATCGTACCAGCCGCCGTCTTTGGTCAGCTTCAGGATTTCGATGCCGAGCAGTTTGCCGGAACCCAGAATTTCGCGGAAGAACGCGACGGTGACCAGGATCAAGCTGTAGCCCAAACCGTTACCGATACCGTCCCAGAAGCTTTCGAGCGGCGGATTCTTCATCGCATAGCCTTCGGCGCGACCCATCACGATACAGTTCGTGATGATCAGACCGACGAAAACCGACAGCTGTTTGCTGACATCAAACGCAAACGCTTTCAACAACTGGTCGACCACGATAACGAGCGAAGCAATGATCGTCATCTGCACGATGATCCGGATGCTGCTCGGGATATGGTTGCGGATCGCACTGATCGCCGCGCTCGAGAACGCGGTAACCAGGGTCAACGCCAGCGCCATGATCAGCGAGGTCGACATTTTCGAGGTGACCGCCAGCGCCGAACAAATCCCGAGCACCTGCAAGGTGATCGGGTTATTTTCGACCAGCGGCGAGATCAAAACCTTTTTGGTTTCGTCATTTAGTCCTGCTTTATCTAATATTGCACTCATGATTTAGCCCCTTGATTCGCTCTAACTTTGCTCAGATACTTCGAAAAGCCTTCGGCGCTCATCCAGTATCTGATCAGATTGGTCACGCCGGTGCTGGTCAGCGTCGCGCCCGCCAGACCATCAACCTGGTATTCGGAACCCGGCTTGCTGGTATCGACGGTGCCTTTGATCAGGCTCAGCGCAGGCTCGCCCACATCGGCTTCGGCGATCAGGCCTTTTTCCATCGCCGGTTGATCGGTCACTGCATAGACTTTTTTGCCTTTCCACAATGCGCGCCAGTTCGGGTTCACGACTTCACCGCCGAGGCCCGGAGTTTCCGATTGGTCATAAAAGTTGATGCTTTGCACCGTTTGACCGTCCGCATCGAGCGACAAGAAACCGTACAGGGTCGACCACAGACCGTAGCCGCTGACCGGCAAAATGACCGATTTCAGCGCGCCGCCTTCCTTGACCAGGAAGACTTTGGCCAGCTTCGCCTTTACGCGGATATGTGCAATATCTTTATCCTTCGGGATCGCGACGCTTTGCGCAGGGTCTTTAGCGGCCTTGCGTTGATCATAAGCATTCGCGTCGATGTTTTCGACATAATCGCCGGTTTCCAGATCGACGACTTTCGCCTCGATCTTGTCCGCGAACGCCTTGTCGATATCCATCCCCTCTTCCAGCAAGCCGGCGACGTCGAGGATGTTTTTCTTCATGTCCAGATCTTTGTTATAGATCTGCAACGGTTTCAACGCGACGGCCGAGAACGACACCAAGATCGCGCAGATAAAGCACAACGACAGCGCGATCGCGATAGTCTTTTCGAGACTATCGTTGCCCATCGCCAAAACTTTGTCTTTATAGATAATAAACTTACGGTACTGCTCGTACTCATTCAGCTTGTTGCAAACCTTTTCCAGATGTTTGCATGGCTTTTGTTGGTTAGGCATGGCGTTTGATCCTTCTTCTGATATTGGCCTGAATTACGAAATAGTCGATCGTCGGCGCAAACATGTTCGAGAACAGAATCGCCAGCATAATGCCTTCCGGGAAGGCCGGATTGACTACGCGTATCAATACGGTCATGAAGCCGACCAGGGCGCCGAAAATCCAGCGTCCGGTGTTGGTCATCGCCGCGGAAACCGGATCGGTCGCCATATAAACCATGCCGAAAGCGAAGCCGCCGACGGTCAAATGCCAGTACCAAGGCATCGCGAACATCGGATTGGTGTCGCTGCCGATGAAGTTGAGCAACGATGCAGTCGTCACCATGCCCAGGAACACACCGGCCATGATGCGGTACGACGCGACGCGGGTATACAGCAGGAAGGCCGCGCCGATCAGGATCGCCAGCGTCGAGGTCTCGCCGAGGCAGCCCGGCTCGAAGCCGAAGAAAGTTTGCATCCAGGTGTAATTGGCTTTATAGACCGCATCCATGCCGCCGTTCGCAGCCAGACCCAGAGGCGTCGCCGCGGTATAACCGTCGACAGCAACCCAGACCGAGTCGCCGGAGATCGAAGCCGGATACGCGAAATACAGGAAGGCACGGCCGGTCAATGCCGGGTTCAAGAAGTTTTTACCGGTACCGCCGAACACTTCCTTGCCGATCACGATGCCGAATGAAATGCCGAGCGCGACTTGCCACAGCGGCATGTCGGGCGGCATGATCAGGGTATAGAGCATCGAGGAAACCAGGAAGCCTTCGTTGACTTCGTGGCCGCGTACGGTCGCGAACAAGACTTCCCATACACCGCCGACCGCCAGGGTCACGATATAGATCGGGAAGAAATACAGCGCGCCGTGCAGCAGATTGGACAGCGGATTCATCGTGTTATAGCCGAACACCGACATGATCACGCCGCGCCAGCCGTCGGTGCCTTCCTTGCCCAGCGCATTGATCGCGAGGTTCGCCTGATAACCGGTGTTGTATAACGCCATCAGGATACAGAAAGCGGTCGCGATAACCACGAAGGTCATCGTGCGTTTCAAGTCGTTGCCGTCGCGAACGTGGGTGGTGCCGCGCGTTACCGTGGGTGGCGTGTAGATGAAAGTATCGACCATCTCATAGAGGCCGTAATACTTTTCGAACTTGCCGCCTTTGGTAAAATGTGGCTCTAACTTGTCTAAAAATTCTCTCGCCGACATTATCCTTCCTTCTCAATTTTAGTTAAATTCGCTCTGAGTACCGGACCGAAATCATGCTTGCCGGGATCGACAAAGGTCATCAGCGCCAGGTCTTCTTCATCGAGTTCCAGGCAGCCGAGCAACTGGGCGTTATCGCTATCGCCGACGAGCAGGGATTTCAGCAACGGGGTCGCCAGAATGTCCAACGGCATCACGGTCTCGTAAACGCCGACCGGCACGATCGCGCGGTCGCTGCCGTTTCTATTGGTCGTGAACGGAAACAGACGGCCCGATTTGCGGTCCTGGCGGCTGGTGATATATACATCCAGCGCCGAATATTTGTCCTTGCCGGGCACGATCCAGCCGAACAGTTCGCGGGCGCGGCCTTCCTGCAACGCGGAAACTTGATTGTGGTAGCAACCCAGATAGGCAGCCCAATCGGAGGCCTGATGACCAAACAGCACCGAACCGGAAACGACCCGGTTTTCGACGGCTTCGAGTTCGCCCTTGACCAGGTCATCGGTGCTCGCGCCGACGCGGGTTTTGATCAGGCGCGGATTCTTGACCGTAGGACCGGCCAGCGCAACGACCCTTTCGACATTCAACTTGCCGGTCGTAAACAGCGCGCCGATCGCGATTACGGCCTGGTAATCCAGATGCCAGGCGGTCTTGTTCGCATTGACCGGATCGATCAAATGAATATGGGTGCTCGGGAGGCCGGCAGGATGCGGGCCGGAAAACTCGGCGACCTGAACCGAAGCCGTATTGCCGACCGCGACGTCCGCGCCGGCCTTTTTGCAGACATAGACCTTGCCATCGGTCAACCTTGCAATCACCGCCAGGCCGTTCGCAAAATCATTCGCGCGCGCCTTGATGATCACGGCAGGGTCGGCCGCCAAAGGATTCGTGTCGATCGCGGTGACGAAGATCGAGCGCGGCTTCGTGTCGACAGCCGGGATCTTGCCGTAAGGCCGGGTGCGCAGCGTGGTCCACAAACCGGACTGCAACAGATTATCTTTAACCTGTTCTTCGGTCAGGCCGGCCAGGTCGGCTTCCTTATATTGGGTAAACGAGACTTGCTCGTCGCCGGCCAGTTCGATCACGACAGACTGCAGCGCACGCTTCGCGCCGCGGTTGACCGCCTTGATCTTGCCCGCGCCCGGCGCGGTAAAGTTGACGCCCGGATTTTTCTTGTCGCTGAACAGGATTTGGCCCAGTTTGACGGCATCCCCTTCACTGACCAGCATGGTCGGCTTCATACCGACATAATCCGTTCCCAGAATCGCAACGGTTTTGACCGCGTTGCCCTTCTCAATCACCTGTTTGGGGCCGCCGGTAATCGGCAGATCCAAACCTTTCTTTATTGTAAATTGCATAGTTGAAACCTACTCTCCAAGCAAGCAGCCGCGAAATCGTCCCCTCATTCCGACCTCAATCAAATACAAGAGACACTTTGGTAAAAATCATCCTATTACATCATAAAACCCCGCCTTTCTCAACCCGCAAAAACATCAAGAAATCCTTGATTTCGTGGGTTTATTTGCCAAAATACCGGTTAACGCATTGATTCATAAGGCAGGCGTTTTAAAAACAACAAGCCGGCGGCGGCCATTCAAATGTCCGCACCAAGGTAGCGCTCGAAACGTATTCAGTTAACAAGCCTGTTCCGCTGTTGTACCATATACGGCAAGCTAATGTTGTTTCTTCAGCGGCAGGAAGAGGCAGCGCCTTATCAAATCAACATGGAGAAACTGATGGCTGTCACCGGCGATGAATTCAAACAAGCGATGCAACAGTGGGCGAGCGGCGTCGCCGTGGTCGCGACCCACTCCGAGAAGTTCGGCATTCAAGGCATGACTGTGACGGCTTTTGCGAGCGTCTCGATGACGCCGCCGCAGATTTTGGTGTGCGTCAACGAAGCCGCCGACACCGGCGAAGGCATCAAGGAAAGCGGACGTTTTTCGGTGAATGTGCTGAGCGACCAGCAACAGGACGTTTCGAATCACTTTGCCGGCGGCTTGAGCCAAGAGCAGCGCTTCGAAAACACGGCCTGGACGCCCGGCATTGCAGGCGTACCGCTGCTGAACGGCAGCCTCTTGTCGCTTGATTGCCGGGTCGTCGAAAAAGTGCGTGCGGGCACGCACTGGATCATCATCGGCGAAATCGAAGACGCGGTCTGCCGCAGCGGCGAACCGCTGCTGTACTTCCGCAGCCAATACCGGGCGCTGGCCACGGCATAAGCCCCTCTCTCGCCGCAGCCTTGAACCTTAAAACCGCAGTTAGTCCACGAAAAGCACGAAAGACACGAAATAAATCAAGGCGGTAGATCGCATGATTTGATCACCAGCAGGGTGCCGCTTTTCTAAGCGATAACTTTCTGAGTTTTTTCGTGATTTTGGTGTGTTTTGTGGATCAACTGATTTTTCTAGGTTGAAGCGCTAAGACGGCTTTTTCTGTATCAGGCCACCCACATCCCCGTTCACAGTACTGATATGAATCTCCCGCTGCGGGGACGGGATATGGATATGATGTTCGCGAAACAGCTTTTCGAGCCGGAGATGGATATTATGCGTCGCCTGCGTGCGATGCGACATCTCACTGACAAAAATTCGTATCGAAAAATTAAGTGAACTCTCGCCGAAGCCGACAAACAACACGCTCGGCTCCGGCTCGGCCAGCACCAGCGGCGTTGACTTGACCGTGTCGAGCATCAACTGGTGCACTTCCTCGACATTCGAGCCGTAAGCGATGCCGACCGGAATCACGACCCGGGTGATCGCGTCGGTCAGCGACCAGTTAGTCAACTGGTTGGTGATAAAGGTTTTATTCGGCACGATCAGTTCTTTTTGATCCCAGTCGATCAACGTAGTCGCGCGCATCTGAATGCGGCTGACCTTGCCGGTCACATCGCCGATCGTGACCGTATCGCCGACCCGCACCGGACGCTCGAACAGCAAGATGATGCCCGACACCAGGTTCGCGAAAATCTCCTGCAAGCCGAAACCCAAACCGACGCTGAGCGCCGCGACCAGCCACTGCACCTGCGACCAACTGCCGCCCAGTTCATTGGCCACGACCGCAAAACCGGCCGCGATCAGCGCATAGCTCGCGAGCTGATTGACCGCATAACGCACGCCCGCCTCGACCGACAAGCGCCGGAACACCAAGAGCTCCATCACGCCGGAAAAATTTCTGACCGCCACTACCGCGATGAAAACGTACAAACCGGCCAGCAGCAAGTTGGCCAACGTGACCGGCAAATAGGCCTCCTGCCCGTCCACCTTGCCCAAGTGCTGCCACAGGACGATGCGTTCCAGGAAAGAAAACGCCGGCAGAATATTCCGCCAAATGATCCCGGCACCGGTCAGCGCGGTAAATGCGATCAGCACGCTCATCAATTTGATCGTCTGCGCATTGATTTTCGGAATGTCGATCAACTGTTCATCGACCGGCAATATCGGTTCTTCGCCGCCGGCCGCGGTTTTTTCGCTCTGCAGCGCCGCCTTGCGCTTTTGCCGTGCATTTTTGATCGCGAGCTGGCGATTGGCCAGTGTCAGCCAGCGCAGCACCATTTCATGCACGATGACCAAAGCGAAAACGAGCCGCAGCGTCACGACCAGTTTCTGCTGCAATTCGATCGCGCTCAAATAATAGCCCGCCACCGCAAAACCCACCACAATCAAGGGCGACAGAGAAACCGCCGGATACCAGAGATAACGCAGGCGCGATACCCAGCCATTCGGATAGGTCAATATATGGCTCTTCAGCAGCCCTTCGCCCGGCTTCAGAACCCGGCTGAAAAACACCGTCATCGCGATCATGACCGCGATCAACGCCAGACGGCCGAGGCTATCGCCATAGATCGAACTTTTCGACGCGCCGGCGCTATAGATGATGAAGATGCCGGGCACCGCAATGAAACGGATCCAGGCAAAATGCCTGCGCATCAATTGCGCATTGGCTTTTTGCCACTGGAAATGCTTGACCGCAATCCCGTCCGCCGCAAACAGACGGTAAAAGAACTGCACGAGACACAGCGGCACGGCGGCGGTCTTCAGCCCCGCGCCCACCGCCTTGCTGAAATCGGCGGCCGGCCAACTGCTGTTCAAAAACCAGCCGAACAGATAAAACAGGGCCGGCCACGGCAAGACCAGCACAATCGTATAGATCAGGGCCTGCAAACCGTTATTGAAGCTATCGGTATAAATTTTTTCAGCCTTTTCCAGCTCCACCGCTAACTGCCTTCTGACCCACTTTCTGGTCAACAGCAAAAAACTCAGCCCCACTATCGCCAACAAGGCCAGAAACGCACGCTCCTGCGCCGACTTGAGCAGGTCTTCACCCGCCTCCAGCCAATTCAACGGCGACAGCAGCCATTGCACCGACTCATACAGCCCCGCGAAAAAAACCAGATTGACCGGTTCGGAACTGGGCACCCATAACAGGCGCTCGTCGAGGAAATTCGCAAATTTAACGATTTGCTCCTCCAGTTGCTGACGCGCAAAGTCAAAATCGCCCAATGTGCGCAAATAAGTCGCCTCAGCGGCCGACAGCCTGTTCAACAAATCTTTCTTGCTGTTCAACAAGACCCGCAATTCCGCCTGAATCATCATGCGCTGATCGAGCGGCCATTGGGGATCGACCTGGGAG
This sequence comes from Methylomicrobium lacus LW14, assembly GCF_000527095.1. Taxonomy (NCBI): domain Bacteria; kingdom Pseudomonadati; phylum Pseudomonadota; class Gammaproteobacteria; order Methylococcales; family Methylococcaceae; genus Methylomicrobium; species Methylomicrobium lacus. Next base: position 4,281,724 of record NZ_AZUN01000001.1, on the reverse strand, counting down.
CGCATCAACTCCTTCAGCTCGGTATCCAGATTCGCAAGCCGCTGCAACTGGTCATCGATCTTGTATTGCTCAAGGCTGGCCATCGCGGTTTCATTCTGAAGATTCTCGGATTGCAGAAGATAGCGGTCCTGATTGGCCAGATTGCGCCGCTGTTCGCGCAAAATCTTGCCCAACGCCGGGCTCAATTCCGCCAGACCGACTTTCTTTTCGGCGGATTTAAAATCGTTGCCCATGTTGGCCGCCGTGGCATCGATGGTATTTTTTTGCTCGGCAAACTGTTCGATCTTGCCGTTGATAATCTGCAAATCGCGCGTATATTGCAGATTTTCGCGCGTGATTTGCTGAATCAGGGGATGCTTGCCGGCAAGCTCCTTTTCGGCCTGGCTCAGCGCTTCCTGAATCTCTTGCGCTTCTTTTTGCCGGCGTTCGGCCAGCACAGCCTCAATCGTTTCGATGACAGGGCCCTGCTCGGTTCTTTTGATTTCGAGCCATTGCAGCTCGACTTTCAGAAAATCGGCGCGCGCCGGATTGCTGAGCGCTTCGGCTTCGAGCATTTTCAGCTCGGCGTTGCGGCGCTCAATCGCTGTTTTCAACTCGGCCTGCCGCGCCTCGCTTTCAAGCGGCGAAGCCAGACCGGCCGTCGGCGCCATCAGTTGATTCTGGTCGGTATCGATCGCCTGTTTCGCTGCGACGATTTGCTCTCGGATCAATTGCGGCCGGCTGTTTTGCTCGACGAGTTCGGTTTCTTTCTGTTTGATCTGGTCATCCAGATTGGCCGCCTTGCCTTTTTCAATGATCAGCCTTTGTTCAAGCTCCTCGGTCGGAATGCTGTCCCAATCCTCGCTCTTCTGCTTGCCGGCCTTTTGCGGATACGATTCGATCTCTTTCTGCAGCCTCCGGGTCTGGACCGGCGCGGTCTTCAATGCCGCTTTATAGCCCGCCTCTTGCTCCGCAAATTTTCCGCTATGGTCAAGGTTGTCTTCGGCCTCCTGATAAATCGCCAGCACCTTGGTCTTTAACGCATCCTCCAGGCCTTGCCGTTTATTGACCGCTTCAATTTTTTCCTGGATCTCTTTTTTGCCGATCTCGGAGGCTAACGCCTTCGGTTTGACGGCGGAAGCGTTCGATTCCGCCCAAAGCGGCCCGGCGCCGAAACTTAACAGCAGAATAATCGTCAGAACTACATTAATTTTCATGAACTTCGGCAAAAAAATATCAAAAATTGCAAAACAAATAAGTCGCTAGCGCCGCTTGGCTGACCGCCATTCTAGCCATCCTCAGGTTCGCTTGCTTTAACGTCTGCCTGCATGCAGGCACTATGAAATGAGCTGAACAGATCAACAATGATCCATTATAATGGGGCAAACGCGGCGAAATTTGCTGGGAAGCAACGGCAAGGACGGGCAACGGGGTCAATTACGCTAAAGGATTGGTACGGGAAAGGCTAAAACAACCGCGATTGATTGAAACGAAGTGAAAAAAGCCTCGCCAAGGCCTTTACAATCGCCAAGGCGATAAACATATGAATCCGTCTATAGTAGCAAAAATGATCGATCACATGGGATTAATTCAAGTTAACCCTGCTCGCAAAATCCCCTCTCTCATGAATCAAGAAAAGCGCCAGCGTTGGCTGCGTCTCGCGCGCCTCTTGCTGTGTCTGTCTCTCGGCTGGCAAATCTCGCCGCTGCGCGCGCAAGATGCCGCCATCCCGCAAACCGGCGTCGGCAAAGAGATTTTTACGTTGATCGAGTCGAAACGGCATCCCGAGCTGACGCAGACCGATTTCTCCAGCCGCGCCGAGGATTTGTCGCAGCTTTATCAAGCGGTCAATTACGACCTGGTGTGGCTGAACCGCGCCGATTCCGCGCCGTTGCTCATGCAAACCCTCGATCTTTTGTCCCATGCCGCCGGCGAAGGCCTGAATCCGCGAAATTACGATGCGGACAAGCTGAAAGGCATGCTGCCGTCCGCCTTGCAACTGCCTGTGGTCGCGGTCAGAAAACGGGCGCTGTTCGATACCGCCGTCAGCCTGTCCCTGCTGCGCTACCTGCATGATCTGCATTACGGACGCGTGAATCCGCACGGCATCAATTTCAACTTGAAGCTGCGCGATAAAAAGCTGATCGACTTGCCGGCCCTGATCCTCGCGAGCCGAAATCAAGGACAGATTGCCCAATTGACCGCCGCGGCCGAGCCGAAACTGGATCAATATCGAAAACTCAAACAAGCGCTGGCGCATTACCGCGACCTGGCCGCCCGTACCGCACAGCTTAATCTGGAAATCGGCAAATCGCTGCGCATCGGTGAAACGCATCCGCAACTGGAAGAATTACGGCGTTTTTTGATACAGACCGGCGAACTGCCGGAAAATGCGGCGCCCGCCAAGGCTTCGAAAACGACGCCGCGCTACGATAAGGAATTGGGCGAAGGGGTCAAACGCTTTCAAGCGCGCCACGGACTCGGGGCCGACGGCGTGCTCGGCAAAGGCACCGTCGCCGCGCTGAACGCACCGCTCTCCGAGCGCGTCACCCAAATCGAACTGGCGCTGGAAAGACTGCGCTGGCTGCCCGACATCGGTTCCGGCCCCTACATCCTGGTGAACATCCCGGCGTTTCAGCTGTGGGTGTATGAGGACATCAGCAAGGACGAACCCGCCGCACTCCGCATGCGGGTCGTCGTCGGCCAGGCGATGAAAACGCAGACGCCGGTATTAATGGCCGAAATGCGCTTCATCGATTTCATGCCTTACTGGAATGTCCCCTACAGCATCACCAAGAATGAGATCGTGCCGAAGCTGCTCGCCAACCCCGGCTACCTGAGATCCGAAAACATGGAGATCGTCGCCGCGTTCAGCGATAACGCTCAAGCGGTGCCGCTGACTATGGATTCTCTGATCCAGCTCAAACAGGGGCTGTTGAAGGTCCGCCAGCGCCCGGGCAAGAAAAACCCGCTCGGCAGAGTCAAATTCATGTTCCCGAACAAGGAAGACGTGTATCTGCATGACACCCCGTCGAAGTCGCTGTTCAGCCGCTCGACCCGGGATTTCAGCCACGGCTGCGTGCGCATCGAAAAACCGCAGGAGCTCGCCGAATTTGCGCTAAGAAATCAGCCCGAATGGACCCAGGAAGCCATTCAAGACGCGATGCAGTCGCCGAAGATGCAGCGCGTGATGCTGCAAAAATCGATACCGGTATTGTTCTTCTACACCACCGCATTTGCCGAACAAAACGGCGAAATCGCCTTTTATCGCGACATTTACGGGCATGACACAGTGTTGCTCGAAGCCTTGAAAAACCCCTCGGACTTGTCCGATCAATCGCTGTTCATCACCCAAACTAACGCCGTCGCCGAAGCGGTTCATTGAGCGTTTGCGGCAACCAGTTCAACGACAAGGGCGGCCTGTGGACGAAATCCGCTAACTACCACTCGCGCACACTGCGATACAACGCCGTATACCGCGCCGATCTGATACGTAAGGCGTCAAAATGGGCCGAGTGGCTGGAAGCCCGTTTTGTGACGTTGGACGTAACTAGAGTCAGGATAAGGTTTGTTACCGCATTTCCTGACAAACCCTGCGTAAATTCCTCGGATTCAATCTGATAGATTTGGTCTTGGCGCACTATTTTTTCCGATTTCTGAGATTGCCCCTAGACGATTAGAGTAAAATCGTACGATTTACGCTTTTATTTTCATCGAGGTATCTCATGCCACAATATCGTTCCCGCACCACTACCCAAGGCCGTAACATGGCTGGCGCAAGAGCCCTTTGGCGCGCCACGGGCATGAAAGAAGGGGATTTCAATAAACCCATCATCGCGATAGCCAACTCGTTTACTCAATTTGTACCCGGTCATGTACATTTAAAAGACATGGGGCAATTAGTGGCTCGCGAAATTGAAAAAGTCGGCGGCGTGGCTAAAGAATTTAACACCATCGCAGTCGATGACGGCATCGCAATGGGTCATAGCGGCATGCTGTATTCGCTGCCTAGCCGTGACCTGATTGCCGACAGTGTGGAATATATGGTTAACGCCCACTGTGCAGATGCTTTGATCTGTATTTCCAATTGCGACAAAATCACCCCGGGCATGTTGATGGCTGCATTACGCTTGAACATTCCCGTGATCTTCGTCTCTGGCGGCCCGATGGAAGCAGGTAAAGTGAATTGGCACGGTCAAACCCGCGCATTGGATTTAGTCGATGCCATGGTGGAAGCCGCTGATGACAATATCAGCGATGAACAAGTCACTGCCGTTGAACGCTCCGCCTGCCCTACCTGCGGTTCCTGCTCGGGCATGTTTACCGCCAATTCCATGAATTGTCTGACCGAAGCCTTGGGTTTATCGTTACCGGGCAATGGCTCCCTGGTTGCCACGCATGCCGACAGAGAACAGTTATTTTTACGTGCGGGTCGTCGCATCGTAGAACTAGCCAAACGCTACTATGAACAAGACGATGTCGCGGTTTTGCCGCGCAGCATTGCCTCATTTAAGGCATTTCAAAATGCCATGAGTTTGGATGTCGCCATGGGCGGCTCTACCAATACGGTCTTGCACCTGTTAGCGGCAGCCAACGAAGCCGGCGTAAATTTCAGTATGGCGGATATCGATGCCATTTCCCGCCGCGTACCTTGTTTGTCCAAAGTAGCGCCTGCCACCCAAAAGTATCACATGGAAGACGTACATCGCGCCGGTGGTGTCATGGGTATTTTGGGCGAACTGGATCGCGCAGGCCTTATCAATCGCGACGTACCGACCGTGCATGCCGATAGCATGGCTGCCGCTCTGGATGAATGGGATATCCTGCACACTCAAGATGATGCTGTAAAAACGTTCTACCGAGCCGCACCGGGCGGTATTGCCACTACCGTGGCTTTCTCACAATCCATGCGCTATCCAACCCTGGATGATGACCGCGCCGAAGGTTGTATCCGCGACAAAGCGCATGCTTATTCGCAAGATGGCGGTCTGGCGGTGTTGTACGGCAACATTGCATTAGAAGGCTGTATCGTCAAAACCGCTGGCGTGGATGACAGCGCGCTGAAGTTTACCGGTCGCGCGCGCATCTTTGAAAGCCAAGATGCGGCTGTTGCTGGTATTTTGAACGACAAAATCATCGCTGGCGATATTGTCGTCATTCGTTATGAAGGCCCCAAAGGCGGGCCGGGCATGCAAGAAATGCTTTATCCAACCAGCTATCTCAAGTCAAAAGGCTTGGGAAAAGTCTGTGCTTTATTGACCGACGGTCGTTTTTCAGGGGGTACGTCCGGACTTTCCATCGGCCATGCTTCTCCGGAAGCGGCTGAAGGCGGCGCGATTGGCTTGGTAGAAGAAGGCGATACCATTGAAATTGATATTCCTAACCGGACTATTCATTTGGCAGTGTCTGCAGAAACGTTACAAAGCCGCCGCGAGGCCATGGACGCCAAAGGCGCATATGCCTGGAAACCGGTCAATCGCGATAGAACCGTTTCCGCTGCATTGCGAGCTTATGCCGCCATGACGACTTCAGCCGCCAAAGGGGCTGTCAGAGACGTGTCACAGGTCGAAAGAACGTAAAACCAATCTATCGCTCAAACGCCCGCAACTCGCGGGTGTTTGAGCCCATGCAATATTCTTAAAAGAATGTTTTCTTCTCGTTTTGATTGACATTTTCTGCTCCGTTTTATCGTCCTTCTGGACATTCAAAAGTAGCAGGTGCTCCACTTAACCGGCTGTTCAATTTTCGGTACCCCCTCTGTTTGGGGATGCGACGCCGCTTTATGCCGTCGATCGGCGGCATAAAGCGGCGTTGCCCGGCATTATGCCGACGGGATTATTTCAAACACGTTTTCGGTGCGCCGGCAATCTTGCGGCTGGCTTTTTTTCCCTCGAATTCGACCGTGAGCGAGCAGGCAAACGGCTCGGCCAGCGGCAAATTGGTCAAAGACCAGTTGCCTTTATTATCGAAGCTGAGCGGTTGAGCCACGCTGATCGCCGCGCCTAAACCGTCAGCCCCTTGACTAATGTCGGCCACTAAATCGTTGCGGCTCAGAAATGCGCTTTTTTCTTCCGCAGTCATCAATTTATTCAACACAACCTTACCGCTCAGGGACACCGAGCCGTTCTGCCATTTTGTTTTCGCAACCAACCATTTACTGACATAAGCCTGGTCCCTGTCACCCGCCGGCCATACGCGTAGTTTGGCTTGTATCGCATTTGACGCGTACTTTTTCGCGGTGTCGGTTTCTTTGGCTTGGAATTTGACTTTATAGACTTTATTGGCCTGAGCCGCGCTCGGCGTAAATTGATAATCGACCGTCGGCAAGCTATTGTCCGCCGTATATTCGGCAGAAAACGAGCCGCTTGGGTATTTTCCGACAATTTCAAAACTGTCTTGCTCATTATCGCTGACCGACAGCGGGATGTTCAGCGTTTGGCCGACCTCGGCATCCCATTCCGCCCCGATCAGACCGAGCGTCGGCTTGGTGTTGGTCGTGGGAGAGCCGCCTTCGAGCAATTGCCGCAAAGCGGTCAGATTTTTCTTGTCTGTGTCATAGGCCGCTGCTACGCCGGGCCGCAAATTCTTCTGGCTGCCATCCATGCTCGTGTGGCAGAGCGTACAATCCGCTGTGCCGAATTGCCCGGCAATTTGCGGAGTTGCAGAAACCTTTGCGGTCATGCCCAAAGCGGCCAAGATCACAGCGCTTGATACAAGAATAGGATGGTATTTCACAAATAGATTCCTTAATAAAAAAGTAACAATGAAAGATGGGATGGGGGTTAGCTTTGCCGCTGCTCGGAACCGGCCAGAACACTGATCATTTTGTCGGTCGCTTTATAGTCGGTGCCGGACCAGAGCAACTTGCCGTCAGGGGATAGAATCGCGAAATAAGGCAAGCCGATTTTTAGCAGGCGATGCTCGGGATGCTCGCGAAATTTCTCAAACTCGGGTTCCTTGTCGACCAATTTGACCGCGACCGCTTGTTCCCTTAACGCCTGATTCAAGTGCGCATCGTTCGCGGCCTCTTCCTTGAAGGCTTTACAGTTGGCGCACCAGCTCGCATAGAAATCGATAAAGATGGGTTTGCCGGTTTGCAGAGCGACTTTTTGCGCGGCGGCAAAATTTCTGTGCCAGGAAATACCGGCTTCTTGCTCAATGGCCGGCGTGTTGTTCACGGCGCAGTCGGCCAACTGGGCATTGGCTTGAACCGTCGGGATGATCGGCGTGCGCCCCAATCCCGACACTAACAACCAAACGCCCCCAACCAAGGCCAGCACGCCGCAATAACGATGCATTTTTTGATTCGGCGCGGTATCGTGCGGCAATAAAGACAGGACGCTGCAATGCACGACCGCAACCCACACCGCCAGCAGGCCCAACGCCAATGACAATGTCACGGCCGCGTCGACGCCGAACACGCCCATGCCTTTGGCAAAGTAAAGATAAGCGAAATACAGAATCATCAAGCCGAACGCATATTTGATTTTATTCATCCAATAGCCGGCTTTAGGCAATTTCTTGAACTTGACGATGCTGACGATGAAAAACGGCAAACCGACGCCAAGGCCGAAGCCGCCCATCAATACGCCGCCTTGCGCAGCCACGCCCAATTTATCCCAAAACGTCAACTGTTGGCCCATGGCGGTCAAGGCATTCGCCTTCTCGGCGATTTGATCGGCGACCTGCAGCAACAAGGCAAAGACGATAGGCCCGACGCAGGGCGAAATGACCAGACCGGCGACGCTGCCCATCAACCAGGTGCCGGTCAAACCTTTCACCTGCGCCGAATGTTGGTCCAGCGAATACACCTCGTTTTGCAGGAAAGACAGTTCGTAATAACCCAACAGAGAGATCGCGAAAAATCCGAAAAACAGCGCAAAACCGATATTGACCCAACCCGATTGCATAAAGGTATTGAAGGCGCCGCCGGTCATCCCGGCCATCAAGCCCAACGCCGCGTAGGTGCCGATCATGCCCACGACATACGCCAGCGCATGCAGCTTTTCCTTGTCGGCGATGCCGTTGGCGCGGTTGACGATAAAGATCGAGGTGATCGGCAACATCGGATAAACGCAAGGCGTCGCGACCGACAGGATGCCGGCCAGAAACATCAGCCCCAACAGCAAAAAAGTGTTGTTCTGATTGGCTTTGAACAGCGCCATCAGGCGATCGTTGATACTTGCCGATTCAACCGCCGTCTCGGTTGCTGCGGACGCGGCAGCCGGCAATGCCAAATTCACCTGCGCGGTTTGCGGGCGGTAACACACATGGGTGTCGTCGTTGCATAATTGATAGCGTACGTCGAGCGCGACCGGCGCAGCCGTCGGCTCGCCATTCAGACGCTCCAGCGTCAGCACAAAATCGCCCTGATTACGCAATACGGTCGCTTTGACGGCCGGATCGTAAACGCCGCCGGGAGGCTGCATGTGCATGATCGCCAGATGCAATGCGGCCAATTTTGCGTCCGGATCCACGACGACCGGGAGATAAGCATTTTCCTCGCCGGCGTCGAGATAGGCATGGTGGTGCTCAGGGACCGTCAAGGTCAGGCGGTACTCGGCCGGCCATTGGGCTGAATTCAGCGCGGTCAGCGCCAACTCGGCTTTCGGAACGGCTGCCGAGGCAAGACTTGCCTGCAACAGCCAAAGCATCGTGATAAAAACAATTTTTTTCATAACCCTATTCTCTCGTGACCAAGCGCCTGCTTGGGAATGTCGTTTCGAAAGCTCCCGCCTCCCCTGTTTTGGATTCTGGAAGCCGGAAAAATCTAATGCTGCAATCGATCGATGAGCCGTCCGTTGCTTTGGCAACATAAAAACGGCAAGCCGCTGCCATGCAGCCAAGCCAAACCGTTCTTCGCTTTCAACATCGCGATGGTGGCGACGCTGCCCGCGACCACGCAATGCTGTGCGACGATACTGACCGCGCGCAAGCCGGCGACCGGCCAGCCGGTCTTCGGATTGAGCAAATGGCTGTAACGCACGCCATCAATCAATAAAAACCGCTCATAATCGCCGCTGCTGGCGACCGCACCGGCCGCCAGCCTGAATTGGGCAACGACTTTGTCCGGCTGCCGCGGGTCCCGAATCGCCACCGGCCAGCCTTGCCCATCGGGCAAGGGTCCGATGACGCTGATGTCGCCGCCCAATTCGATGATGCCGTGCCTGATCCCGTGTTGATGGCAGATGCCGACCGCAACGTCGGCGGCATACTCCTTGACGATGCCGCCGAAATCCAGCTCCATGCCGGTCTGCGGCAAATAAATCGCGTCGTCGCTCCATTGCACTTTGTGCCAGCCGATCAACGGCAATAACGCGGCGACCTCCTGTTTGGGCGGCAACTGCGTCTGCCGAGGCCCCCACAACCGGCGCAACACGCCCGAAGTCACGTCGAATAACTGCTGGCTTTCCAGATAGCATCGATCGGCATATTGCAACAACGCAAAGGTCTCGGCATCCAATGCGGTTTTAACGCCGGTTCCGGCCCGGCGGTTGATGGCAGAAAGCAGACTATCGTCGCGATAGCGCGAATAGCGCTGTTCGAGCGCCTCGATTCGCGTTTGCACCGAACGGAAAACGTCTTCGGCGCGTGCCGCGGAATCTGCGTAAAACTGCACGGAGCAAGGACTGCCCATCGCCTGAAACGGAAAATCGAAGACCTGCAACATCGACCTTAAAACTTCAAATTGAACGAGGCAGTGACCAAGTAATAACTGAAGTTACTGAAGTTATTGCTGCCGTTGCCGCCCAGTTGATAATTGGAGCTATGGTCATAATATTCGACCCCGGTTTGGAATTTCAGCGACTCCGCATAGCCGATGCTTTTGACTTCCTTGCTCAATTTCAAACCGGCCGAAATCGCGCCGAAGCCGGCCAGTCGGTAGTCGCTGGAATAACTCGAATAAGCTTCGGATCGCCCGCTGAATACCGTCTGATAAAAGTCGGCTTTATCTTGCGAGTAATAGCGGAAGCGGGGAATGATCTGCCAATCGTCGATGATCGGTTGATGCCAGCTGGCTTCAAAGGTATGCGCATTGATGCCCCAATCGTTGGTGCTGAAGCGATAATCGAGATGCAGCGCGGCATCGTTGAATTGACCGAAATGGCGGACATACTGGTTCAACCAGGCCCACTCGAATCGCTCTCGCGGCCGTTTATCCTGCTGAAAATCGGAAAAGGCATTGCCGTCGTAAAAGGCGACCCACTTGTAAGGGTCCGATAAAAAGCCGCTGTGATAGCCAAACGTAATATTGCTTTGCAGCAAGGACTCCTTGTTGATGATTTGCGTCACGCCCAGCAAATATTGTTGACTGGTTTTATGCGCCTTGAACGCGCTATCGCGGCTGTTCCAGGTCGACGGCGAAGGCGCAATCTCGTCAAAAGCGGCCGACGCGCCGAAATTGACGGTGGTCAATTTTTTATTGAGATCGAAACTCAAGTTGGTATTGAAATAACGCGAGGTGTAATCATGCTCCCTGGAAAAACCGCCGCCGACATTGACCGACGCGCTATCGAAAAAATAGGTCAGTCCCGAACTGATCGCATCGCGTTGCTCGCAGATCGATTTTCCGCACGAACTGGTCGGCGAAGCGCCGCTGATGAATTGCCGGACTTGTCCGTTCGCATCCTTGAAGTTATAGACGGGCGAAGCCCCGGACACCATGTCGCGCACGAGATTCACGGAAGCGGTCATCGCGCTGCCGATCGGCGCCGACAGCGCGCCTTGAAAGATATCGACCTCCATGCGCTGATTGCTTTCGGAATAATGGCCGTATTGGAAATCGGCGTTATAAGTTTCTTCGACGCGCCCGGCAACGGCCGTTTGCGACAACCCCGGCAGCAGCAGCGCCGCGCACTGCAAGCGCTTGACAGCGTTTGTCATTTTTTTAGTTTTCATCGCTAGAATACAACCTCGTCCCAAATCATTACGTCGTCTCAATTACAACCGCAACCGCCGCCACCGCCGCCATAACCGCCTGCCGCCGATTCCTTACTGAAAAACGCATGCTGGCGTAATTCAAACTCCAGGCCATCGGTGGTCAATCCCATCTGCGGCAGCGCCAGATTGCCGCGTTGTCTGGGCAAAACCTCGCTACAACCCGTGCTTAACACGGCCAATAAAATGATCGCTGCAATGGATGTTTTCATGATCTTTAATTCGCCGATAACAGACTGGTCACTTTTTGCTCGATGGCCTTGATATCGTCACTGACAAAGCCGTGATGAACATGTTGGACGACGCCTTTTTGATCGACAATGAACGAGGTCGGCATCGACTCGACGACATATTGGTCCGCCAACCCGCCGCTCGCATCGTGCAAAATCGTGAAATCGACCGGAATGGCCTGTAAAAATTTTTCGGCCTTGGCTTTGTCTTCATCGAGATTGACCGCGACGACCGCAAAACCTTTGTCTTTATATTTCTTATACAGAGCATTCAGCAACGGAAACGAGGTGCGGCACGGCGCACACCAGGAAGCCCAAAAATCCAGGTAAACGACTTTGCCCTGATAGTCTTTCAGGTTGTGGGTCTTATCCCCCTGTAAAGCCGGCAAGGTAAATGGCGGCGCCGATTGCCCGACTTCCGCCGCATTGGCCATTACGCCGGTCAAACACCACAGCAGCGCAGATAACACGAGTAGATAGAGTTTGTGCATATTCATCATCTTGATTGAATGAGTGAAAAACGATCCCGGAAGCATTCCGGCGCCGTAGCGCCGGAATGCTGGGATCACATCAATTTTGGCAATTCGCGCCTTTAACGGGCTGGGTTGCGCGTACGCCGCCCACCGCAACGTCAACCGAGCAAGGTGCCGAGTTGGCGTCGATCGTTATTGACGTTTTCCATTTACCGTTACGTTTTATGGCAGCCGTGCCCAATTGCACGCCGCTAACCGCATCGCTGATAACCGCGGTTTGGTTTTTGATAAAAGCTAAACGGTCGCCTTTGTTGCTGGAACGGTTCCACAGCAATTGCCCGGCAACCGTCAGTTTTTGCGGTTTTGACCGATAGCCGGCGCTGACCACCGTATTGCTTTTCACCGGACCATTTTGAGCCAATGGCTGCGCTGGCGTTGCCGGCAATACGTTGATCACGACGCCCTGCTCATCCGATGCGACCGGCTTGCCGGCGCCGTCATCCGCGACGACTTTGAGCTCAATTTCGACGGTCTGCGCTCTGCTGCCTGCATCCGGCGTCCAGGTGATGACGCCTTTGCTCATATGCAGTTGCGGATCGACGGTGTTTTCAAGCGCTGCGCCATAAGGCAAATGTTTTGCGATGATGGTCAGAGGACGGCTTGCGCAATCGAATGCGGTAACCGCCAAGGTCAACGTTTCACCGGCATGCACGGAAACATGATCCGGTGCAGAGAGGGTTGGGATGATTTTGGCTTTTTTGGATTTCCCTGAATCATCATCTTGCTCATCGTTACCGTCATGATCGCGATCGTCATCGAGTTCCTGCCCATGTTCATCATCGAGATCATCGACATCACTGCAAGAAGTCGGTGCCGGGGTTACGCAAACATTACCTTGCAATACTTGCGGCGCTATGCACGTCGGTGGCGGCGGGGTGACGCAAACATCGCCCTGCAATACTTGTGGCGCTATACAGGTCGGCGGCAAAGGCGGAGGCGTGACGCAAACATCGCCCTGCAATACTTGTGGCGCTATACAGGTCGGTGACAGAGGCGGAGGCGTGACGCAAACGTTGCCTTGTAACACTTGCGGCGCTATGCAGGTCGGTGGCGGCGGAGTTACGCAAACATTGCCTTGCAGCACTTGCGGTGCGATGCAAGTCGGTGGCCGCGGCGTTACGCAAACGTTGCCTTGCAGCACTTGCGGTGCGATGCAAGTCGGTGGCGGCGGCGTTACGCAAACGTTGCCTTGCAGGACTTGCGGCGGCAAGCAAATCGGTGTTTGTGCGGCCAGATAGGCGGCCAGCCCTGCTCGGCCTTCGGCCTTGGTAAACTTGCCTTGAGTATGGCAAGAGGAACACGCAGGCGCGCCGTTGGCTTGCATGATGGCTGGAGTGGCATGAGCAACATTCGCGGCAAGCGCAGCAAATGCGATCAATAATAAACTCAACAATGGCGTTGCCGTATTTCTTCTTATTCGTCGCAATAAATCAATCGACATGAGTGCTCTCCGTTATGTTTAGCTGGATGCTCATCAGACTTCATCGACGGATACCTGTCCTTTCACCCAAGAGATAGCCTGACTTGAATGTGACAGAGCAAAAACCAAGCCAACTCTTTTCATTGACACGAATTTTGACCGCACCTCATTCATCGCTCTTGCAAAATTCGCGCGAACATTCAAGAATGACGCCCCATTTCTCCCAAAGCCCGGATCATGCACATGAGGAAAAGACGCCACCCCAGACCTGCGCAAGTTGTCTTTGCGGTTTGGATGCTGCTGGCGTGGAGTCTGGCATCTTTGGCTTGGGCGGCCGATGCGGCTCAGCAAGGCTATCGTTTAGGTAATGGTTACGCGTTAGGCAATAGCGGTTTGCGTTTGGGTGGATACTCCGATATTAAAGTGCATGCGCTCGGCGCTGATCCTTGGGAATTTACCGCAGACGATCTCAGCCTCTTTATTTCTTGGGACAAGAATGGGCCGATACGTTTTTTTGCCGAATTGGAAAGTGCCGATACTTTTTCGGCTTCTGAACATCAGTCGTTCAGCACCCGCAATATACATTTCGAATCCGAGCGGTTTTATTTTGACGGCCTGATCAACGATAAATTAGCACTCAGATTAGGCAAGTTTTTAACCCCGATCGGGCATTGGAATTTATTGCACGCCGCGCCCTTGGTATGGACAGGCCAAAGGCCGGTTGCCAGCGAAAATTTGTTTTCGACCCATGCCGCCGGGGCAATGCTGCACGGCACGATGTTAGTTGATAGCCGGCAATTGGATTATGCCGTCTACGGCGATGTCACAGACATTATCGATCCGCATTTATCGGACAATCCCTTTAAAGACGCATTCGGCGGGCAGGTGGGTTACCAGTGGACGGACAACCTGCACATTGGGATTTCTTTCGCTAATTTCGTACTGAAAGATCATGTAGACGAACGTAAATCTCTGGTCGGCTTCGATGCGTTATGGAAGTTCAAAAAACACGAAATCAGCAGTGAAATCGTCTATCGCAACAAGGGTAATGAGGCAAACGGAAAAGCTATGTTGCAAGGCTTTCTGCAAAGCGTCACCCCTCTGCCGAGCCATTGGTTTTTGGTGAGCCGCTACGAGGCTTTTCAACAACTGCAGGATAAAACCGGCCATGTCGGCGTCATCGGTTTGGCTTACCGGCCCAGCCCGCCGCTGGTCTGGAAACTGGAATACCGCTTGGGCGTCAACAATGACGCATTAGCGCCAAATGGCCTAACGGCGTCATTTGCGGTATTATTCTGATGTACCGCAATCTCGTTCTGATCCTATGCCTTGTGCTGGCGGCGAGTTTTCGAAGCGCAAACGCCGAGCCGATTGCGGTGGTGACATCGGCCTCCAGCCCGCTCAATCACCTGTCCCGCGATACGTTGAAACTGATCTACCTGCGCAAAATCCAGCTCGACGAGCAGGGCAAGCGCTGGATTCCGACCAACCTGCCGCTTGCCAGCCCGCTCAGAAACGATTTTTCGTTGTCGCTGTTTTCGATCTTGCCGGAAGAGCAGGAAGATTATTGGAATGCGCAGTATTTTCACGGCATTACGCCGCCGCCGGTGATGAGCTCGGAAGAAGCGGTCTTACGCTTTGTCAGCTCCACGCCGAGTTCGATCGGTTATGTCCGAAAAACGCTTGTCGATGCGCGGGTAAAAGTCTTGCTTTTACTATCCCCTGGCACCAAACCTTAAAAATAACCCTACAAAAATTGCATGTATTTTCAGAAGTCATACCAAAATTGCAGACTTTTTTTGCATAGTGCCCGATGAGAATCCAGCGTATCTTTTTACTTTCCTTTTTGGCCTTGTTGTTTTTAGGCGGCGCGCCGATCGCGTTGTTGTCGTTTTATGCCTCGCGGACGACGTTGGAGCGCGAAATCAGCAACAGCCTTGAAAACGATGCGGTGATGTTGATGCAACAGATCGACGTGTTGATGTTCGAGCGTCTGCAAAACATTCATTCCTGGAGCCATTTGGACATCGTTCAGGAAGGCCGTATCGGCGATGTCGACAAGCAATTGGCGCAATTTCTTTCAGTATTGGATAGCAGTTACCCGGACGTCTATCGCGCGTTGTTTTATTTGAACGCTGCGAACAAGATCGTCTCGGCTTCCAACCCGGCGTTGATCGGCAATACGTTGAATCCGCAGCCGGACTGGATCAAAGCCATCGTGCCTTATGGCGACTTGGTACTGGAAAACCCGAAACTTGCCCCGCCTTATGACGATCCCAGCCTGTTGATTCGGGCCCCGGTGCCGGACACATACGGCGCCGGCGAGCAAGGCCAGTTATACGGCATTTTCAACCTGGAGCAGATTTTTCAGTTGTTCGATCAGGCCAGCAATTCGGAATCGGGTAAACGCTATATCGTGCTATTGGATGCCGACGGACGCGCCCTGGCCGGCTCGACGCGCATCCGCGATGCCGGGTTATTACTGGCGCGCACGTTTGCCGATTGGAAACCGGCAGAGGCGCACGGCACCTTCATCCACACCGGCGAGCCGTTGACGCAATCGCGCGTCTTGGTCGGCCATGCCAGTTCGCTAGGTTATCAAGGCTATGCCAATCTCGGCTGGTCGCTGTTGATCATCCAGTCAACCGAGCAGGCTTTTCATTCGATCTGGATTTTATGGTTGTGGTTCGGCGGTTTATTTTTAGTAACCAGTTTGATCGCGGTCGTCGTGGCGCAGTGGACGGCCAAGCGCATCAGCCATCCGATCTGGGTGCTGACCCGCTGGGTGCGAAACTTTCAACATCATCCTACTGCAATACAACCCACAGCCTCGGGCGTACATGAGGTCGCCGAGTTGAGCAACGCGTTCGCGCAGCTCAGCGAAGATCTCGAACGCTCGCGGCAACAGGTCATCCGCGCCGCCAAACTGGCGGTGGTCGGCGAAATGGCCGCGATCATGGCGCATGAAGTCAGGACCCCGTTGGGCATCCTGCAAACCAGCGCGCAAATTTTACGCTTGGACAATGCGCTCAGCGCGGACGGGCGCGACATGGTGCGCATCATCAACGAAGAAACCGCGCGCCTGAACCGTCTGATTTCAGCCTTGTTGGATTGCGCCCGGCCCAGGCCGCCGCAGATGCAAGCCCACTCGTTGGCGCTGATCATTCAGCGCGCGCTCGATTTACTCGGCAAACAGGCCGATAACAAATCGATCGCGATCGAATGGTCCGACCTTGCCGGCGATGCGTTGATCGAATGCGATGAAGAGATGTTGGTGCAGGTGTTCCTGAACCTGGTTTTGAATGCGATTCAAATCTTGCCGCAAGGCGGGCGCATCCGTGTGCAACTCGAAGATGCCGATGCGGAGCATCTGCGCCTCACGATCGAAGACAGCGGCCCCGGCATTCCCGAAGAGATTCGCCAGCGCTTGTTCGATCCGTTTTTCACCACCCGCGAATCCGGCATCGGGCTCGGCCTGACCGTCACCCAACAAATCATTTCCGCGCACGGCGGCTCGATCGACATCGGCAGCAGCCGGTTCGGCGGCGCCTGTTTCATCGTGCTATTACCCCAACATCAAACTGAACGAACATGCTAACCGGATCCCGCGTTTTAATCGTCGACGATGAAGCCAATGCCCGCCGCGTATTGGAAGTGTTGTTGCGCAAACTCGGCTGCGCGGTCGTCTGCGCCGAAAATGCGCCGACCGCTTTGGCCATATTACGCGAGCAAACGGTCGATCTGTTGATCACCGATCTGAACATGCCGGACATGTCCGGCCTGGAGTTATTGACCACGCTGCGCGCGGAGGGCCATGCATTTCCGGTCATCGTGGTCACCGCTTACGGCACGATCGAAAGCGCGGTCGAAGCAATGAAGCAAGGCGCCTTCGATTTCATCATCCGCCCGCTCGATGTCGAACAGGTCGAATTACTGGTGCGGCGCGCGCTCGACATCAGCCGCATCCACCGCGAAAACCAGTTTCTGCGCGATGAAGCCGGCAAAGGCTGGGATCATTTCATCGGCCAAAGCGCCGCCATGCGTCAGGTGTATGAATTGATTCGCCAAGCCGGGCCGAGTAAAGCCAGCCTCTTCGTCTATGGCGAAACCGGCACCGGGAAGGAATTGGTCGCCCGCGCCGCGCACGCCAACTCCGGCCGCCAAGGCTTGTTCGTGCCGATCAATTGCGCCGCGATACCGGCCGACATCTTGGAAAGCGAGTTGTTCGGCTATGTACGCGGCGCGTTTACCGGCGCGCACAAGGACCGCGTCGGCAAGTTCGAGTTGGCCGACGGCGGCACCTTGTTCCTGGATGAAATCACCGAAATGCCGACCCATATTCAGGCCAAACTGCTGCGCGTGTTGCAGGAAAGCCAAGTCGACCGCTTGGGCAGCAACCGCAGCATCAAAATCGATATTCGGGTGGTTGCCGCGACCAATCGCAACCCTTTGACTGCAGTCCAACAAGGCTGCCTGCGCGAAGACCTCTACTACCGACTGAATGTATTGGCAATCAAATTGCCGCCGCTGCGCGAACGGCGCGAAGACATTCCATTGCTCTGCGCGCATTTCATCGAAAAATACCGCTCATCGTTAAATTATGCCGGCATGGCGCGGTTGTCCGATGACATCAGCCAAGCATTGATGGCCTATGCCTGGCCCGGCAACGTGCGCGAACTGGAAAACATGATCGAACGGGCGATGGTGTTAAGCCAGGGGCAAAGCCTGAATCTAAAACATTTTCCGCAGGAAACCCTGGACTTGCCGGCGCAGTCGGCACGGAACACACCGGCACCGGCCGATCAGGATTTTGATTTGGATGCCAATGTCGCAAAACTGGAAACGCGCTTATTGACGCAAGCGTTACAGATCAGCGCGGGCAATAAAGCGAAAGCGGCGCGCCTATTGCAAGTCAGCGAGCGCACCTTGTGGTACAAACTGAAAAAATATGGCATTGGTTAACGAATCCTGCCCCGCTGTAATCGATCTTGCGCGCAACCCCATTCGCCCGCGAGGGAATTCCCCTGCTAACTATTCGGAATCGGCTGAAACGAGCCGCCAATGAAGCCCGACACATTAAGTTTTGAGTCGACTCTTATCCTCTGCCGGGGCTAAATCAATGCCCTGGCGTTTGCGCAAAAAACTTGATTTCGCAAATGATAATGATTATCATTTTACTGAAGCCATGATTTGGCCTCTCGCTGCTTTCGTTCAGCGCGCCTGCAACCCTCTCGGCAGAGCGCGCTGAACATTTTTTGATCGCATAAACCCTAGCGAGGACTCTTATGTTAAAACCACAACCTGCTGCTGAGAAAGGTGAGTTGGCGCGTCTGCATGCGGCAACCTGCTTGTCTGCCGGTAAAACCGCAGTCGTTTACCATTAACCGAAGCCGATGAAAATCTCTAAAGACCCCCGGCACGGCGATGCGGTGCCCCCCAAGGATGCCCACAACGAAAGGCGCAGCCTCAGCAGCGGCGCACTTTTCGGAACACGGAATGAAATCGTGATCGTGCATAACGACGAAGAATACCGTCTGCGCATCACCAGCAACGGCAAGCTGATACTGACCAAATAACATTTCCGCCAAATCCATAGCCAGCCATCCCAAACCAGGTAGCCAGCCAACCTTGATACCGATAAAGGAGGCACGGCAATGCCGGCAAGCGTTCATCAAATCGATTTTACCGCATCCCCGGATCGCTCGGACGGCGCGACCCGTCTGCATCTTGCGCGCAGCAAGGTGATTCCTTTTGCCCCCGAAACCGCGCCCCTATCGTCGCGGCGTCCAATCCCGGCTCTGCCTAGCTGTCAGCACCATGAAGCGATCGCCGCCGTGCTGTTGGCGCTGACCCTACATGTGACCGGGTATGTCTTGATGCCCTACCCCGCGCCAGAAGAACCTGTCACGCCGCCGGCGCCGATACAAGTCTCCTGGATTGCGGCGCCCCAGCCCAAAGCCGAACAAACGCCGGCCGCGCCGCCGAAACCGCAACCGCCGACGGTCAAGCCCAAAGCGAAACCGAAGACCGTCAAGCGCGTAAAAACCCAGCCCAAAGCCGTGCTGTCGACGAGCGCGCCGGCAACGACAATGACCGCCGCGCCGGCGGAAACAGCCGAAAAAACGCCAAAACCTGCCGCCGAAGCGCCGGCCGCCATGCCCCAGGCAAGCGCTGCGCCAGCGCCCGCCGCACCGGCAACGAACAGCCAACCGCCGCTGACGTTGCCGAATCTGAACGCCGACTATCTGAACAATCCGGCGCCCCGCTATCCCGAGGATGCGCGCGAAGCCGGCGAACAGGGCAAGGTCCTGGTGCGGGCGCTGATCAATGTTGACGGTACGGTCGCCGAACTTGCGCTGCGCAAGAGCAGCGGTTTTACAGACCTCGACCAATCCGCCCTGGAGACCGTCAAAAAATGGCGCTTCGTGCCGGCCCGGCGCGGCGGCGATGTCGTGTCGGCCTGGGTCGTGGTGCCGATTACTTTTTCTTTGGAAGGATAATAATGAATACAACGCCCCCTCTAGAACCCTCTTCCCTGCAACATTTTCTCGCGCAAAGCGACGGCGTCGGCCAGGCGCTGTTCGTGATCCTGATCGCAATGTCGATCGCCAGTTGGTATTTGATCATCATCAAAGCCTGGCAGGGCATCAAGGCAAGAAGTCACTCCGCGCGCTTTCTGCAAACTTTTTGGGACACCGACTCGTTGCAGCAGATCACCGAACAGTTGCAGCAGGACACGCCCAAAGAGCCGTTTTCGCTGTTGACCCGGCACGCGCTCGCCTCCAGCCAGCATGGCAAAGAGCGCTTGCACACGGCCGGTTCCGCGTCCGAATTCCTGACCCGCGCGATGCGCCGGGTGATCGACGAAGAAACCGCGCGCCTGGAATGGGGGCTGACCGTGCTGGCTTCGATCGCGAGCACCGCGCCGTTCGTCGGCCTGTTCGGCACCGTGTGGGGCGTTTTTCACGCGCTGACGAATATCGGCCAGGGCGGCGCGGCCACTTTGGAGCGAATCGCCGGCCCCGTCGGCGAGGCGCTGATCATGACCGGTTTGGGCCTTGCGGTCGCGATTCCGGCCGTGCTCGCCTACAACGCCTGCGCGCGCTCGAACCGCCTGGTGCTGGCGAAACTCGATGCGTTCGCGCATGACCTGTTCGCGCTGCTGACCACAGGCTCCGCGCCGGTCGTCTCGGGAGAACACTAATGGCGTTCGGCGGCTTCAATCAAAACCATAACGCGCGCCCTGTCGCCGAGATCAACATGGTGCCGCTGATCGACGTGATGCTGGTGCTGTTGATCATTTTCATGATCACCGCGCCGTTGATGACGCATGCGGTCAAGATCGACCTGCCGAAAGCCGACAGCGAAGCGCAGACGCAGGAAACCCCGCATATCGATTTGGCGATCGATGCGGACGGCCAACTCTTTTGGGATGCGGCCGCCGTCAGCCGCGACCAGCTTAGGCAAAACCTGCAACAAATCGCCACAGAAATGCCTCAGCCCGAACTGCACGTCCGCGCCGACCAAAACGTGCCTTACCGCGCAGTCGCCGAGGCGCTCGCCGATGCCGCCAAGGCCGGCGTCAGCCGGATCGGTTTCATTTCGGAGCCTGAAGCATCCCAGTAAAGATCAAAAAATCGCGCGCCAAGGCGGCAGGCTTCGTAGACCCCGATAATGTGCTGAACGGCTCTGCGGTATCCAAGGGATCGATGAAGGCGCGACGGGGTCGTTAAATACGCCCGGCATCGGCTATGCGGCCTTTAGCCCGGACTTCCACTTCGATGCTGCCGAAGGCCTGCACCCTATGGTTTGGACTAACGCGAATAAAGAAAGATACACGCGGGGCAATGGAGGCTCTCTCCGTTGCCCTCCGCGCTGTCTACGCGCTCGGCGTTCGCGTCGTTGCGAGCTCTTCCTTAAAGCTGCGATTGCAAATAGTTTTCCAGCCCGATCCGCTCGATTAGTCCCAATTGTTTTTCCAGCCAATGCGCGTGATCGTCCTCGGTGTCCTCCAGCATCGACCGCAGAATCTCGCGCGTTTGGTAATCCTGCTTTTGCTCGCATAGCGCGATGGCCTGCCGCAACGCCGCAACTACGCTGAGCTCGACCGCGAGATCGTTTTTCAGCATCTCCGGGACGCTGCCGCCGACATGCAAAGGGTCGCGTTTCGATAAATCGGGTATGCCTTCCAAAAACAGAATGCGCTTGATCAGGGCATCGGCATGGCCCAGTTCATCCTGCACCTCATGGCCGATCCGCTCGTACAGTTTGTCGAAGCCCCAGTTTTGATACATTCGGGAATGAATGAAATATTGATCCGCGGCGGTCAGTTCGCCGGCCAATAGTTGATTCAACTGCTCAATGACTTGTTTATCGCCTTGCATAGACTGTCCTCCTAATCGCCAAAGCAAACGATACCGCTATCGCTCACTTACCAAATGCGGATAACCGGGGTGACGATCCGCGCTGTTTCGGATTATAGGCCTGGCAACGTTATCCGGCAATCGATTACGCAGACATTCACCGCTTGACAGCGCTCTCAAAACTATTATAATGAGAATCATTATCGTTTATATTTAATAGCCAGAATCTTTGCATTCCAAGATTCGGCTTATGCCCGATTTAACCGGGCGCTTGACTACAATTTCAATTCAGCCACCCAGCGTTTCCCGCCAGGCAGCCATTAATTAGAAAAAATAATGGGGGAACGTATGTCCGAAAGTTTAACGAAACGCGCCACGCGCCGATGGCGCATGGGGGCTTTGCTGCCTTTGGGCGCAGTCTTGAGCGGCATCGCGGCAGCGGCCGAGGCGCCGCCGGCCGAAGGCGCCGGCGAGGAAATCGTGCTGAAAGACGTGAAGGTCAAGGCCGCGCGCGACAAAAAAACCGGGGCCTACAAAGCCGATACCGCCTCGACCGGCAGCAAGATCGCGATGCCGATTCGCGACATTCCGCAGTCGGTCAGCGTGGTCAAGAAGGAATTGATCCAGTCGCAAAACGCCTTCAATCTGCGCGATGCATTGAAAAACGTCAGCGGCTTGACGATAGCCGCCGGCGAAGGCGGGCGCACCGGCGATTCGATCACCCTGCGCGGCTTTTCGGCGAATTCCGATCAGTATCTGGACGGCGTCAAGGAAAACGGTCAATACAGCCGGGATACGTTCTTTCTGGAACGCGCCGAAGTGTTGAAGGGCGCCTCGTCGATCCTGTTCGGGCGCGGCACGACCGGCGGCGTAATCAATCAGATTTTCAAGAAGCCGACCGGCCAGAATCATGTGATCGGCGATTTCACTTACGGCACCTACGATTTCAAACGCTCGGCGATCGATGCGGAAACCGCTTACGACAATGTGTCGGCGCGGCTGAACATGATGTGGCAGGACAGCGATTCGTTCCGCGATTACAACTATTTGAATCGCTGGGGCATCGCGCCGTCGTTTCGGTTCAAGATTTCGCCGGATACAGAGTTGTCGGCGAACCTGCTGCATCAGGAAGAAGGCGGGGTGTTCGATTATGGTGTGCCGATCTATCGCGGCAAGCCGGCCGATGTGCCGATCAATCGCTATTACGGCTTTACCGACAACCAGATGCAGGATACCGATGTGAATGTCGCCACGGTCGCGCTGTCGCACCGCTTCAATGAGGCGTTGTCGGTCAAGAACACGGTGCGCTACGGCGACTACGACCGCAACTACCTGACGCATCTGTTCGGTGCGGTCAATGATACGGGATTGACGTCGACGGTAGCAAGAACCCAGGCGCTGCGCGCGAACAACCAGGAAAACCTGTACAACCAGACCGATTTCGTGTTCAAAAAACCGATCCTCGGTTTCAACAACACGGTGATGTTCGGCGCCGAGTTCGGCTGGGAAAATTATGACTTCAAGTCGAAGAACTCGACCGGCGTGCCATCCATCTCGATTTTCAATCCGGTGTTGACGCCGTCGGTCGGCTCCGGTTTGGCAACCGATTTCAGCGGCACGCTGGCGACCGATCGCTACACCGAAACCCGGACTTATGCCGGCTACCTGATGGACCAGTTCGAGTTGACGCCGGAGTGGAAGTTATTGGCCGGCGTGCGCTACGACGTGTTTTCGGCTGCGCAAAACGACCGCCTGAACAATGCCAACGATTTCGGCCGCATCGACCGCCAGTGGAACCCGCGCGCCGGCATCGTCTGGCAGCCGACCAAAGCGCAGTCGTATTATTTCAGCTACGGCACCTCGTTCAATCCGTCCGCCGAAGCCTACAGCCTGAGCGAGGCGACCAATACGCTGCCGCCCGAAAAGAACCGCAATTTCGAGATCGGCGCGAAATACGACCTGCTCGACGGCAAGCTGTCGGCGACCGCCGCGCTGTTCCGGCTCGAAAAAAACAATGCCCGCACCGCCTCGCCGACCAATCCGGATCTGACCGTGCTGTCCGGCGAGCAACGCACCGACGGCTTCGAACTGGGCTTGGCCGGGGAAATCCTGCCGCGCCTGGACTTGTCGATGACCTACGCCTATCTGGATGCGGAAGTGACTCGATCGAATTCGACGGCGGTCGGCACGATCAGCGGCCAAACCAAATCCTTGCAGGGCATGATTCCGGTCAACGTGCCCCAACATAGCGGCGTGACCTGGCTCAGCTATCATCTGACCGACGCCTGGGAGATCGGCGGCGGCGTGTTTTACAGCAGCGAGCGCCATACCGACACGGTCAATGAAGTGACTTTACCCGGCTATGCGCGGCTCGATGCGGTGCTGGCGTATCATCAGAAACATTACGATGTGCAGTTGAACATGTTTAACCTGACCGATACGGTCTATTACGAGTCAGGGCAGACCCGTTCGGCCTTGCCGGGCGCGCCGCTGTCCGGGCAATTGTCGATGCGGGTGAAGTTTTGACACGCTTTGCAGCGCACGCCCGGTAAACTGAAACTTCCATATTGTTTTCACAATTGCTGCAAATTGTTTGCATGGTCGCCGATTATATTAAGCATCAAGAACGGCGAGGTGCCGTTCGAATCCCCATCATTAATCCTAATGAGAATAAGACCATGAACAAAACTTTACTGACACTCGCAATCGCTTTGACTTTCCCGTTAACCGCGGCCGCATTTCCCGGCGGCCAGGGACCGGATTCGGATGCACATCAGGGCCAGAGAATCGAACGCCTTACCAAGGAACTGAAGCTGACGGACGAGCAAAAAAGCCAGGTGGAGGCGATCTTCAAGGAGCAGCATGAAAAAGCCAAGGCGCTGCACGAAGAAACTCACACCAAACTCTCGAAGGTGTTGAGCCCTGAACAATTGACCAAGCTGGAAGACCTCAAAAAGCAGCGCCGGGAGCACTGGAAGCATAAAAAAGGCTTGGAAAAACCCGAGTAATCTATGTTCATCTATCATCGCCTGAAAGTCCGATAGACGTTTTAACAAGCATCGCAATTGAATAACTCCATTCCCAGACACGGAGCCCCATGCACCTATCCATGAATCCTAGCACCGAGCCCCGCCGGAAAACCGGCGGGGGCTATCTGTTCTTGCCAAAACGCTGGGCGCGCGGCAGCTTCTTGAAATGGCTGCGCCGCACCCATGGCTGGATCGGTCTGTGGGGCGCGTCGCTGGGACTGTTGTTCGGCTTTTCCGGCATCCTGTTGAATCACCACGAGGTGATGAAAATTCCGGCCGCCAAGGTCGAAACGACCGAAGCGCAATTGGCCTTGCCGGAGCCGCTCCCCGGCGACCCGCAAGCGCTCGCGGCCTGGCTTGGGGAAAAATTCCGGCTGGACGCCCGGCACGCGAAGATCCTGCGCGAGCCGGCCAGGACGGCGCTCTGGAACGGCGTCAGCGTCGAACAGCCGCCGCGCTGGCAGATCACGCTGCGCACGCCGCGCGACTCGGTGCAGGCCGAATACTGGCCGGGCAACCGTTTCGTGACCGTCAAACACGGCTCCGGCAATCTGTTTGCGCTGTTGACCAATCTGCACAAAGGCGTCGGACTGGGTGTCGCTTGGGTGCTGCTCGCCGATACGCTGGCCGGCGGCTTGATCGTGTTGAGCCTGACCGGCATCCTGCTATGGACGCGCCTGTATGGCGGCCGCCTCGCCGCCGCAGGAGTCGGGCTCGGCTCGCTGGGGCTGGCATTCGGTTTGGCTTGGCAAGCGCTCGGAGGTTAGCCGTGCTGATTCAAATCCCCGAAGTCTTATCTTCCGATGAGCTGGCGCAATGCCGGGCGCTATTGGCCGGCGCGGATTGGGCAGACGGCCGCTTGACCGCCGGCACGCAGTCGGCCAAGGTCAAGCAAAACCTGCAATTGCCGGAACTGAGCGCGGCCAGCCTGGCCGCGCGCAAAATCGTGCTCGCCGCCCTGAACCGGAATGCGCTGTTTCTTTCGTCGGCTTTGCCCAAGCGCATCTTTCCGCCGCTGTTCAACCGCTATGAAGGGGACTACAATACCTTCGGCAATCACATCGACAATGCGGTACGCACCTGCGCCGACTCCGGGGTGCGCGTCCGAACCGATCTGTCCGCGACGCTGTTTCTCTGCGATCCCGACAGTTACGAAGGCGGCGAACTGGTGATCGAAGACACTTACGGCGAACACGCGGTCAAACTCGCGGCCGGCGACATGGTGCTGTATCCCGGCTCCAGCCTGCACCGGGTCGAACCGGTCACACGCGGCGCCCGGCTCGCATCGTTTTTCTGGATCGAGAGTATGGTGCGCGAGACCGAACGACGCCGGCTATTATTCGAAATGGACATGGCGATCCTCGAACTGCGCGAAACGCAAGGCGATATTCCCCCGGCGGTGAACCTGACCGGCTGCTATCATAATCTACTGCGCATGTGGGCGGACATGTAAAATCCGATGCCTAAATCGATCCGCTTCAAGCTGTTTTTGACCTTGCTCCTGACTACGCTGCTGATAGTTGCGGGCATGTATGCCTTCATGCGCTGGTCGCTGGATCGGGGCTTTGCCGAGTTCGTCGAGAAACGGCAGCAGGAACATCTGACCACCTTGCTCGAAAACCTCGGCGATTATTACGCCACCGATCCCGACTGGAAACAGTTGACCGGCAACAAGCACAAATGGCTGGAATTATTAGCGCAGAGCCATGAGCGCCGGCATCATCTTTCGTTAAAGTGGTTAAAGCAGACATTGAACGATCCGCCCGATGTATGGCCGCCCGATCTGCCCAGCCCCAGAGCCGAACGCCGCTTTCGGCCGCTGGAGTTGAGCATTATGCTATTGCGTTCCGACAAAACGATCATTTTCGGACGCCGCGAAGGCTTGGCGCAATTGACTTTACACCCTATCCGCCATCAACAGCAGGTGGTCGGGTATCTGGGGATGCTGCCCGGAAAACCGCCCAATCAGCCGATCGAGCTGCAGTTTATCGAACGGCAAACCCAGTCCTTTGTCTGGATCGCGCTGCTGATGGTTTTTCTGTCGGCGGTTCTGGCCTTGATATTGGCTTATGTGCTCGGCCGCCCGTTAAAGCGTATCGCCGGCGCGGTTAAAACCCTCGCCGTGGGACGCTACGACATGCGTCTGCCGGTCGAATCGACCGACGAATTGGGGCAGTTGGCGCGCGATTTCAACGAGATGGCGGCCGCTCTGGACCAGGCCGAACAGGCGCGGCGGCGCTGGATCGCGGATATTTCGCATGAACTGAGAACGCCGATCGCGGTACTGCGCGGCGAACTCGAAGCCTTGCAGGACGGCATTCGCCCCCTGACGCGCGCCGCGGTCGATTCGTTGTATGGCGATCTGATGCGCCTGAATCGCCTAACCGACGACCTCTATCAATTATCGCTCTCCGATCAGGGCGCCTTGAGCTATCGCAAAGCCGCGGTCGATCCGCTGACGATTTTGCAGGCGGATAGGGACGCCCTAAGCCCCGAATTTGCCGCCAAACACATGACCGTCAACCTGACCGGCCAACGGGAATCCCCGCTCACCCTCCATGCCGACCCGGACCGTTTGTCGCAGCTGTTTCGCAACCTGTTGACCAACAGTATGAAGTATACCGATGCAGGCGGCCGACTGGACATTACGGTCTCGCGGCAGGAAGGCAATCTGGTGATCGAATTTGCCGACAGTGCGCCGGGCGTGCCGGAATCGGCGCTACCGCACCTGTTCGACCGCTTTTACCGGGTCGAAAGCTCGCGCAGCCGCAATCACGGCGGCGCCGGCCTCGGACTGGCGATTTGCAGCAATATCGTCAAGGCGCATCGCGGCTCGATCCGTGCAAGCGCCTCCTCGTTGGGCGGACTGCTTGTCCGCATCGAACTCCCGGTGAACGGATGAAACAGATACTGATTGTCGAAGACGAGGCCAAGCTTGCGCAGTTGGAAGCCGATTATCTGCACGCGGCGGGCTTTGGCAGCACGATTCTGAGCGACGGTCTCGAAGTCGTGCCCTGGCTCAGGCTGCATCGGGCCGACCTGGTGTTGTTGGATCTGATGCTGCCCGGACGGGACGGCCTGGAACTGTGCCGCGAGATACGCGCTTTCAGTGCCGTGCCTATCATCATGGTCACCGCGCGCATCGAAGAAATCGATCGCCTGCTCGGCCTGGAACTCGGTGCCGACGACTATATCTGCAAGCCGTTCAGTCCGCGTGAAGTGATCGCGCGCGTCAAGGCGGTCTTACGCCGCCTGCAGCCGCCCAAACCTGAGCCTACCGAGCATGCGCTGATGCTCGATTCCTCCTGTTTTCGCGTGCGGGCCGGCGGCCGGGAAACCGAATTGACCGTGGTCGAATTTGAATTGTTGCAGGCCTTGTATCGGCAGCCCGGCCGCATCTTGTCGAGGCAACGGTTGATGGATTTGATCTACCCGGATCAGCGCATCGTTTCGGACCGGACGATCGACAGCCATATCAAGAAGCTGCGCAAAAAATTGGCCGAACTGTTGCCCGGAACGGAGGTCGTGCATTCGGTTTATGGGGCCGGTTATCGTTATGAACCTCCAGCCGGCTAGGTCGGGCAATAAAGATTCATAATCGCTTGATCTACTTTATTAGCCAGACTAGAGTAAGCTCGTCTTTTTGTGGAGAATGCCATGCAAACCGTAAATATGTTGCAAGCCAAATCTTCTCTATCCCGCTTAGTAGAGGCGATTGAGCAAGGGCAGGAGCGTGAAATCATCATTGCCCGGAATGGCCGCCCGGCCGCCAAACTTGTTCCGATGGATACCGCACCAGTCGGGAAGCGGATTGGTGTAGCCAAAGGCTTGTTCGTGGTGCCGGACAGCATCGATGCACACAACGACGAAGTGGCTCAGTTATTCATGGGCCAGGTGCCATCTTGAATTTGCTGCTGGATACTCACGTTGCACTATGGGCTATTACGGATAGCCCGAAATTGCCGCAATCGGGCACAAAAAGCGTGCCCGACCTACTGGGCTGCAAAACCGCAACAGGCCGGCGCAACAGGCCGGCGCGTCCCTTGACCTTTTTGTTAGGCGCTGGCGTGGCTGACTAGCGGAAATTGCTCGGGATGAAGGATTGATTCAACGGCTAGGTCAATATCCAAATCGGGCCAGTAAAGATGATTCGAAGAAGGAAGTTCAACATGCAAAATCTTGCCAATAGTGGCATCACGGAACCACGGAAATTCGGAAAATGGTAAGAAAAGCTCTTCATCTCCCAACAGCAACCAGAAGCCGTATTGAGAGATATGAGTGACTTCAACTGGGGAAATGCTGATGCCAAGCGTCGCGGATGTCACATTCATGCTCCTGTATAAGGCGAAGTGCTTCGTGGAGTTCACATCGAGAAAGATCGACAGATTGAGCGCGTAGTGCGGATGCCGTCAGGTGATCCGCCATCCTACGGCGGAACCGCTAGCGCGTTCCGCCTTACGGGTTACGGGTTACGCGATTTACACATTGATTTTATAGTTCAATTTAACTTCGTCACCATGCATGCCTCTGAAGCCCCAGTTACAAGCAGGACTTTCTTGAATACATATTTCGACGTCTTGATGCTGAATATTTACTTTGTCCTTGATGTTGTCGAAGAGCAGCCTGATTAGCTTTTTCTTAGCTTCAACGGATCGTCCTTCGATTATAGTTATTTCGATGATTGTGTATGCATCTGTACGTCCACCGGGGCAAAGCATGTCTTCTTTTTCCATCAAGAAGAAACGATGCGCTCGTTTGTCAGCCGGAAACTGCAAGGCCTCCATTACGCACTCATGAATGACCTCTGATAGACGTTCCCGAACGGGCGCCAGTTTTTCTTTGATACCGTAAATCTTAATTTGAGCCATTACTTATTCCTTGTGACGCGTAACGTGAAAGTGAGGGGCAGCCCGCTTTTGGGCTGTCCCTCTCGATTGACGGGTTATGCCTGCGACGTATTTTCGGTGAGTGCAAGTTTTCTTGCCTTTGCAATATCAAGTTCAAAGTTGCCAACCTGCTCATAGAAGCGAGCGGCCTCCACTGCCGATTTAACGCTGCCGTAATAAATGGTTGAAAGCTTCCCGTCCAAGTACTGAATGATCATCAAGTCGTCAACAACATGAACGGTTTTTGATGAGATGGGGACGAAGCCTGTTTTCTGCGCCGTAGTTTTGACACTAATTCTTCTGCCATTTTTGCAGACCACATCAAAACCGTGCTGGTTGGGTGTGTGTGCAAGCGTACCGCCTACTTCTAGGGCACAGTAGAACTCGCCGAGCCTGCCTATCAGATGGCGAACCTCAGTTGGCTTTACGCCAAATATCTCGACCTCAAGCTTGATTAACTCAAGATACTTGTCGTAGAGAACCCTAATTTGCTCAGGTGTGATCATGTGCCCCAGCAGGCATAACGTAGAGCTAACCGGGCGCGGCCCGGGAAGCCAAAAAACAAAACCGCACTATCCCCGCGCTCCGGTTGAGCGCAATGTTAGACCGGATGCGTGATTGCAAGACCTGACCCGTTTTCTCCCGGCGACATGCCACGGAACGGAAACGAGTAAGCGCGTCAGGCGATCCGCCATCCTACGGCGGAACCGCTAGCGCGTTCCGCCTTACGGGTTGGTTCTAAACAATTCTTCATTTTCCTTGGGATCGTAGCCCTTACAATCAATGCAGTGATGGCAGTCAAGAACAGAAACCCCATACTCAAACTCTTTTAGGTTAGGATCATTAGCCAAACCTTTTGTAATAAATTCCCTAGAATAGGGTATTTCAGTTATTCGTGAAAAAACCATTTCAGGCTCTTTCACCAGATCAAATGTGATAATTTCCAAGTCCGAAACCACTTTAACCGCTTCTACATCATTATATTCAGACCCGATTTCATGTTCGCAATCATCTATATTTTTTAGGCAGATATTACATCGCCCATCAAAGGCAGTACATTCAATTCCATTGTATCTTCTTCCTGTTCGGTGATCGCAATCAATTGGATCAACGCCACATATTGAACATGTATATTTCTCAAACCCTCGAAGGCTAAACCCAAAATCTTTATGTAAAAGCATATTTGGGCAATCAGTATAGTAATGGCCATCCTTGAATTTAAATTCACATTGATAGTTTTCAGTTAGATACTTACCAATTTGATGCATATTTTGAGCTATGGGCACCCGCTCTTCCTTGAGAAACCAGAAGACTTTTAACAGCTTTGATAACGCTGTTCTTAGATCAAGCTCCGGGCATGGTGACAATTCATTTTCTACTCTGTCAATCAAGGCATGTGCGGAAACCCAAGATTCTTTGGCTACTTCATTAGGGTTAGCCCCACCAAAGGTCATTAATATTGCCTGGAAAGCTGGATGTTCGTCTAATGAACTCAAGACTAGTGCTCCTTCAAACGATCAAGAACTTCTTTAACTTCACTCTCAGTACCCTCAATGATGATTTCCTTGTATTTGTCGCCCTCTTCTTTAATGTACTTAACTCTAACTTTTTTGTTTTCTTCCAAGTTATCTTTTATCCAATCTGTAATAAAATTAGCAAACACAGCAAAGGGTATTCCATATATCAACGGTAAAATTGTGTCGATACTTCGGAGTGCTAAATAGTTATGATTTTCCCCTCTGACGACTACAGATTCAATCCCTGATTCTTTAAGGTCCTTTCTTAAGTCGGGAGCATGTTCGTTAATTATATCTATTCCATCATTAGAAGATTCCGGCATTATATACGCCACACCTTTATGGAACTCGATATTCCTATCAGACAATATAGACTTTATACCATTAATATCTACTTCATTTATCTCTAACATTACCTTACCTTATTGGTATCTACTTAAGCATATAACTAAAATTAGACCCCAAAAAAAGACCTAAGAGAAGTTGGGGTCAAGACTTACAATCCAACAACTAGTTACTAATTTGAACGATCGGTATGCGTCTAACTGCAGTGTAACTCCCGGATTCCGCTGCGCTACATCCGGACTACGCGCTGTCCTACGCGCAAAATCCGGCTTGAAGCCGGACCAGCGACCTACATATTTTGGATGTTGTTGACCAAATCACCAAAGTAAGCGATCAACTCATTCAGGTAAGCGATCATCTCGTTCACCCATTCCTGCATCATCATATAGTGATTGTGATGCTTGAAATGCTGGTCCATGTAAAAACCGAAACCGCGGTAGAAGGTGTTGACGCCCATGAACACCATGATCGCGGCGGCGGCCTTGTACATCAGGCCGCGGATATTCGCCTTGATCTTGCCGAAGGCGAGGCTGATGAACAGCATCATCGGCAGGGTGCCGGCGCCGAACGCGAGCATCAAGGCTCCGCCTTCGAGCACGGTCGTCGCGGTGGTCGCCTTCACCGCCATCGCAAAGGTCAACGGGCACGGCATCATGCCGTTCAACAGGCCCGCCAGCATCGCGCCGCCGATCGGGCCTTTTTGCCTGGAGGTCGCATAGCCTTTGCGCAGCCATTGCGACGGCAAGAGGCGCAGCGAGCCTTGCCAGGGCAGCCAGCCCAGGATGCCGAAGGCGAGACCGATCACCACGATGCCGATGATCATCTGCAGGATGCTCTGGATTTTGCCGAACAGGCCGCCGGACACCAGCACGACGCCGAGCAGCGCGGCGGTGACGCCGATCAAGGTATAGACCGAGATGCGCGAGACCTGATACATCAGATAAGGCCAGTACGAGCGCTGTTTGCCCGAATTCATGAAATAGCCTGATACCAGCGCGCCGCACATGCCGAGACAATGGCCGCTACCGAGGAAGCCGGCGATGAAGGCGAGCGTGTAATCGAAGCCGCCGGCCGCATTCACGACCTCGGCCATGCCGTGCATCGCTCCGTGATCCATCGCCGCGTGCCCCATCGCCGCGTGTTCCATCATTGAATGATCCATCTAAAACCCTATTTTTTACTCAAACGCAACGAATTCAGAATCACCGACAGCGAGCTCAAGGCCATCGCGGCGGAGGCGATCATCGGATTCAGCCTGCCGACCGCGGCGACAGGAATCGCGATCGTGTTGTAGCCGAAAGCCCAGAACAGATTCTGCTTGATGATGCGGATCGTGTCGGTGCTCAACTCGATCGCATCGGTCACCTTGGTGATGTCGCCCTGAGTCAAGGTCATGTCGGCCGACTCGATCGCGATGTCGGTGCCGCTGCCGACCGCAAAGCCGACATTCGCGGCGGCCAAGGCCGGCGCGTCATTGATGCCGTCGCCGATCATGCCGACGACTTTGCCTTCCGCTTGCAGACGTTGAATGATCGCGAGTTTTTCTTCCGGTTTCGCATTCGCTACGATTTCAAAAATACCGACCTTCGCCGCGATGAACTGCGCGGTCTTTTCGGTGTCGCCGGTCGCCATCACGGTCTCGACGCCGAGCCTATGCAGGCGCGCGATCGCCTCGGCCGCATGCGCCCTCGGCTGATCGGAGATGCCGAACACCGCCGCTTCCTTGTTATTGACCGCCATGTACACCGGCGTCTTGCCTTGTTCGGCGAATTGGCCGGCCGCGGCTTCCAGATTCTGTACGTCGATGTCGCGCTGGCGCATCCAGGCCAGATTGCCGAGCAGCAAGGATTTGCCGTCCACTTCGGCTTCGATGCCGCGGCCCGGTTCGCTGTAGAAATGCGCACAGTCCTTGAGTTCGATGCCCTGCTCGCGCGCATACTCGACGATCGCCTTGCCGAGGAAGTGCTCGGAGTTGCGCTCGGCCGAGGCGGCCAGCATCACGAGCTTTTCCTCGCCGAGGCGCGAGACTTTCAACAGATCGCTGACCTTCGGCTTGCCTTCGGTGATCGTGCCGGTTTTGTCGAACACGATCACGTTCAGCTTCGCCGCGACTTCGAGGCTCTCGCCGTTGCGGATATAGATGCCCTTCTTCGCGGCCTGGCCGGTGCCGACCATGATCGACGCCGGCGTCGCAAGTCCCAACGCGCAGGGGCAGGCGATCAGCAGCACGGTGATCGCATTGCCGAGCGCGAAGCCGAACGGCGCGCCCAGCGCCATCCAGCCGGCAAAGGTCAGCCCGGACACCGCCATTACCGACGGCACGAACACCGCGGAAATCTGATCGACCTGTTTCTGGATCGGCAGTTTGGCCGATTGCGCCTGATCGACCATGTGCACGATGCCCGCCAGCACCGTATCCATGCCGACCGCGGTCGCGCGGATTCTCATCACGCCGTTGCCGTTCACGCAGCCGCCGATCACCTGATGGCCGACGTCCTTGACCACCGGCATGCTTTCGCCGGTCACCATCGACTCATCGACGGTCGAAATGCCGTACACGACCTCGCCGTCGGTCGGAATCCTCTCGCCCGGCCGCACTAACAGGATGTCGCCGACCGCGACGCTTTCGACATCGACGACGATTTCCCGATCGTCCCGGATCAAGGTCGCGGTCTGCGGCTGCAAGTCGACCAGTTGCCGGATCGCTTCGCCGGCCTTGCCCTTGGCCCTTTCTTCGAGGTAACGGCCGAGCAGCACGAACACGATGATCGCGGCGGCCGCTTCGAAATACATGTGGCCGCGCCGCCGGAGGAACGACGACAGGCTAAAGGCATAAGCGGCGCCGACGCCGAGCGCGATCAGCGTGTCCATGTTCGCGGCCTTGTGCTTGGCCAGCCTGATCGCCTTGTCGAAAAACGGCTTGCCGGAGCCGAACACGACCGGCGTCGCGAGCATGAATTGCAGCCAGTGCATCGGGCGCGACTTCGCCATGCTCATGCCGAGCACGATCACCGGCGCGCTCATCACGGCCGACCACAAAAACCGCCGCCAGGCCGAGCGGATACGGAACTGTTCCTTTTCGATCAGTTTCTTGCGTTGCGACAAGGTATCCATCGCATAAGCCTTGTAACCGAGGCTGGCGATCTTCGCCGACACCTCGTCCCGGTTCAATTGCCCGACCACGGTCAGGGTCTCGGTCGCGAAATTGACGCTGGCCTGTTTGACCTTCGCATCGCGATTGAACACCATTTCGAGCAGCAGCGCGCAGGACGCGCAGGTCATGCCTTCGATCGCCAGATCGACTTCCTGCACGCCGTTCGAGAAATCGGCTTTTTTACGCTGGCCGCTTGAACTGGGCTTGCTGGCCAGATTGCCGAGCACCGCATCCAGCATCACCAGCAGATTCGCCTTCGGCAGACGGTTCGGATCGAATTCGATCACGACCGTGCCGAGCGCCGGCGTCGAACGCACCCGTTTGATTTCGGCGCGTTTTTTGAGCAGGATTTCGAGGATGTAACAACGCTCGTCGTCCTTTTTTAACATCGGCGCCACGATCCGTATCCGCCGTTGCAGCTGATGCCGTATCTGAAAATGTCTGTAGCCTGTCGCGGCAAGATCGTTCATCGATAATTCCTACTTACTCATTACTGAATCTTCTGGCGCTTAAGGTTTCGGCCGGCGCGAACGCATCAACAGATAAATCATATAAAACGCCGCCATCCATTCGTAGCGGTACCTGAACGGACGCGGAATCCATTCCTTGGTGATGTGGTCCCAATGCAGACGGATCAGGAACAACACCAGCATGTCGTTCAAAAAATCGATCACCATCTTTTCCGGGTCCTTGAAAAACTTCCCCGGTTTGGTCAGCCCCGTGGTCACGATCTTCGCGGCCTGCAAGGTTTCCTTCGCATCGTCGTATTTATTGCCGAACCAGCGGAAGACCTTGATATTCTTGAGTCGGTTCTTGACGCGCTGCTTGGCGATCTGCACGGCTTTCGGCCGGGCTTCCGCCAGCGCTTCTTTCTCCAGTTCGCTGACGATCCGGAACAACAATTTGCACAGGCCCGTGAAATCGTGCACCGTTTCCTGATAACGGATGGCCAATTTTCTCTGGCTTCGATACACATGAACCCGGTAAACGCCGTCCACAGCCAACAGCCGTCCGGTCAACGCTTCAGCTATCTGTTCGTCACAAAACGCGGAAGGTATTTCAAAACGAACGTGCTCTGACCCGCGATAGCGTAATACAAACTCTTTTTGAATAGCCATAAGTCAAAAAACACTCGGAATAGACAAAAACGGGTGATTCCCTCATCAAGAGAAATCACCCGTCTCTGCAAAAAAGGGGAAGGGAAATACCCTGCGGCTTGTCAGCTCTCTTCCTGCGTCTCCGCGACGATGTCTTCCAGATTTTCTTTTTGCTGCAACACAAAGTCCTTGCCGGAATCGATCGCTTTGTTGGCGCTCGCGATGATTTGCTTGCGGTATTTATACACATAAATACCGGCCACGACGCCGGCCCCAAACACCAGAACGGGGTATTTCGTTAATTTACTCATCAATTTTGCTCCTGTATGTACGGTAACGGAAGCCATCGAGCCTTTCACAATTTCCTTGCCCATGGAATCCTTGACTTTACTCATTTCCTTCATCACGCCTTTGCCATGTACATGCGCCATCACGACACTCCTCTTGTAGTTGAATCCAAAACCTTCGCCGACCGGCAACTGCCGCACGGCATACGGACGCTGCCGTGAACATCGGCTTTGCTGAAAATCTGTTTATAGGGGGGGACAAGGAAGGGGCTGGAAAAAACGCAACTCAATCGTTTTGATCCGTTTGATCGGCAAGCGTGAGCACATCATCCTCATGCAGCATCTGATAAATGCCCATGCAACCCTCGCAACAAAAATCCTTGTCACCCTCCTTCGTGCGCAACTTGAAACCTGGGGTCAACACCGGCAATCCGCAAAGATCACACGCCTTATCGATTTCGCTCATATCAACATCAGTTTATTACGTGGTAGGAAAATGCTACTAAACTCGGCGACCAGACGCAATGCCTTTCTAAAAAAAATAGCGGCAAGCAAAAAAACCCGATCCACACGACCGTTGCGGCGTACGAACCGGGCAAGGATGACAATGAAGAGAGGGTAAAAATTAACTTCCCGAAATTCGGCTTGATCATTCCCCTTCGTGCTCAAAGGATACGTTCTGCGTAGGCATGGGATTTGCCTTACTCAGCCGGAGCGTCCTTAGGCGAGTTCCCGCACCGAGCGCTCATCGTTATACACAA
Source organism: Methylomicrobium lacus LW14 (assembly GCF_000527095.1). Lineage (NCBI taxonomy): Bacteria > Pseudomonadati > Pseudomonadota > Gammaproteobacteria > Methylococcales > Methylococcaceae > Methylomicrobium > Methylomicrobium lacus. The sequence goes on along the minus strand of NZ_AZUN01000001.1, from coordinate 4,245,185 downwards.
ATCCGTCACTCCGGCAAGTATGACGACACTGATGTATAACGAAGAGCGCCAAGCATGGGAACTAACCCTGAGGGGAAACCATGAACGGGGCAAGCCTCAGCTTCTGATCGCTTGATTGCCGGCTTTCATCACCGCCATTCTGAGCGCGCCGGTCAGGCTTGCACCCAACCCGATGCGGGTTGCCAAGGCAGGAATTAGAATCATCGACGCCAACGCGAGACCGGTTCCCAACAACAAGGCGCCGTTATTGCCGGAAGTTTTTGTGACTTTGGACTGTGCTAATTGTTGACTCATTATTATGACCTCATGACAGAGTAATGCTTTATCAATAAATAAGCAGATTCAATGCCAAAATTTCAAAAGAGTCGTAAAATTTCGAAGGCGCTTGCCCTCACCCGCTCAAATGGCCGGTTTTACTGGCTTTGGACTGACTTTGGTTGACGTCCTCCCGAACAATCGTCCACCTCGGTCTCCCGCCTATCATGCAAGTTCCCTATTTTTTCATGGAGATGCGTGATTTGACTTATTTGGACTGCGTTAAATAACATAGTTTAATTATTCCCGGCTTAATGAATTTAATGTTACGTATTGTCCACAAAAAACACGAAAGGCACGAAAAAATGGATGGGGAAATGGGTTGCGGTTTTCTTGAGTCTGCCTTTCGTGGATATTAATCGTAATATCTGAAAACGCTGGCGATGCGGCCGCTTTGCGGCTCAGGCGATCAGCCGCACCTTCGCAAAGCCGCCGTTTTCGGTCCGCAGGTTGGTCACCTGCCCCTGATAAATCCGCGCGGCGACGCCGAGAATCCGGTCGCGATACACGAACAGCCGGTAATCGGTCTTGAAGGATTGACCGTCCGCGCCTAACGTCAGTGAAGGCGGAATCCGCCGCTGGATCAAGGTCTCTTCATGCACGAGTTCGGCCAGCTTGTGTTTGGTCAGCTTGTCGCCGACATAGACGCCCCGGCTCGCATAGCCGGTCTCGGGCTTGAACACCCATTGTTTGCGCGTGCCCCAGGCTTCCTCGGTCGTCAGTTCGGCCAACAACCGGGTTTCCGGTACCGTCGCCGCCAACAGCGAGACTTCCGCGTCCGAGAGCCCGAAGCCCTGCATGATGGCAGGCCGCGACCACAGCATCATCCGCCGCTTGTCGGCCAGCAAGCCGTAGGCATGGGGATTCGGGCTCAGGCACACCTGCCCTTGCAGGTAGGCCGCGCGGATGTGTTCCATCTCCGGCGTTTGCAGATAAAAATCGCAGTGCCGGTTATAAATCATCTCGACCGCTTTGCCGTTGAGATAAAGCCCGCCCTCTTGCGTCGCAATCTCCGAGGGATCTGCGAGCACCGTCTCGATACCGGCTTTGTTGAACAGCGCAGCAAAAACCTGCATTTCGGCATAAAGCGGCTGCTCTGCCGGCTTTTCATCCAGAATCACCAGGGTTTGGGGGCGCAAATCGGGAGCATTCCGGTAGCGCGCATAGTCGTCGTAGAATGTTTTCAGCAGCCTTGAGCCCAGCCGCGCCGGAAATTCGACCGCTTCCGGATCATCAAACAGGCTCGCATACCAGATGCCGCCGGCATTGGTATTCACCTCGATCAGCTTCGGCCCGGCCTCGGCCAAATGAAAATCGTAACCCATCATCACCGCATGATGACCGGGATCGAAGCGCGCGCTTACCGGCAATAGGCTCTCCAGATGGCTCCGGTAGGCGGCATTGCCGCTCAATTTGTGCAGCAGGCGGACGAGACGGATCATGCGCCGTAAATCCCGGCGGGACAAATCGGCGGGATAGGGACTAATAGGGAGAGATGGTGGATTCATTGCCCTCTACGGCAGGATGGTGAAATGGTTAAAACAAACAACAAAGGCGCGCATTCTACCGAAAATGCGTCGATGAGTTCAGGAAGTTGTCTTACGTTCGGCCACAATTGCGGACAACAAAATGACTTTTTCGCAGCATAATCATCTAAAGATAGAAGCAATTTTTACATCTTTTTTATTTTTGAATGCGTAATCTATTCCGCAATCAAACCGATCGAGCCGGGAATCACTGTTTTCTGTTGCATCCCGACACTGAGAGGTTAAGAGGAACCTACGGACACCGATGAGGCCCCGTAGCTTTGCAAACCGTACTGAATCTTAAGAGAACTTGTATGGACATCGCATTTATCTTTCTTTGCGCAGGGTTTTTCCTGCTGACCGGCGCTTTGGTCTACGCCTTCGAAAAATTAAGGAGTTCGTCATGAGCGGGCTTTATCTCCTGAGCGCGGGCATCGCATTGGTGATTTTCATTTACCTTGCTTTTGCATTGTTTTTTCCGGAGAAATTCTGATGACAAGCAATGTTTTTTTACAAATCGCGGTTTATCTCGCCGCTTTGCTGGCATTGGCGAAACCGCTCGGCTGGTACATGGCCCGCATTTATCTGGACAAGCCGATCAGGCCAATGCGCTGGCTTATCCCGGTTGAAAGACTGATCTACCGTCTCAGCGGCGTCAATCCGAAACAGGAAATGCGCTGGACCGAATATGCTGCCGCCCTGCTGGTTTTCAATCTATTGGGTTTCTTTGCCGTGTTTGCCTTACAAAGACTGCAAGCTTATTTGCCGTTCAATCCTCAGCATTTACCGGCCGTCAGCCCGGATTCGGCGTTCAACACCGCGGTCAGTTTTGCAACCAATACCAACTGGCAGGGCTACGGCGGCGAAACAACGATGAGTTACCTGACCCAGATGCTCGGACTGACCGTGCAAAACTTCGTCTCGGCAGCAACTGGCATGGCGGTGTTGGTCGCGCTGATTCGCGGTTTCATCCGGCGCAATCAGGAGACGATCGGCAATTTCTGGATCGATCTGACCCGCGGCACGCTCTATATCTTGATGCCGCTGTCGCTGCTCTTGGCATTGATTTTGGCCGGGCAAGGCGTCGTACAGACCTTCAAGCCCTATCAAAGCGTCGCGTTGACCGAGGCGGCCCGCTACGAGCAGTCTAAGCTCGGTGACGACGGACAGCCTCTCAAAGACGCCGAAGGCAAGCCGGTGCTTGAAAAAATCGCCGTGCATGAACAAACCCTGGCGCTGGGTCCTGCGGCTTCGCAAGTCGCTATCAAACAGCTTGGCACCAACGGAGGCGGCTTTTTCAACGTAAACTCGGCGCATCCTTTCGAAAATCCGACGCCGTTGTCGAATTTTCTCGAAATGCTGGCGATTTTGCTGATTCCGGCCGCGCTCTGCTACACCTTCGGCATGATGGTCGGCGATGTCCGGCAAGGCTGGGCGATTCTAGCGGCGATGACGATCGTTTTTGTTACGCTGGTCTTCGTGACCGTCACCGCCGAACAGCACGGCAATCCAATCTTGACAACTCTCGGCTCGGATCAAAACCCGTCGAACACCCAAGCCGGCGGCAACATGGAAGGCAAGGAAACCCGTTTCGGCATCGTCAATTCGGCGCTTTGGGCGGTCGCGACGACCGCGGCATCGAACGGTTCGGTCAATGCGATGCACGATTCCTTCACGCCGCTCGGCGGCATGATGCCGATGTGGCTGATGCAGCTTGGCGAAGTGATTTTCGGCGGCGTCGGCTCCGGTCTGTACGGGATGATCGTGTTTGCGATCGTGGCGGTGTTCGTGGCCGGGTTGATGATCGGCCGCACGCCGGAGTATCTCGGCAAGAAGATAGAGATTTTTGAGATGAAAATGGCCGCCGTCGCGATCCTGATTCCGCCGCTGATGGTGTTGGGCGGCACGGCCGCCGCGGTAATGATCGATGCCGGTAAAAGTTCGCTATTCAACCCCGGCGCGCACGGTTTCAGTGAAGCGCTCTATGCGTTTTCGTCGGCCGGCAACAACAACGGCAGCGCATTCGGCGGACTGTCCGCGAATACGCCTTTTTACAATCTGATGCTCGGTCTGGCGATGCTGTTTGCGCGTTATTGGCTGATCGTGCCGGTGTTGGCGATCGCGGGCTCCCTGGCCGCGAAGAAGATCGTGCCGGTCAGCCCCGGCACCTTGCCGACGCACACGCCTCTGTTCGTGGCGTTGTTGATCGGCACCGTGCTGATGGTGGGCGCGCTGACCTTTGTTCCCGCGTTGGCGTTGGGGCCGATCGTCGAACATCTGCAAATGGCAAAAGAACCGTAGGCTGGATTGGAGAATTTTATGCGTAAAAAATCGGTTTCCACCGCGTTATTCGACCGGCAAATTTTACAGGAAGCGCTGCTCGATGCCTTCCGCAAATTATCGCCCCGGCAGCAGGCGAAAAATCCGGTGATGTTCGTCGTTTACATCGGCAGTCTGCTGACGACTTTTTTATGGATTCAATCACTCAGAGGGCAAGGCGAAGCCGAACCGGGTTTCACCTTGGCGGTCGCTTTATGGCTATGGTTCACGGTGTTGTTCGCCAACTTCGCCGAAGCGGTCGCGGAAGGCCGCAGCAAGGCGCAGGCGGCTTTCCTGCGCAGCGCCAAGCGCGACATCGCGGCGAAAAAACTCGACGAACCGCGCTACGGTTCGAACTACAGCAAGATCGCCGGCTCGACGCTGCGACGCGGCGATGTTGTGCTGGTCGAGGCCGGCGATTTCATTCCCGGCGACGGCGACGTGATCGAAGGCGTCGCCTCGGTCGACGAAAGCGCAATTACCGGCGAAAGCGCGCCGGTGATCCGCGAGTCCGGCGGCGACTTCAGTTCGGTCACCGGCGGCACGCGGGTGCTGTCGGACTGGCTGGTGGTCAGAATTACGGTCAATCCGGGCGAAACTTTTCTGGACCGGATGATTGCAATGGTCGAAAGCGCCAAGCGCCAGAAAACCCCGAATGAAATCGCCCTGACGATCCTTTTGGTCGCATTGACGCTGGTATTCCTGCTCGCGACCGTGACCCTGCTGCCGTTCTCGCTGTACAGCGTCGAAAGCGCCGGTTCCGGCAAGCCGATCTCGATCACGGTGCTGGTCGCGCTGCTGGTGTGCCTGATCCCGACCACGATCGGCGGCCTGTTGTCGGCGATCGGCGTCGCCGGCATCGGCCGAATGATGCAGAAGAACGTGATCGCGACTTCCGGCCGGGCCGTCGAGGCCGCCGGCGACGTCGACGTGTTGCTGCTCGACAAGACCGGCACGATCACCTTGGGCAACCGCCAGGCCTCGGCCTTCATTCCGGTCAAAGGCGTCATCGAAAAGAACTTGGCCGATGCCGCGCAACTGGCCTCATTGGCCGACGAAACGCCGGAAGGGCGCAGTATCGTGATCCTGGCGAAACAAAAATTCGGCTTTCGCGAGCGCGACGTGCATTCTTTGGGCGCCACTTTCGTACATTTCAGCGCGCAGACGCGGATGAGCGGCGTCAATATGGAAGGCCGGCAGATCCGTAAAGGCGCGGCTGACTCGATCCGCGCCTACGTCGAAGAACAGGGCGGCAAGTTTCCGCAGGAGATTCAAACGCTGGTCAACGATGTCGCGCGCCGCGGTAGCACCCCGCTGGTCGTCGCGGAAGGCGCGCATGCGCTGGGTGTGATCGAACTGAAAGACATCGTCAAGGGCGGCATCAAGGAGCGCTTTGCAGAACTGCGCCAGATGGGCATCAAAACGATCATGATCACCGGCGACAACCGCCTGACCGCCGCCGCGATCGCCGCCGAGGCGGGCGTGGACGATTTTCTCGCCGAAGCGACCCCGGAAGCCAAGCTCAAGCTGATCCGCGAGCATCAGGCTGACGGCCGCCTGGTCGCGATGACCGGCGACGGCACCAACGATGCGCCCGCGCTGGCCCAGGCCGACGTCGCGGTGGCGATGAACAGCGGCACCCAGGCCGCCAAGGAAGCCGGCAACATGGTCGATCTGGATTCGAATCCGACCAAACTGATCGAGATCGTCGAAACCGGCAAGCAAATGCTGATGACGCGCGGCGCCTTGACCACCTTCAGCATTGCGAACGACGTGGCGAAATATTTCGCGATCATTCCGGCCGCTTTTGCCACGACCTATCCGGCGCTGAATGTCTTGAACGTGATGCAGCTCGCGACGCCGGATAGCGCGATCCTGTCGGCGGTGATTTTCAATGCATTGATCATCATCGCGCTGATTCCGCTGGCATTGAAAGGCATCCGCTACAAGCCGGTCGGCGCAGACATGCTGCTGCAAAACAATTTGCTGATCTATGGCGTCGGCGGACTGATCGTGCCGTTTATCGGCATCAAGGCGATCGATTTGCTTCTGGTCGAACTGGGCCTTGTGTAAAGGCCAAAGGTGGATGCAATCCGCTTATCCGTCCTACTCACTCTAATATGGTGCTAGACATGATTAAACTTATCAAACCTGCGGTTATGATGTTACTGATCTGGACCTTGCTGACCGGTGTTATGTATCCGGCTCTGGTGACGGGGCTTGCACATGTGCTTTTCCCCAATCAGGCCAACGGCAGCATCCTGAGGGATAAGCAAGATAAAGCGGTGGGGTCGGCGTTGATCGGGCAGCCGTTCAGCGGCAATAGCTACTTTTGGGGCCGGCCTTCGGCTACCGCACCCTACCCCTATAACGCGGGAGCATCCAGCGGCTCCAATTTAGGCCCGACTAATCCGGCGCTGGCGGATGCAGTGAAACACCGGATCGAGGCTTTGCAGGCGGCCGACCCTGAAAATAAAGCCCCGGTTCCGGTCGATCTGGTCACCGCTTCCGGCAGCGGATTGGACCCACATATCAGTCCGGCAGCCGCGGAATTCCAAATCAAACGTATCGCCAATGCGCGCCATATCGATCCGAAGAAGCTTCAAGAAATGGTGCGGATGCATACCGAGGGCCGACAATGGGGCTTTTTAGGAGAGCCCAGGATTAACGTCCTGACCTTAAATCTGGCATTGAACGCCATGCAGTAGAAGCGAACTTAAACGAAAACTAGAGGCTGGAGTATGGAACAAAAAACGAAGAGAAGATTATATGATTTCTTGCCCTGGATACTGGCTTTTGCGGTCTTGGCGGCATTCACCCTCTTTGTCTTTGTTTATCGAGAGGGGGCTAATCCATTCGAGACGCAGTTTATGAAGGTTAATTTGTTATCAACGATGAAGATTCATCTTCTCGAAGCCGTTGAGGCCGAAAAAAACGCCGTACTTGCCATTACCGATGAGGCATCGGAAGATTTCGCCGCCCAAGCTCGCCAGGCTGCCGATCGCGTAGAAAACAGTCGGAAGGAAATCGAATCCATCATTTATCGAGAGAAACTCCCTCGAGAGACAGGGATGATGAATGAGTTCAATTCTTGCTGGTCGCACTATAAGAAATTAGACGAAACGATTCTGAATCTTGCAACTCAGAACACCAATTTCAAGGCCCAGAAGATCTCCGCGACGCAATGCGCTGAAGAAATGCAGCGTTTTGAAGAGAGCTTGAACCGCCTCATCCAACGATACACACACCGCAGCCAGTGTAACGATGCCGTCATGCACTCGTATGAAGCGCTCACGGCCAGCCTGAACGTCTTCGCTCTTCACAAACCGCATATTGAAGAGACGGACGATCAAGCGATGGATCAGATCGAGCAACGCATTCAATTTTATGACGAATTGGCCAGGAAGGCTCTTGGGTCTCTTGATCGCCTTGAAGGACTCAGCGATGATGAAGACCTGAAGGCCGCAGAGGCCGCATATGGTCGATTTATGGATTTGACCCGGGAGGTTTTAAGGCTTTCCCGGCTGAATACGAATATCAAGTCGGCGGAACTCTCCCTTGGGAAAAAAAGGTTGATTGCTTCACAATGCCAGGAGATCCTCGCCGCCCTCAAGGAGACAGTCCAACCTCAGGGTAATTATTCACTGCCCCGTTCAAAAAAGGGGATTGAATAAATACGGCGCAACAGTTCAAATCGGCCAAAATAAGAGTAGCCTAATCCCTTCCTCAGGGCACGGCGTGAATACATCAGCCATAAAAATTATGAATGAGGCTTCAGACTGAGATATGGAAAACCCGCAATTGAATTTTGCGTTTCCGGAGCACCCCATCGATCCTTCGATGGTGATGAACTGTGTGGCCTACAGGCACGGCAAACGCATAGGCGCGATCACGTTGGAGGCGATCAGCGATGTGCTTGCCGAAGAGGGAACCTTCGTCTGGCTCGGGCTGCGCGAAGCCGATAAGGTCTTGCTGGCAAAAATCCAGAAAGAGTTCGGATTGCATGAACTGGCCATCGAAGACGCCTGTTCGGCGCATCAACGGCCGAAACTGGAAGAGTATGGAGACTCTCTGTTCCTGGTATTGCGGACCGCGCAACTGACCGAAGACCAGCAGGTTTCATTCGGCGAAACCCACTTCTTCATCGGCGCGCGTTTTTTGGTTTCGGTGCGGCATTCATCGTCCTTGAGTTATACGAAAGTGCGCGAGCGCTGCGAGAACATGCCGGAGCAGTTGGCCAAGGGTCCCGGTTTTGCGCTGTACGCGCTGATGGACTTCATCGTCGATCATTATCTGCCGGTTGCCGAAGGCTTAGGACAGCGACTCGAACGACTCGAAGCGGATATTTTCGACAAGGATTTCCGCAGTGAAACGTTCGCACAGCTTTACGACCTAAAGCGCGATTTGCTGCTGCTGCAAAGTGCGACGATGCCGTGGCTTGACATCTGCAGCGAACTGATGCGTTTTCATACGCACATCATCCCGAAGGAAACGCGCTTTTATTTCCGCGACGTGCACGATCACGCGCAACGCATCCACCAGGCCGTCGACGGCATGCGCGATATGCTGAACGACGCGATGCAGGTGCATTTGACGATGGCGACGGTGCGCCAGAACGAAGTCGTCAAACGGCTGGCCGGCTGGGGCGCGATTTTGGCGGTACCGACGATGGTGTTCAGCTTATACGGGATGAATTTCAAGCATATGCCGGAACTTAACTGGCGCTATGCCTACCCGGCAACGCTCTTGATCGTGACCATCGGCTGTATCTGGCTGCATCGCCGCCTCAAAAGCATCGGCTGGCTGTGAGGCCCACGGATGTCCAGCATCGAACGCCCCGACCCCGATGAACTCCTGGCCCGCGTCGCGCGGGAACAGGCGAAGGCCCGGCGCGGGCGCTTGAAAATCTTTTTCGGCGCCGCGGCGGGCGTCGGCAAGACCTACGCGATGCTGCTGGCGGCGCGCGAAAGGCGAGCGGAAAACCTCGATGTGGTCGTGGGGTTGGTCGAAACCCACGGCCGCGAGGAAACCAAGGCCTTGCTGGAAGGCCTGGACGTCTTGCCGGCCAAACAAATCGATTACCGCGGCACCGTGCTGCGCGAATTCGATCTGGACGCGGCCTTGAAGCGGCGCCCTTCAATCATTCTGGTCGATGAACTCGCGCATACGAATGCGCCGGGCTCGCGCCATCCGAAACGCTGGCAGGACATCGAGGAATTGCTCGATGCCGGCATCGACGTTTATACCGCGTTGAACGTGCAGCATCTCGAAAGCCTGAACGACGACATCGGCCAAATATCTGGCATCCGCATTTGGGAAACCGTGCCGGATACCGTTTTCGAAGAAGCCGACGAGGTCGAACTGGTCGATCTGCCGCCCGATGAACTGCTGCTACGGCTCAGGGAAGGCAAGGTCTATCTGCCGCAGCAGGCGCAGGAAGCGATCCGCAATTTTTTCCGCAAGGGCAATCTGATCGCGCTCAGGGAATTGGCGCTTCGGCAAACCGCGCACCGGGTCGATGCGCAGATGCTCGATTACCGGGAAGACAATGCGATTCGCGAGGTCTGGCAGGTCAGCGAACGGATTCTGGTCTGCATCGGTCCTAATGCGCTGGCCGAACGGCTGGTCAGGGCCGGCAAGCGCTTTGCAGTCAGCCTGCGCGCCGACTGGATCGTGGTTTATGTCGAAACCCCCGAATTGCAGCGCCTCCCCGCCGAAAAGCGCGATGCGGTGCTGCGTGTTTTACGCACCGCGGAACAGCTTGGCGCGGAAACCGCCACGCTGAGTTCGCCGAATATGAGCGAAGCGATCATCAAATTCTCCAGCGACAGAAACGTGACCAAGATCATGATGGGCAAACCGTCCCGCCGCGGCTGGCGGCGCTTTGTGCTGGGCTCGGTCGTCGACACCTTGATCGGCGAGGCGCACAACATCAATATTTATTTGCTCGGCAGCCCGCAAAAATCGCGGGAAGAAGAGGATGCTCCGCTACTGGCCGCGCGCCGCAGAGATGTGTTGCCGGGTTTGCTGCAACGTTCGAAATCCCGCAAAAAAGGCTATTATCTCGGTTATTATTGGGCGGTCGGCGTGACCTTGATCAGCGCGGTGCTCGCCCGGTTGATGCACGGGAGCTTCGAGCAATCGAACCTGGCGATGATTTTCCTGCTCGGCGTCGCGCTGATCGCCGCGCGCTTCGGCCGAGGGCCATCGGTGCTTGCGTCGATTCTCGGCGTCCTCGTATTCGATTTTTTCTTCGTGACCCCTTTTCACAGCTTTGCGGTCTCGGACACCCAATATCTGGTCACGCTCAGCGCGATGCTGATCGTCGCGATGCTGATCAGCAATCTGACTGCGAATGTACGCTCCCAGGCCAAGGTCGCCGCGCACCGCGAGCGGCGGGCCTCGGTGCTGTATGCGATGAGCAAGGATCTGGCGGCGGCGGAGAGCGAGACGGAGATCGTACGCACCGCGGCGCGCCACATTCATGCCGAATTCGGCAGCCGCAACGTGATACTTTTTCCGGACGCGAGCGGACGCATGATCTATCCAAATGAACCGGGCATGCCTGAATCACTCTCAGGCGCCGATCTCAGCGTCGCGCAATGGGTCTTCGATCATAACGAAATGGCCGGCCAGGGCACGACGACCTTGCCCGGCGCAAAGGCGATCTATTTTCCGACCGATGACGGGAGCACCGTGCTCGGCGTGCTGGCGCTGGTGCCGGTCAATCTGCGCCGGGTATTTCTGCCCGAGCAGCAAAAACTGCTCGCTACATTTTTGCGGCTGATCGCGCAGGCGGTAACCCGCTTGCGGCTTGCCGAACAAGCGAAAATCGTGCAGTTGCAAATCGAAACGGAAGGCCTGCGCAACTCGCTGCTCAGTTCGATCTCGCATGACCTCCGCACGCCCTTGGCGACGATCGTCGGCTCCGCGAGCATTCTCGCGGAAGACGACGGCAGTTTGAAAGCCGAAGACAAGATCGAAGTGAGCCGCGCGATTTACGACGAGGCGAGGCGCATGTCGAATCTAGTCAGCAATATACTCGACATGGCGCGGCTCGATGCCGGTACGATTCAGTTGCACAAGGAATGGTATCCCCTGGAAGAGATTATCGGCACCGTGTTAACCCGTTTCGACAAACGGACCAGCGACCGTCAGGTCAAGGTGACTTTGCCGCCCGGTATTCCGATGATTTATGCCGATGCGGTGATGATCGAACAGGTGTTGACGAATCTTTTGGAGAACGCCCTGCGTTATACGCCGGCCGGCAGCCCTTTGGAAATTGCAGCGGAAATGTCCGACGATTGGGTCGAAATTTCGCTCGCCGACCGCGGCCCGGGGATTCCGGCGGGACTCGAAAACCGTCTGTTCGAAAAATTCTACCGGCTGCATGACGAAACCGCGCAAAGCGGTGTCGGCCTGGGACTTGCGATTTGCCGTGCGATCGTCGCGGTGCATGGCGGCTCGATCCGCGCCCATAACCGTGCCGATGGCGGCGCGATTTTTTCTTTCCTATTGCCGCTCGACCTTCAGCCCCCGGCCGTCGCACAGGAAGAATGAATCGGGCTCTGAGTCCTAATCAAAAATGACCGCGCTAAAACTCAAAATCATCGTGATCGAGGATGACCCCCCGATCCGCCGTTTTTTACGCACCGCGCTCGACACGCACGGTTTTGAAGTGTTCGAAGCGGCAACCGGAAAACAGGGCGTGATCGAGGCGAATAGCCGCAAAGCCGATTTGATCATACTCGATCTGGGACTGCCGGACATGAACGGCGTGGACGTTGTCAAGGCGGTCCGCGCCTGGTCCGAAATGCCGATTATCGTGCTGTCGGCGCGCAGTGCCGAAGCGCACAAGATCGAAGCGCTCGATGCCGGCGCGGACGACTACCTGACCAAACCCTTCGGTCTCGGCGAGCTCTTGGCCCGTATCCGCGTGGCGCTGCGCCATGCCGCCATCCCTCCCGAACAAACCGAGGCCGGCGTGTTCGTGACCGGCAATCTCCATGTCGATTTAATCAACCGCCGGGTTTACAACGACGATCAGGAAATTCACCTGACGCCGATTCAATACCGGCTGCTGGCGGTGCTGGTCAAACACGCCGGCAAGATATTGACGCATCGGCAGATTTTAAAAGAAGTCTGGGGGCCGAATAGCATCGAAAGCCCGCATTATCTGCGGATTTACATGAGCCAACTCCGGCATAAACTCGAATCCGACCCGGCTCAGCCCAAATATCTATTGACCGAATCCGGGGTGGGTTATTGGCTGAAAGTTTAGAACAGGCCGGTTAACTCGGCATTTTGGGAAAAGCGCGCCTCATTTATCGCCGGATTGGAAAGGCAGCAGGTTTTTCCCCTGATGCTGTAGCTGCCGGGCCGTGCGGATGATCTTTTTGCGCTCCTTGTGCGCATAGATACCCGCCGCCACGCCGAGACCGAACACCACCAGAGGGTAGCGCGCGACGCGGTGAACCACCTCCGTGGCGATCTGGGTGCCGACCGTGATCAGGCCCAATTTGATCAGGGCGTCGGTTTTGGTGCCGAAATCATCTTCAGTCAGGCTCTCTGTTTGGTTTTGCTCGTTTTGCATGCGGTTTCCGTGTGTTTCCTGGTATCAAATAATAGATCTTTGCAAGCTGATGCGTCTTTGCCATTAAGTTAAGCCGTTCGGTTCGCTGAGCGAAGTCGAAGCGATTTGTTGGCTTCGGCTTCGCTCAGCCTACGATTAAGTTTTACGAGGAAGCGCTTAAATTAATGGCAGCGTGCCCGCATCACCGGGTTTCTGTCGTGGTAAGCCTTTCGATATGCGTCAGAAAGGCCTCGCTGTCCATAGTGCCGACGATCCGGAATGCTTTTTGCTCCCGCTGATCCGGCCCGAAGAACAGGATCGCGGGCGGTCCGACCAGCTGAAAGCGCCGGAGCAGTTCCCGTGCCGCCGCGCCCTCCTCGGTCACGTCGGCCTGCACCAGCGTCAATGCCGACAATGCCGCGCGCACCCTCGGATCGGAAAAAGTCAGGTTCTGCATCTCCAGACAGGATACACACCAGTCGGCATGGAAATCAAGCATCAGCCATTGGCCTTTCCTCCCGGCCTCGGCCAGCTTTTGTTGCAGGCCGGCCGCGGTCTCGACGTGTTGAAAGGCCAGCGGCTCGGCCTGGCAGGCAACCGCCGCCGTGCATAACACTGCCAGATAATCGCGCTGCGGACGGGTCATCACGCCAACCAGCAGTAACAAGCCATAGATGAAGACGATCGCTCCGGTGACCTTCCAGAGTTTTTTGGAACCCAGATACAAGAGCGGCACGGTCAGCAGCAAACTCCACAACACCCACATCACCGAAGACGGCAGGATGCGCCCCAGCAGCCAGATCGCGACCGCCAGCAGCCCCACGCCGAAGACCGTCTTCGTGACATGCAGCCAGGCGCCGGCGCGCGGCATCAAGCGTCCGGCCGAGGTGCCGATCAGGAGCAGCGGCAGCCCCATGCCCAGGCCCAAGGAAAACAGCGCCAGGCCGCCGAGCAGCGCATCGCCCGACTGGCCGATATAGATCAGCGCGCCGGCCAACGGCGCGGTCACGCACGGACCGATCGTCAGCGCCGACAGCATCCCCATCATCGCCGCTCCCAGCCAGTTGCCGCGCCGTTGCCGGGAGCTGATCGAGGTGATTCGGGTTTGAATGAAGGCAGGCATCTGTAACGTGAACAAGCCGAACATCGACAGCGCCAACAGCACGAAGATCCCGCTCGCGCCGATCAGCACCCAGGGCTGCTGGAAGAAGGCTTGCAGATTCTGTCCGAACAGCGCGGCCAAAATCCCGAAAACGGTATAGGTCAGCGCGGAGGCGAGCACATAGCTGAGCGACAGGCCGAAGGCCCGCCGCGTGGTCAGTTCTGCGCCGTCGCCGATCACGATGCCGGAGATGATCGGAATCATCGGAAAAACGCAGGGGGTAAATGCCAACAGCAGGCCGAAACCGAAAAAGCTCAGCAGGATCAGGCCGAGCGAATGCCCCGCCAACACCGCCGCGATCCGCTCCGGCTCCGCGGCAACCGGCGGCATGATGCTGCCCGCCGCGGCATCGCCGGCCTCCGGCAGGTCGAACGCCACGGTTTTGTGAATCGGCAGATAACAAACGCGGTTTTCGGCGCAGCCCTGATAGCTCAGATCGATCACGACCCGGTTTGCCTTGGGGTCCAGGCGCCGAAGCGGCAGTTCGGCCGTCACGTTGTCGCGGAGGATCTCGACGGTGCCGAGAAATTTATCCTGCTTGACCTCGCCCTTCGGCAAAACCGGGCTCCCCGCCTCGATGCCGGGGGTTTGCGAGGCAAATTTGAATTTATGCCGGTAGAGATAATAGCCCTCGGCAATGGACCAGGAAAACCTTAGCGTCCCGGAATTTTTGACCGCATGCGTCAATTCAAACGCCGCCTCGGGATCGAGCAATTCCGTCTCATCGGCCCCGAAGACCCCGCATGCCGGCCAAAATAGCAGGCAGAAAAGCAAAATTGAAATCGGCAGTTTTCGCATGGTTCAGGTTCATTTTCGTCCCACCGGCGTTAGCGCCTGGCGGGACGAAGCTTGAGGAAGGGTCAATAATCCGGCGCGCTGCGGAAGGTCCATTGGACCGCCAGGTTCGCGAAGAAGCCGTCACCCAACTGCACTTGCTGAAAAGGTTGGCCTCTTGGATTGACGACATCCTTCGAATTCAGGTCTTCATAGATCGGCAAACCGACCGAACCGCGCAATTTGAAATTGCCGCCGAAGGCGTTCAGGAAGCGATAGTCGCCGACAAACGCAAGATTGGTGACCGTACCGCCGCTGTTGCCGATCTTGACGCCATTATCTATGCTTTTCTCGGTGTAACTTGCGTCCACTTCCACGCCGAACATCAAATCATAGTTTGGCGTATAGTGTAATGCCAAACCGACCGCAGCCACGTCGCCAAAGGCGTAGTTATCGTCGTTTTTGGGGTTGGCCGTATAGAGCGCGGACGTATGCAACCAGAAGTCTTTCCAGCGCTGCGAGTACAACAGGCCGCCGGTAAAGGTCGCGGTATCCTTGCCCAATTGCAGGGCGGGGCCGGTAGTAACCAGCTGTTTTCCGCTGATCGGATCGAGCGCCCGCGTTGCGCTGAACTGACCGGTCGGCAAGGTCGTGCCGAGCAGCACGCTGACAAATTTGTCCCAACGCGTGCTGCGCCACACATTGTAACGTCCCTCCAGAGTAATGTCGCCGATGCCGTTTTCATTGCCTATCGTTTCGCCGAATGTCGAACCGGCTGGCGTTGTCGTTTGCGTTAAGGTGTGGGTTCTCCGCTCCAACCAGGGCACATTGATGAACAGCGCCAGATCATCGGTTGGCGAATAGTTCATGATCAGCGCCTGTTGATGGCCTTCGAGCTTGCTCGGCGCGCGCGGTTGCGCCTTGTTCGCGCCGATGAAATCCCCCGGCGTCTTGCTGCTGGCGGAGCCGACCTTGACCCGGTCCTTCTCGGTATAGCCGTAAACCATGCCGACGCTGAAGTTGCCCTTGCCCGGCGTCACCGCGGTGCGGATCCGGAACGGCGCGGTCGTGCCGACCGGCGATATGTCCTGGTAAGCGATATTGAAATCGATCACATCGCCGCCTTCCTTGGCCGCGAACGCTTCGGCCTCGTCCCGCTTCGCAAAAGCGATGTAGTTCGGCACCATGTCCGGAATCACCTTGCTGCCGACCACATAGGTCGCCTCTTCCGCATCGATCAGCTGGCCGGAGACCCAGTCATGCACCTTGACCGACGCGAACGCGGAGATGCCGCCGGCATCCTCGACTTCGCGCAACATACAAGCGACGCCGCAGGTATATTCCTTTTTGCCGTCCTTGTAGACCAGTTCGGCGGCGCTCTTTTGGTATTGGTCGATATACATGCCGCAAACCCTGCAACTTGACCGTTCATGTTGATGTTCCTCTGCCCGGACTTGGGCAGACAGCAACAGAAACAAGCCTATTGCCGGCAGTATCGCTATGTTAATTACCGCTTTCATAAAAACCTCCCTTGTTCAGGACTGTGGTAAAAAGCTTTTCTAAGGCATCCGCCTCGGCTTCGCCGCTGATTTTTCCGCGCAGTATGCCTTCCTCGTCGATCACGACCGTGGCCGGCAGGAATTTCACGCCGAATTGTTTGGCCGCCGCGCCGTATTGATCGACCAGCAGCGGATAAGTCAGTTGCCTGAATGGTTCGAAGCGTGCGTCGTTTTTTTCGACCGGACTGACGTTGACCGCGACCGGCAGGAAGCTCCGGTCCTTGTATTTTTGATAGAACCTTTCGAGCGTGAATAATTTTTCTTTCTCGCAAAAGCCGCAATCGATCGCCCAGAAACGGATCAGCACGACCTTGCCGCGCACATCCTTTGGCAGCGTGAACGGCTTGCCCTGCAAGTCGGCCAGCGTGACCGTCGGCACAGTATCGCCGATCTGCAAGCTCCCTTTCTTGCCGCATGCGCTCAGCAAGGCTAAGGCAACAAAGGCCAACAACAGCCAGGGTCCGATTTTCATGAGCGGCGATCCAGCGACTCGATCACGGCCGGCGTCACGTCCTGAAAGCGCAGGATCGTTTTGCCTTTATGGTCTTCCAGAAACTCCTGCGCCGCCTCCTGATCCTTGAACGGCAAGAGTTCATGCCCCATCGGCCCCAACACGTCGGAGCCGATCACGTAAAACGCGGTTTTCGCGTCAATCAGTTCGACCTCGTAATAATCGGTCACATAAATGCTCTGGATTTTGTCCGCCGATTGGCCGGGCGTGTATTTCGCGGTATCGAAAATATGCTTGAACATGTCCTTCGCGCCGTCATAGAAAAAGGCCTCGCCGCTTTGAAACACGATGCGCGCGACCCATTTCGGGTATTTGTAAACGAACATGCCGCAGACCGGGCAGCGGTCGGTTTTCTTGATCGTGACCTCGCCGTCGCCGCTGTAACTCGCGCCAGCAATGCTGAGCAACAAAATCAAAGCCGGCAGGCGCAAAGAATGAAGCTGAATACGGGTAGGCATCGTTACATGACCAGATTGGAAACAAGGATTTGATAAGTGACCAGGGCGGTAAACACCGCGTATAAAAGGACCGAGGCCAGCGTCAGCCGGGATATGTAAGCGCCAAGCACGCGCTTCAGGCTCTCGACCTCGATAAAAGCCATCAGCACACCGGCGCCGATACCCGAGACGACCGCGCCGAACAGCAGCATGTACAGCAGATAACCGATGTAGTGATAGTCTTCCATAATGATGCAGAACGGACAGTGATGTGTCGGCAGTTCGTAGATATAGAGCGAGATGAACGAGACGATCGAAACCAACGCAATGACGAACGCGGCCAGACTCAGCCCGGCATAGAGATAGCCGCCCTTGCCTTTCCGATAGAAAAAGAGGCCGCCGATCAGAGCGCACAGCATCGTGCCGTAAAAGACCCACATCATCGGTTTGGCCGGCAAGGAAGCGATTTCGGAGCCGAGCCCCCCTTCCTTCTCCGAACTGAACAGGCTGCCGCAGCAGGAGGTGATCACATCCGCCTTCATGTCCAGGAAATAGGCGCTTTCGATCAGCATCTCGACCACGATGATCGGCGCGATGACCGCCAGCAGCCCGTATTTCTTTTTGATCAAGGGATAGTCGTAGCCCTGGTTGTCGGCATGATTGAAGACCAGCCAGAGGCCGGCGAGGATGAAGTTGACGATCTTCAGCACCAGCGTCGGGTAGCCGAACGCATTCACGTTCAAGGTGCCGGCCGCGCACATCGCGCCGACGAACAAGGGGCACAGCGTGTCGGCCGTGAACACGAACAGGAACAGCGACAACAGTTGCAGCGCGAAGACAAAACCGAGCAGCGTCGAGATCAGATAGGTCTTGCGTTCGAGCGTCAGCTGCAATTCATCCCCGCTTTGAATGTCCCAATGCCGGATGATTTGCGCGCCAAAGTAGGCCGCGTAAACCACCATGAAACTGCTGACGTAGGACGCCAACAGATTCGCGATCACGGTCGGATGCAGGATCACGCCGGCATGTCCTCGATCCTGCCGTCGCGCAGATTGACGACCCGGTCCACCATCGCGGCCTCATAGACCAACGGATCATGGCTGGTGATGATCACCGTCTTGCCTTCCGCCTTGAATTTTTCGATGATTTCCATGAAGCGGTACGACAGCTTGGTGTCGAGATGCGCGGTCGGCTCGTCGGCGATGATGATGCCGGGATCGTTGATCAGCGCGCGCACGATAGAAACCCGTTGCGCCTCCCCGCCGGACAGCCATTCCACCTTCGCGTTCGCCTTGCTCGACAGGTTCAGTTCGTTCAGGCCGTGCAGCGCCTTGATCCGCAACTGCGAGCGCTTTTCGCCGAGCGGATAGGCCGGCAGCATCACGTTTTCCAGCACCGAGATGCCCTTGATCAGGTTCGGCTGCTGAAAGATGAAGCCAAAGGTCTTGCGGCGAATGTCGGTCAGGAAGCGTTCGGGCAGACTGGTGATTTCGCGCCCGTTCAATTTGACCCTCCCTGCGGACGGCCGGCTCATGCAGCCGACGATGCTGAGTAGCGTGGTCTTGCCGGAGCCGCTCGGCCCTTTCAATACGGTCACATGATTCTCCGCAATACACAGATTCACGCTGTTCAGCGCCGAAAACTCGCTCGGATTGCCGGCGTTGAACACTTTTTTGACATTGACCAGTTCGATCATGGCTTATTCTCCGGTATGCCGCATCGCGGAATCGGGATCGATCGTCGCGGCGCGCCAGATCGGCACGATCGTCGCGACGGTGTAGGGAACGACGGTCAGGAAAAACAGCGTGGTCAACTGCTCCGCGTTGATAAATGGGGTCAGATCGAAATTCGGATACAGGCTCGACCAGCCTTTCAAGGCCGGCTCGAACACCAGCGAGCCGGTGAAAAAGACATGCACATAGGCGAGGATCACGCCGCCGAAAAATGCGCTCAGCGACACGATCGCGCCTTCCCAGAACTTCATCAGAATCACATCGGACGTTTCCCAGCCGACCGCCTTCAGGATGCCGATCTCGCGCCGCTCGCCCGCGCTGAGGCCGGACGCCTTGTCCCAGGCAAAGATCACGAACGCCAGCACCGCCGCCGAGAACACCACGATCATCATGCCGCCCCGCCAGTTGAAGATCGAGTCGTAGGTGCGCAAAATCTCGTCGCGGATGATCGGCCGCGAGTCGATCAGGCGCTTCTTGATCTTCGCCGCGACGGTGGCGACTTCGCTCGGGTTTTTGACCGTCACGATCACATCGGTCACATGCTGCCTGTCGATGCCGAACAGTTTCCGAAAATCGTCCTCGGTAATCAGCATCAGGTCGGAAGACACCAGTTCGGATTGCGACGACAGCGTGCCGGCGATGCGAAGGTTCATGATCGTGCCGTCGAAGGCGCGAAACGGCATGTAATCGTCCCGAGTGAGTTTGCGCAGGCGCGCGATGCCGTTGCCGATGATCAAGGTGCCGGGCTCCAGCTTCGCCCCGTTCAATTCGAACAAGGGCTTCGACGATGCCGCTGAGTCCGCATCACCCGCCTCGCCTTCGACGGTTGCCGTTTTCGCGTGGGACTCGCCCGCCGCCGTTTTGGGCGGCGTCAACAGGGTGTAATTCGCGCCGACCAGGCTGTCGTAGTAATAACCCCACAAACGGCTTTCGACCCCAACGACGCCGCGAATCTGTTTGATCGTGTCGATATAACCGACCGGAAACAGATCGTGCCGCCCGGCGAGGATTTTTTGCACGACGATTTCCGGCGAGCCCTTCAGGATCAGCGAGGCTTCCTTCTTGATCGAATAGGTAAAGAACATCGTCGAGGCCAGAATGAACACGATCAGCGTGTACAAGGCCAGCAAGCCGAGGTTTTTCACTTTCCGGCGCAGCAGCGAGGAAATCGTGAAATCGATGATGTAGCGTTGCTTTTCAATCCAGGCATTCATCGGCTTTGGGTGACTCCTGTCGGTGGCTGGGTGAAGGAGCCGGAAGGGAAATGTTCGAGGGACAGGGGATGATCCTGAAACGGGGTGTTCAAATCGGCCTGGGACAGATGCCGCGTGTAACGCGCCTCGGTAAACAGACACAAGTCGGTCAGTCCCAGCCGCTTGACCAGCGCGGATTTTTCATTCAGGCTGTCTTGCGCCGCGCCTTCGCGAACCGACGCATGCACGAGAAGCAGGCCCAGGACAAGAACCTCGGCGCTCAGGCAGTAAAAAAATAGCGTGGAATTGCGCATGGCTGAATGATCACGACGGCTGACGTCAAAGTTCTTTTTTGCTTAGGAAAATCACCGAATGCGGCGCTTGATACCATACTGTTGGCCGGTCATCTCTATTAGGAGTTTATTATCCGCAATTTCTATAAGATTTGTAAAAATGAATATTATGAATTTATCATACGCAAATGATCGAAGTTCCCAATAAATAGACGGCATGATTTATGCCAATCTTAATAAGTTATTGATTTGGTCTTGTGGCACCAGCATTCAGCCGGAGAAATTAATTAAACATTGTCCTTTGACATACAAGAAGTGTGTGATTTGACACAATATAGGTAACGCAAAACCTAAGTTGACTTCCCAGACTAAACGCGCTCAGCCTTTTTTGACCGCAAGCGTTGCCGCCCGTTAGCAGCCTCATAATCGGTAAAACCGTATCGGGAGAATACCTTTTTATCAGCGCCCCCGGCGGCAAGCAAAAAAACGCCTCTTGAAAGACAAGAGGCGTCTGTTTGATGGCTGTCAGTTAAACACGGCGGTAACGCTTTGATTCTGAGTCACGGGCACACTGCATTTCTTCGAAGTCGAGCCTTCGCAAACACTGCCTGACCAGTTTTTAAACGCATGCTTTCTGGACGGCTTGGCGGTCAGGGTTACGGTTTTACCGGCCTTGAAAGACTTGCTGCAGGTTCCTTTGCGGCAGCTAACGCCGCCGGGTTTGCTGACTACTCGGCCGGCACCGCTCACCGTCACCGACACTCTGTAGGCGGTAGGCGCGACTGCAAAATTCGCGGTCACGGTTTTGGCGCTGTCCAGGGTCACGTTACAAGCGTCTGTTCCCGTGCAGGCTCCGCTCCAACCGCTGAACACATAGCCTGCCGCAGGGGTTGCGGTTAGCGATACCGCCGTATTGTAATCCAGGCTTGCCGTGCAGGTAGCCGAACCCAGCGCACAGCCTGCATTGCCGGCAATACTGCCGCCATTGGCGGTTTTATTGAGGGTCAGTGCGAACTGCTGCAAGCTGAAGCTGGCGCTTACGTCTTTAACGGCGTCCATCGTCGTATTGCATAGGCCCGAACCTATGCAGGCGCCGCTCCAGCCATCAAACACACTGCCGGTATCCGCCGTTGCGGAAAGCGAAACCGCGGTATTGGCCGGCAGATCAATGGTGCAGGTCTGGCCGCAATCGATGCCATTGCCTGATACAGAACCGAAGCCATTGCCTTGTTTGGCGACCGTCAGCGAATAGCTTTGCGGATTGGCGTGATTCGGATCGACCACATTCAGCACAAAAGCCTTGTTGACCGCCGCATTGGCCGCATCGGTCACGGCTATGCTGAATGCAAAGCTGCCCGCTGCCGTCGGCGTTCCCTGCAACACGCCGGTATGCTTGCCGTTGGCGTCCTGTTCGAATGCCATGCCCGCAGGCAGTGCGCCGTCAGTCACATCGATGCTGTAAGGCGAATTGCCGCCCACCACCACAGTGCGTTGTGTATAGGGCTGATTGATTTCACCGTCCTGAAGATTGTCGATGACGCCTAAGCCCGCTTCGGCATCAAATCCGGCCATTTGCGCGCCGATATAGTCGCCCACGACGATTTCCAGGGAGCAATCGACTGGCACGCTGATCACCTCGCCCGGGCGTGCAGGATCGTTGCGGGTTACGTTTACGGTTCCGTCTCCATGCAGGCCATCGGCGCCGACCTTGTCGCACATGGCTTCTCCGGATTCGACATCGAAGGTTGCATCGCTCCCGGCATATTTATAAAACTCGTAACGCCGAGTCACCACTTCGTCGCCATCCGGGAAATCTTCGGCCGCGGCAGCCAAGCGGCCTTTCGCGCCGCCCGGTTTTTTAGGATCATTCAGTTTGGCGAACTCGGTTTGCATCATCCGCCACTCCATTTCGACCTCGGGCAACACATCAATGCCATCGCCAGGCTTATCGTTCAGCCAGTTTTTGTCATCGGGAGCATTCGGATCATCGGAAACCAAATCCTTCAGCGCCACAGCCTGGTTGTTTTTTGACGATGTTTTGATTTCTTTGGCCCAAACAGCCTCGCCAAACTGTGGCAGAACCGGAGGCGCGACTTCCGGGGCTGGCGGTAGCGGTGCCTGAATCGCGGCGACGACCTGCGCAGGTTGACCATCAGCCGGCGGATTATAAACCCAACTCGGCGTGGCGACATTCACTGCCGGCCCGTGAATTAACGATCCGGGGTTTGCCGGGTCTTCGATAAGCCAGTGATAGCGAACCACGGAGGGGGTCCCATAATAACCCACGCCGAAATGCTCGCAGCCCTCGTTAACCGCAGGATTGGTGCACATGTGGCCGTCGGTTGGCGCCAGAGGCGCGGCGGGGACAGCGGTATAAGCCAGGAATGCGCCGCTCGCGTCCTTTTTACTTTCGTAACGCACGAACACCCGCGGATTTCCGCTGGGGTCAACATCCTCGCGAATCACAGGCGCCCCATAATGATTCCAGTCATAGGTATAGGTAATATCCTGGCTATGAACGCCGTCCAATTCTATTTCGAAGCCGTGGCCAGACTGATTCGTGTCGTTGACCACATCAAAATTATTCAGGTCGCCATAAGCCGTGGAAGCCATCGCGGAATGGCCGGACAAAGCCATCGCCGCTAGAGCCAATGACAAATATCGTCTCTTCATTTTTCACCTATCGTGGTTGGATTTGATAATTAGGGGTATGCCGGATCAGGTGAACCACCGCGCCTTCGCGGGCTCAATCGATCGAGCCGCCAGAGAGTCTGCAACTCACGGCTTCCGTATATGCCGACCTGATGAATATAGGTTCATTTTTCGGCCAAAATCATCAGCACCCAGCCTAGCAAAGGAATATAAATCGAACCTTAAAAAGCGCAGGCCGCACCAACCTAATCGCTTCAAAACAGCCCTTAGCAAAGGCTTAACGATTTTGGCCGACGGTGATTAATGAATAACGTTAATTGACAGCGGCTACCGATTCTAAAAATACATCAGCAATCGGCTCCACAAACGTTTGAACTCCCTGATCAAACGTTCATATTCGGCTGCCGTTTCCGGCGCTGCGGGCTCAGCGCCTGCCGTTGCATGCGGTTTCGGTGCGGGCGTCGCCTCCACGACGATAAAGGTCCCCGGCATCATGCCCATCCAGCAGCTCCAGGGCACCACGCCGGCTTCCGGGGGCGTGAATTCGATCACCTGTTTGCCCGGTTTCAGGGTGATCTTCAGATCGTATTGAGGCACGATGATCTCCTTATTGCATTCGTTCAGCTCTTCGCCGTTGATCACCCATTTGACCGGAATGCCTTTGCGCAAGGTAAAACGATTCGGCGAAAAGCCGGTGCTCAGCACGTCCATCGTGATCGTTTGTTCGGTCGCGAAAGACGGCGTTTCGGAGGCGACCGGCGCCAGCTTCTGCGCCACACGCGCGACCAGCGTATTGAAATCGATTCCGGTGCCGGTGACCGCCAGGCCCCGGTTCAGCATGATCGCCCCCAGCATGATTACAATCACGCCCGAGGCCTTCACTATTTTCGGCGTCAGATTCGCCGACAACAGGCTGGTCAGAAAGCCGAAGCCCATCAGCAGCGGCAAGGTGCCGATGCCGAAAAAAAACAGAATCGTCGCGCCTTCCGACCCACTGCCGGTGCCGGCGGCCATCACATACATCGCCTGCAACGGACCGCAGATGATCATCAGGCCGTTCAACAGGCCGATGACAAACGGGTTGCTGTGCTTACGGTATTCCTTGCCGACGAAACGCATCAAAAACGCCGGCGGCTTGATCTGAAAATGGCTCAAGGCCGGAAACACTTCGAACATGTGCAGGCCGAACAAAATCAGAAAAACACCCGCCGCAACGCCGACCACGCCCTGCGTGAACGGCGTAAACGCCACGATCGCCCCGAAGGCGCCAAACAGCGCGCCGATCGTGGTATAGGACAGCGTCTTGCCGATCCCGTACAAGAGATGCGTGCCGTAGGATTTATGCCCCCTGGCGGCGGTTTTTGCGGTATAGCCCAGAATCAACGGACCGCACATCCCGACGCAGTGGAAACTGGTCAAAAAACCGATCAGCATCAGCAAACCGTAGCTGATATCGCGGCCGAGTTTCGGCATCTCGGCATGATCCATGAACCAGCTGTCGAGCCAGAGGATGAAGCCGATACCCAGCAGCGCCAGGGTGACGGCGGCAATTCTTTTCAGGGCTTTGCCGAAGCGGCCCGGTCTTGAATCAGTTTGGCTTGAATCGGCGTTGGGTTTGATGGTCACCGGTTATATCCTGTGATTGATCAGTGATGGTGAAGGGGCAGGCGTAAAACCTATTTCAGCATACCTTTTGATGCCGACGCAATGGAACGTTTGCGCCGAATCGCCGTCACACGACTTGAAATTTACATACTGACTCTGCATTTTCAACACGATGAGATGACGCACTGTTGCCGAAGTTTACCGACAGCGCCGACGCCCCGAACCGATACGCCACAGCAGGCGGAATTGGTAAGGAAATTGCATGGCTATTGACTTCTCCGTTTAAAATGCTTTAACTAATACCCTGCCATTCTTGAGGAATATGATGAATCACTTAACCCAAAGCGAGAAAAGCAACATCGCCCAATCAAAATCGGACGATGCCACAAACTCGACGCGGCAGGCCGACATGATCGCCAGAGGCCTGACAACTAGCATCGTGGTATCAACAATCATTCATGCCGGCCGCGGCATCGTCGTCGCTGCGACCAGAAAGCCGGTCATCATGTTCGGTCTGGGTATCGTTGCTGGCTATTTCGTACACAAATATCGCAAGGAGATCGTCTCGGCATCCCGCACAACACTCGAAGAAAGCCGGGATTTTGTGTTGCGGCAAAAGGATCATCTGCAAAATCTGATCGAGGAAACCCCGGAAGAAAGGGATACTCCGAAGAGTTTGCACTAAGTACTTTTTCTGCTTCCCACGAGGGAATCCAGGGGTGGACGCGCCGGCGTCCCGTGTCGCGACGCAAGCGCGTCGTGACGGCATTCCCACGCGGCGCGCGGGAACGAGAGAAGATACGAAGCGCCGCATCGACAAACAACAATGATGGACACCCAACAGATGCTTGCACCCCACGAAAAACTCGCGCACGGCAAAGTCGTTCATCAGCTCAAGCGGCGGATTCGCGTCATTGCCCCGGTGCTGCGGGGGGATGTCGAACGCGCCTATATACTCGAAATTCTACTGCAAAAGCGCGACGGCATCATCAAGGTCAAAACTGTTCCCGACATCGCCTCGGTGGTGATTCATTTTGATCCTGAAAAGCTGCCGAAGTCCCGTTTGCTGACGCTGCTGGATACGCTGCTCGGCAATCTCGGCAAAAAAAAGCCGCTCGCGCTGTACGAAACCGCGCCGAATCCGGCGCCCGCCGAAACCGGCAGGCCGCTCGAACACCACCTGAACGTGGACGGCATGACCTGCGCCTCCTGCGCGCTGCTGATCGAAATGCTGTTGCACCGCGACCCGCGCATTGCCTCGGCCACGGTCAATTTCGCCAGCGAAACCGCCGCGGTCAGCGGCCATATCAGCCAGGACGCCGTGTGCGGCCTGATCAACCGGATGGGCTACCACGCCCAGTCCTTCGACTCGCTCGCGCAGCGCAAACTGCTGGTCGAACGCGAGAAAAAGCACCTGCAAACCGCCCGCCGCCGCGCGATCCTGGCCGGCGCGCTGAGCCTGCCGGTGATGGCGATCGGCATGCTGGCGCCGGCGTCGAGATTCTGGCACTGGTCTCAACATCTGCTCGCGATGCCGATCGTGCTGTGGGCCGGCCGGCCCTTCTTCGGCAAGGCGTATAAACTTGCCAAACAAGGCGCGACCAACATGGACACCCTGATCGCGCTCGGCGTCGGCTCGGCTTACGGCTATAGCGTGGCGTCCCTGCTGAAGGGGCGCTCCGGCCTGTATTTCGACTCCGCGACCGGCATTCTGACCTTCGTGCTGCTCGGCCGCTATCTGGAAGAAAAAGCCAAAGGCAAAGCGCATGAGGCGATCCGCGCGCTGGTCAATCTGCAGCCGCAAAACGCGACGGTGCTGAAAGGCGGCATCAAAGCGATCGTCCCGCTGACCGAGGTTCAAGTCGGCGACATCGTGCTGGTCCGCCCCGGCGAGCGCATTCCGACCGACGGCACCGTGATCGAAGGCTTCTCGAACGTCGACGAGTCGATGGTCACCGGCGAAAGCCTGCCGATCGTCAAACAGACCGGCGATGCGATCGTCGGCGGCTGCATCAACGGCAACGGCTTGCTCAAAATCGAGGTCAATGCGATCGGGCCCGATACCGTGCTCGCCAACATCATTCATATGGTCGATCAGGCGCAGTCGTCGAAACTGCCGATCCAGAAATCGGTCGACCGCATCTCGTCCGTCTTCGTGCCGTCGGTGATGGCGGTGTCGACGCTGACCTTTCTGTCCTGGATGATGCTCGGCGCCCGTTTCCCGGCCGCCTTCAGCAATGCGGTCGCGGTGTTGTTGATTGCCTGCCCCTGCTCGCTCGGGCTTGCGACCCCGATGGCGATCATGGTCGGCACCGGCGAATCGGCGCGGCACGGCATCTATATACGCAACGGCGAAAGCCTGGAGTTGGCATCGAAACTGACCACGATCGTATTCGACAAGACCGGCACGATCACCGAAGGCAAGCCGGAAGTCACCGACTTCATCGCGGTTTCCCGTTTATCCGAAGACAGGATTCTCGCCCTCGCAGCCGCCGCGGAATCGGGCTCCGAACATTTCCTCGCCAAAACGATCGTCGCTTACGCGCATGAGCGTCAGATTGCCTCCCTACAGGTCGAGGAGTTCGCGAGCATTCCGGGGCACGGCGTGCATGGCCTGATCGATGGCAGCAAGGTGATGCTCGGCAACCGCCGCTGGCTTGAAGAATCGGGCATCGACCTCGGCGCTTTGACAACGCAGGAAACGACTCTGTCCGAGCAGGGCAAGACCCCCGTTTATCTCGGCGTGGACGGCAGCGCCGCCGCGTTGTTCGGCATCGCCGACCGGCCGCGCGAAAATGCCGGACAAGCGATCGAACGGCTGCGCAAACTCGGCATCGAGCCGATGATGGTCACCGGCGACACCGAGCAAACCGCCCGCTACATCGCCCGTCAGGTTGGCATCGAAAAGGTGGTCGCCCATGCCCGGCCGGAACGCAAGCTCGAAATCGTCCGCGAATTGCAAAGCCAGGGCGCGAGGGTCGGCATGATCGGCGACGGCATCAACGATGCGCCCGCGATCGCCGCGGCCGATGTCAGTTTCGCGATCGGCACCGGCACCGATGTCGCGATCGAAACGGCGGATCTGATTCTGGTCAGCGGCGATATCGGCAAGGTCGCCGAAGCAATGGAATTAAGCGGCGACACCCTGCGCGTCATCAAACAGAACCTGTTCTGGGCGCTCGGCTACAATACCGTCGCGATTCCGCTGGCGGCGCTCGGCAAGCTGAACCCGATGATCGCCTCGGCAACGATGGCGTTCAGTTCGATTTCTGTCGTGTTGAATTCGTTGCGGCTGCAACGGAGAGGCTAGGATAAAAAAGTTATCGTTGGCTGAGCGGAGCCGAAGCCAACAACTCGCTTCGACCCTTCGAGGGGCTCAGGACGGCGCTTTGCTCAAGCAGCTGGAGCATTTTTTCCTTTCCCCCAAACGCAAAAAACCCAGCCGTTAAGCTGGGTTTTTTGGTATATCCGGTCAGTTTTATTACAAAACTACTGAGCTGATATTTATTACAAACCAACTGAGGTTGAAGAGGTTGGTCTTTGCTTTTCGCCGTCTTGCGGATCCAAGCAGCCAGTCAAACCTACGATAGTCAGAGTCAGAGCCAGAAGTGCTAAAATTTTCTTCATAATAATATCCTCCAAAAGGGGTTAAATTATTTTTATAGTGGAGTGCTCTTGTGAGCACCCGCATTTTATACCACGACTTACTTTTTGATGCAATAAAACAAACCGACCGTTCGCTCAATAATTAGAGAGCAACGCTAGATGCAGAAGTTGGTCTTTGCTTTTCGCCATCTTGTGGGTCCAAGCAACCGGTCAGGCCAACAATCATCAGAGCCAGAGCGAAAACTGAAAGAACTTTTTTCATAATATCCTCCAAAAACGTTTAAATTATTTTTATGTGTGCGCCCATAAAAGCACCGCTAATTTATACCATGCCATCGGCGATCAGGCAATAAAAAATAGGCGTCTGGGACAGCCGCATTACAGCTCGTTGATGTTGCTTGGCAATTCGATACGGATCGAACCGTCCCGCCAGGCCGCGGTGCCGATCTCCTGCCACGGCGAAGCGAAATTCTTGTGCAGCTGGTCATCGACCCACTGCGTCGGCGATTCGATTTTTTTGAGCTTCAGATGGAAGACCGTTTGATCGAGCCGTAAACCGATTTTTTGCCCCCAAAACGCGGTCACTTTCATGATGAATTTCTTCAGCCGCGTCTCGTTGATCGTCGGCGTCACCGCGATATTCGCCCACATCGAATGCACGCGTCCCCAGTTCGGCGCGACCAGCCTGCCTTGCTCGTTCACGAACGGCAGCCATTGCTCGCGGCCTTCCGCGTCGGTATAGGTAATCCCGATGATCCTGTCATAACCGGCAAAATGATCGTGCAGATACAGCGCATGCGGCGCGATGCCGAGAAAAAGCTGCGACACCGAGATCAACTCGTTACTGCTCTTGATCATGGCCGCCAACGCCGGGCTCTCGGGTTTGTTCAATTTAAAGCGGTACAGGATGCCGTAATGAATCGTGCTGTTCAGTTGCAGCAGGATGATCGCGACCAGGATTTTCGCCAGCTTGCGCGCAAAGGCTTTCGGTTTTTGCTGGGCATACAGCTCGAATACGCGATGATAATAAGTCTGATCCGGCAAAGGCTCCGCGCTGACGCAATCGGCGGTACAAGCCACGCGCGCGCGATTATCGGCGATTTGCCGATATTTTTTCGCGGCCAGATGATAGATGCCGGGCAGTTTCAGCACTAAGCCCAGAGGGCTTAAATAACGCATCTTAATCAGTATCTGGATATAGGTGTCTAGCCCTGCGTAAAGCCGATTGTTCCGGTCCAGCGCATACAGATCGGTCAACAACACCTCCTGGCTCAACACGCTTAACGCCGGGTACTGTGCCGCATGATCCTGCGCGCCTTTGAAGTCGATGCAGCGGAAAATGTCGAAATGATTCAGGATCAGCACCGTGCGATTGCAAAGCGGGCACAACTGATCATAAAACACGGTCAACACAGGCTCTCTGGCCGTCACAATCCGGCCGATCCTTCGCCACCAACTGAACGGCACGAGCAAGGTATAAAAGACCAGCATGCCCATGCCGAACGGATAAATGTTCAACGACAGCGTGATGCCAAGATGCATGCCGATGCCGATGAACAAATACACCGGACGCAGGTTGCGCCGGTTGAAGAAGGCCAAAAACGTGAACTGGAAAACCAGGATCGTATAGCCGATCGCCTTGACCAGCGCTTCCTGGTTCAGCAAAAACGACATGTCCAGCGCGGACACATAATAAGGCTGGGTCGATGGCAGCCAGGAGCCCAGGCCGTTGCGCCAATGCTCGGCAAACAATTTATGGATCGCCGAATCGAAATACAGAAAACCGAGGCAGATCGCGACCGGAAGATAATAAGCCAGCGCCGACACCATCGGCTTCGGGTAGCTGCGGTATTGCCGAAACGGCGTGCCGAGCTTGCGGCGCAACGCGTCGATCGCAAACGCGCGGTCGCCCGGCATGAACAGCAGGAAGAAATTGGCCCCGGTCATGAACATGTCGAAACCGCCGTCGAAATCGCGCTGCATCGGCGTGAAATTGACGAACACGATCCAGAACAGGTAGTTCGCCAGCAGCGAAAACCGGTAGCGATAGCCGATCACGACGAAAAACGCGATCAAGGCCCACAGTCCCAGGAAAAACGGGATCGTCGGGAATTCGACATCGATATACGGAATCGGGTCGAAAATCAGATGATTGAAATAACTTAAAAACAGCACTTCCTGTAGCGTGACCAGGCCGTAAAAAAGCCGGAACAAGCCGATGCCGGTCGCGGGAACCTGCTTCGCGTACAGGCGATGAATCAGCGAGAGAATAAATTGCATCATGCGGTGGGTGGATAGGATTGGTCGATTCGGGCCGCTACAATGCCAACATTTGGACAAAACATCAAGCCCACAATAAAAGAAAGGTTATTAAAGCGGGCAAAATGAGCACGATAGCTTCTGCTTTGGGGAGTTTATGGCTAACCGCTCCCTAAATTACACTCCCTGCACATCGACATGGCTCGATCCGCCGCTGACCCGCCTGACCTGAATCCGGACGCCGATCCGTTCGGTCATTTCCTGAACGTGCGAAATCACGCCGACCTTGCGGCCGAGGGACTGCAAGGTGTCCAGCGCATCCATCGCCACGCGCAGGGTTTCGGCATCGAGACTGCCGAAGCCTTCGTCGATGAACAGCGATTCGACCTTGACCCGGTTCGACGACAATGACGCCAGCCCCAATGCCAGCGCCAGCGACAATAAAAACGATTCGCCGCCGGACAAGGAATGCACCGAGCGGATTTCATCGCCCATATCCTGATCGACGACCTGCAAGGCCAGCGTGTCCTTGACCCGTTCCAGGCGGTAACGGCGGCTCAGGTCTTTCAGATGCTGATTGGCGTAGCCGAGCAGGATGTCCAGCGTCAGTTGCTGGGCGATGTTGCGGAATTTTTTGCCGTCCGCCGAACCGATCAGCGCGCCGAGTTTGCCCCAGGTCTCGCTGACCGCCGCTTGCGTCCCGATTTGAGCCTGCAATTCGGAAGACGTCTTGATCCTGGCCTCGTCGGCCCGGCGTTGCAGATCGAGCTCGGTGCGCTGGTTCTGCTCCGCGGCAAGCTGGTTCTGCAACTCGCTCAGCTGCGATTGCAGCGCGTCTTCGGTATCGAGAGAAGCGCGCGTCTCCCGATGCGATTCGCATTGCCGGCGGCGCTCGCTCAGAACGCTTTGGGCTCCCGTCAGGGCCTCCTTCAGCGTGTCCAGCGCGAGCCTTTCGGCGGCAATCTCGCTGCGATTCTGCTGCAAAATCTCGCGCAAATCGGCCGCTTCGATCGGTTTATCTGCGGCGTGCGCTTGATTGAATGCGGCCAGCCAAGCGCTCAAGGCCTGCTGCGCGCGGCCAAGCTGCGCCTGCCTGGTGTTCCACTGGTGTTGGGCTTGCTCCCGGGCTTCACGGCAGGTCGCCAAACGGGTTTGGCTTTGCGCGGCGGCTTCGGCCGCGGCCTCGAATCGTTTTTTGGCGCCGGAGATGTTTTGCTCGAGCCGCGTCTCGATCACACTGACCGCCTGCCCGTCGAACAACGCCGCGCGTGCAGTCTTCTTGCCCGCCAATTCACGGTCAATCGCCGCGAATGCGGTCTGCGCGGTAGACACTTGCGCACCGGCCTGCCCGAGATTACCGGTCAATGCTTTCAACTCGGTCTCGAAGACGACGATCTCCGCCGCCAGTTGCAGTTGCCTATTCTGCTGATCCTGCCAATGCTGCGCCTGTTTGCTGCATCGGCTTGCGAAATCTTCCGGCGCGCGGATCCAGTCCTGCCGCCATCCGGCATCCGCGAAGGCCACATCCAGCTCGGCCAGCTGCCGGTCGAGCTGCTCCGCTGCGCTTTGGCGCGTTGCGGCCGCGGCTTGCCGGTTGAATTCGGCTTGTTTCAGCGCCTCCCCGGCCGCATCGAACTGCTTTTGCACGGTATTGCGCTTTTCGAACAAGCCTTCGAAGCGTTGCCGCGCCTCCGTCAAGCGGGCATTCACCTTCGTCATCGCCTGCAATTCAACGGCGATTTTTTGCTGTTGCGCCTCGGATGCGACGATCTGGCTGGCGAACCAATCCGGATACGCTGCCGCCTCCCGTGCAGCCAGTTCGGCCTTCAGCGGCTGAGCATGCCACTGGATTTGCTGTTGGCCGATTTGATCGGCCGTTGCCGCCAGATCAGCTTTCAATTCGGCGATCTGTTTATCGTGCTGCTCAAGCGAAAGGCCGAGACGGCTGTCCTGTTGTTCGCCCTGTTGGCGCCGCTCCAGGCAAGCCGCCACTTCTCGCTCCAGCGCATCCAGCTGGTCGCGATAAGGATGCCGGATATCCGCAAAGGGGTGCTGTAGGGAACCGCACACCGGGCATGCTTCATCATCCCGTAGCGTCGCGCGCATTTGCTCGACATTTTGACTGCTGGCCATTTTGGCCAAGTCGAACATTTTGCCGGCCTGTTCGTGACATGCGATCCAGTTCGGCAATTCCTGACGCAGCGCCTGCCGTTCGGCGCTTTGCCGTTGCCGGCTCTCGGTTAAGCCCTGCAACTTTTCGCTTTGCACGCCGTGGGCGGATTGCAATTCCAGAAGCCGCCGCCAGACCGCTTCGGCCGTCCTGAGCCGTGCCAGCCGCTCCTGGCTGCCGCGATTGGACTCCAGCAAGGCCGCAGCATCGAAGGCGGCGGCTTCCTGCGCCAGGGTCTTCTGTGTCTGTTCGGCCTGCTCGCTGTCGCCGCGCAGTTGTTCGAGCAGGGTTGCCGACGCCGCGACCTGACGCCGGCATGCAGCCAGTTCATGTTCAGAGGCCGCCAGCGTGTTGCCGGCAGTTTGCAGCCGGACCAGCGTCTCCCTGCCCTGCGCGAACAAAGCCTCCCAGCGCGGCCATTGCCGGCTCAGGGTTTCCAGGTGCGCGTGTTCGTTCAGCCAGGCCGAAACCTGTTCGCGCGCCGCCGCGGCGGCATGGTTTTCTTTCTCTTTGCCCGCGAGCGCGCCTTTGATTTTATCCAGGGCCTGCCCGGCGTCCTGCCATTGCCGTTGCTGCTGCGCGTGCGCCGGCTTCAGCGTCTCGATCTCCGCATCCAGTTGCCGCGCTTTGTTCAGTTCGGGGAGCGCGGCCGCCTTTTGCCGTTCGGCCTCCTCCCTCTGCTGTTGCGCCTGTTGCTGCACATCCCTGCCCGCCTGCGCGGCCGTCTCGGCCTCGGTCAACGCGGTCTCGGCCCGGCTCAGGTTTTGCAGGGCCTCCTCGCATTCGCCGGCCAAACGATCGGACTCCCCCAACAGCGGACGCGCATCCTGCAACGCTTCGATCAGCGCCAAGCGCTCGCGGCGCGGCTGCGCCTGACTATCCTCGCGTTGTATGCTTTCCCATTGGCCTTGTGCCTCCTGTTCGGCTTTCTGCAAGTCGCGATAACGCCGATGCCATTGCAACTGTGCTTCGAGCGCCGTTTTGTGCTGCGTGTTGTTCTCGATCACCTGCGCGAGCGTTTTGAGTTTCTCCTCCAGTTCCTCACGAGCGGCCGTATCCAGCGGCAGTTGTTCGGTAAGCCGGGCTTGCAGTTGTTCGAGCGTGTATTTTTCGAGTTTGGCGCGCTCGAACGCCCGGATCGAAATCCGGCTGTACAGGTCGGTGCCGGTCAGCGTTTCGAGCAGGGTCGCGCGTTCGTCGTCGGGCGCTTTCAAAAACACGCCGAATTCGTTTTGCGCGAGCAGCACCGCGCGGGTGAACTGATTGAAACTGAGCCCGATGCGCTGCTGTATCGCTTCCAGCACTTCGGTCTTGACGCCACCGATACGCTGTTGATCGGCCCGGCTGATCAGCGTCATCTCGGAGGCTTGCAGCTTGCCGTCCGCCTTGCCGCGCGCCCGGCGCACGCTCCAGCGGGCGCGATATGACTGCCTGTCGCCGCCGGCAAAATCGACTTCGGCATAACCTTCCGCACAGCCTCGGCGCAACAGATTGCGGACATCGTGCTGCATCACCGTTTCAGCGCCGACATCCTGAAGCCGCGCGCCGCTGGAAGTGACCTGATGCAGGCGCGGCGTCTTGTCATACAAGGCCAGACACAGCGCATCGAGCAGCGTGCTCTTGCCCGCGCCGGTCGGGCCGCTGATCGCAAACAGCCCGGCAGTGGCCAGCGGCGCTTGTTCAAAATCGACCCCAAATTCGCCGGCAAGCGAGGCCAGATTTTTTCCTCGGATCGCCAAAATTTTCATTGCGCCGCCTCGGCCGGTTCGATCAGCAATTCGATAAATGCGGTGCACAGCGCCGCCGGCAACGCCTCGCCGTACTGCGTTTGATAATGCCGCTGCAGGATGTCTTCGGGCTGCATTTGGCTTAATTGCGCAAGCTCGGCGTCGGCATCGGGGCCGAAGGAGGCATCGCTTCGCCGGTAGCTGGCATCGATGCCGGCGAAGCGGAGCGGCTTGTCTTTCAACGCCGATTCGATCGCCGCGCGCGCGCCCGGCTCGGGGCAGTCGAAACGCACCCGGACTTCCAGGTAAGGCCATTGCTCCTCGGGCAAATCCTCCAATGCGAGCGCATGCAAGGCTTCGAGCACCTCCGGCAATGGCGCCGGCTGCGCGGGGATGCGCAGCATGCCGACCGCACGCGGCACCCTGAGCGGCTCGATCGTCTTGGCGCTCTCGCCGTCCAGTTCGATCAATATCACCTGATGCGGATAGTCGATTTCGGCAAACGACATCGGCAATGGACTGCCGGAGTAACGAATCCGTGCCTTGCCCGACACCGCCTGCGGCCGGTGCAGATGCCCCAGCGCCACATAAGCCAGGCGTTCGTCGAATATCGCCGCGGACAACATTTCGGCCCCGCCGATCACGATACGCCGCTCCGACTCCTTCGATACATCGCCGCCCGCCATATGGCAATGCCCGAGCGCTAACAGCGCCTGCCCGGGCTCACGCCGGCTCAGCGCCAGCTCGAATCCCTGCCGGTACACTGCCGCCATGCCTGCCAGATAGGGATCATCGCCGGTTTCGATCCGCGGCACATCGCCGGGGCGCAAAAAAGGCACGGCCAGGCACCAGGCGCGCACCCGGCCCTGCCGGTCCGGCAAAGGCACCAATAGAGACTCCAGATCGATATCGCCGCCCGGCGTGCGGCGAGTCTGGCCGATCACCGTAGTTTCGAAGACTTCGAGCAGCGGCGCCGGCGCCTCCAGGCGTCCTGCCGAGTCGTGATTGCCCGCAATCAACACGATGCGAAGCGCCGGCGCCGCCTCGCGCGCGGCATGGAGAAATCGGTACAACTGTTTTTGCGCAAGCGAGGACGGATTCGCATTGTCGAAAATGTCGCCGCTGACCAGCAGCGCATCGATGTCCAGCGTCCTTATCTGAAGGACCAGCCAGTCGAGAAAACACTGATGTTCATAGGCGCGGTCGAAGCCGCGCAAGGTCTGGCCCAGATGCCAGTCCGAGGTATGCAAAACTTTCAATGGAGCCTTTTTCGTGGGTAACTGATGTGATGCATTGTCCACGAAAAACACGAAAAACACGAAAATTTTCATAGCTCAATCCGTTCAACCGTAGCTTTCGGATAGAGGACCAAGTTGACCCGCGAACCCAAGCGCATGCTCGGAACACGGTTATTTGTATCAACTTTGCTCCCTCCATTTTTTCGTGCCTTTCGGGTTTTTCGTGGAGATTCATCGTACGTCACATCAGGCAGGCAACTGACGCTTGCTAAAATTGGCCGAATGCCGGAACATCTTAGCCAGAAGAATCATCAAGCGGCACCGGAGAGTCTAAATGAAAAAGCTATTGGTCACAGGTGCGACCGGGCAAATCGGAGCGGAATTGTCGCCGGTCCTCCGAAGCCTGTACGGCGCCGAAAACGTGATTGCGGCCGCCAACCACCCGCCGCCGTCCGGCGAATTTCCGGCATCGGGGCCTTTTTACCGGCTCGATGTGCGCGATGCGGACAGCCTCGAACGGATCGTCGCCGAACACCGCTGCGACACGATCATTCATCTGGCCGCGCTGTTGTCCGCGGTCGCCGAGGACAGGCCGCAGGAAGCCTGGGACATCAACATGAACGGCTTGTTGAATGTGCTGGAGGTCGCCAGAAAACACCGTTGCGCGGTATTTTTCCCGAGTTCGATCGGCGCCTTCGGGCCAGGCACGCCGGCGAACGATACGCCGCAGGACACCCTGCAGCGGCCGACCACGATCTACGGCATCACCAAGGTGTCCGGCGAATTGCTGTGCGACTATTACTACCGCCACTTCGGCGTCGATACGCGCGGCCTGCGTTATCCGGGCCTGATTTCGAGCCAGGTACTGCCGGGCGGCGGTTCGACCGATTACGCGGTCGAGATTTTTTATGCGGCATTGACCCGCCGGCATTACGATTGTTTCCTGAGCGCCGAGACCCAACTGGACATGATGTACATGCCCGATGCGATCGGCGCCGCGATCAAACTGATGACGACGGACCCCAGCCAATTGCGCCACCGCAATGCCTTCAATGTGACCGCGATGAGTTTCACGCCCGCGGAGCTGGCGGCCGAAATCCGGAAGCATATTCCCGAATTCACGATCGCTTATGCGATCGATCCGGTGCGCCAGGCGATCGCTTCCTCCTGGCCCCGGCACATGAACGACAGCGCCGCCCGCGCCGAATGGGACTGGCGGCCGCGCTTCGATCTGGCGGCGATGGTTCAGGATATGCTTGAAAAAATCGCGGCCAAACTGCAAAACGGCTAACCGGAGGTCATCATGTCGCTTACAAAAATAGAAACGCAGCTGCAAGATAAAGTCAGTCAGCTGCAACGGCAAGGCATCAGTAAGGGCCGCGAGAAAGTGGTGACCGGCATCCTGCCCCCGGCGGACGGTTTCGGGCCGCGCTATGTGCTCGAAGGTTACGGCGATGCGCCTTATCTGCGCATGAACTCGAATGCCTATCTCGGGCTTGGACTCGACCCGCGCGTAATCCGGGCCGAAGCCGAAGCGGTCGAAAGCTATGGCGCGGGGCCCGGCGCGGTGCGTTTCATCAGCGGCACTTACCAGCCGCATGTCGAGCTCGAAAAAAAACTGGCCGAATTCCATGACCGCGAAGCCGCGATGCTGTTCAGCGCAGCTTATGCGACGATGCTCGGGGTGCTGCCGCAGCTGATCGCCGAGGATACGCTCGTGGTCAGCGATGCGCTGAATCATAACTGCATCATCAACGCGATCCGGCTCGCCCAGCCCGCCCGCAAGGAAGTGTTCGCGCACGGCGATATCGCCGCGCTGGACCGCATCCTTGCCGCCTATCGCGGCCAGGTCAAGCGCGTTTGCGTGGTCGTCGACGGCGTCTTCAGCATGCGCGGCGATCATGCGGAACTCGACCAAATCAACGCGATCTGCGGCCAATATGAAGAGTCTTACGAACAAGGTGTCATCACGCTGGTTGACGACTCGCACGGCGTCGGCGCATTCGGCAGGAGCGGACGCGGAACCGAGGAAGTGAGCGGCGGCAGGGCCGACATCCTGGTCGGCACGCTCGGCAAGGCCTTCGGGGTCAACGGCGGCTATGTCGTCTCCAGCGCGGCGGTGATTGCCTATCTGAAGGAAAGCGCGCCGCTTTATATCTATTCGAATCCGATCACGCCCGGCGAAGCGCAAGCGGCCTTGGCGGCCTTAGAGATCGTCGACAGTCCGGAAGGGATTGATTTGCTCGAAAGACTGCGCGGCTTGAGCCGCCGTCTCAGGTCAGGGCTCGAACGCCTGGGCTTTGAAACCCTACCCGGCGCGCATCCGATCGTGCCGATGCTGATCCGCGACACCGATAAAACCACCCGGCTGGTCGAGCATTTGTTTGCTCGCCAGATCCTCGCCACCGGGCTGAATTATCCGGTGGTTCCGAAAGGCGAACAGGAAATCAGGCTCCAGGTTTCGGCAAATCATACCGAAAAGGATATCGATTATTTACTGGACAGCCTCACTGAGGTTACGCACGATTAATCTCCACGAAAAACACGAAAGGCACGAAAAAATGGATGGGGTCGTGTTTTTCGTGGACAATGCGCAACATCGGTAATTGAACTAAACTTCTCGCCAACTTGCCGTTCCGCAATGGCTCGTTTAACATGGCCTTTTAGGCGAATCAAGCCCACATCCACTGCTCCTAATGCTAAAGGGGACAAGCTCCATGAAACCAGTTTCTAAGTCAGGCGTTTTCGACACTATGGCAGTTAAATCCTCGAAAATACAAAATTTTTGTCTGATCACTTCGCTGATCACCCTGGTCGGCTGCGCAGCCACCAGCGTTTCGGAGCTGAACGACTCGAAAGCGACGGCAGGCTACGATCCGAAAGACACCGACAAACTGTTCGTGGTCGACTGCCTGTTGCCGGGACAGGTTAGGAAGCTCGGCGCGCAGGCGATGTACCTGACCGCGCGGCGGCCGATCCAGACCACCGCCGGCGACTGTGAAATGCGCGGCGGCGAATATGTCGCGTATGACCGCGCGAATGCGGCGTCGTCCTTGAAGATCTGGCTACCGCAGGCGCAGCAGGGCGATGCCGAAGCGCAGGTCAAGGTCGGCGAAATCTATGAAAAAGGGCTCGGCGGCATGGCCGATCCGAAGCTGGCCGCCGAGTGGTATCTGAAGGCGGCGGAGCAAGGCAATTCGCAGGCGCAGATCAACCTGGGCTACCTTTATGAGAAAGGCCTCGGCGTCAAGCAGGACAAGGCGACCGCACTGAACTGGTACCGCAAGGCATCGGGACTGGCCGGCTCCGATCTGCAATTCTCGACCGTGATCGAGGCCAATTATCAGCAGCAGCTGACGCAACTGCGCGAGGAGTCGCAAGGCTACAAGGAAGAAGCGGAATCTCTGCGCACGCAGCTGGACGCCACCCGGCAACAATTGAGCGAACAAAAACAGCAATCGCTGACGATAGCAAGCCAACTGGATGCAACACGCCAGCGCTTGCAGCAGGAAAAAGGCAAGGCCAACCGCAACGATGAGCTGATTCAGTCGTTGCAGCAGGAAGTCGAAACCAAGAAGTCGAATTTGAAAAGCCAGCAACAGCAGGTTTCCGAACTCGAAAAACAGTTGAAGGCCGAAGAGAAACAAATCAAGAGCCGGCCGAAAACGCAAAAAATTGCGCGCCAGGAGGTAAAGCCTGCCCCGGTCGCGGAAGAAGTCCCCGAAGCCGTCGAGGAGCCGCAAGCGCAGGTTTCAGAAGACAAACTGGCCGAAATGGAAGCGCGTCTGAAAGCGCTCGAAAGCGAATACCAGGCCCATGCCGCGCACATCAACATGGACATGAATTCGATCGAGGAAAAGGCCAAACAGGCCGGCAGTACGCAGGAAAAACTGGCCGTTGAGACGTTGCGCAGCAAACTGTCCCAGTCCCAGAACCAGTTGCGTGCGCAAGGCGGGCAAATCAAGGAACTGAAGACGGCGATTGCGTCCGAGAAGCGCAATCTGGCCGAGCCGACGATGCTCGCGAAAGCGGGTCCGACCATCGAAATTCTCGATCCGCCGGTCAAGCTGACCCGTGGCAACTCACCGAGTTTCCGTCTGCGTTCGGCGACCAAAATCAAGGCGATCATCGGCAAGATTTCCTCTCCGGGTGACCTCAAAAGCCTGAAGATCAATCAACAAGCGGTTCAGCCCGACAAGGACGGCGTCTTCAAGTCCGAAATCCCGATCGATTCGGCTTCGACGGCGGTCAAGATCGTCGCGACCGACAAACAAAACCGGCGCAGCCTGATCAGCTTCAATTTGCTCGCCCCGACCCAGGCCGCGGCGCAAACGTTTGACGACGGAGCCGAAAGCGCCGGTTCCAGCGCGTATCCGTCGGTCAATTTCGGCAAATATTATGCGCTGATCATCGGCAACAATAACTATGCGAACATGCCGACCCTGAATACTTCGGCAAATGACGCCAAGGCGGTCGACGAAGTCTTGCGCTCGCGCTACGGTTTCAAGACCAAACTGTTGATCAACGCGAACCGGCATCAGATCATGACCGCGTTCAACGACCTGCGTCAGAGCCTGACCGACAAGGACAATCTGTTGATTTATTACGCAGGCCACGGCGAAATCGACAAGAGCGACGAAAGCGCCTATTGGCTGCCGACCGACGCCGAACCGAACAATACCGCGAACTGGCTGTCCAGCTTCAACGTGACCAAATATCTGACGGTGATTCCGGCCAAGCATATTCTGGTGATCGCCGACTCCTGCTATTCGGGCGCGATGACGCAGGGCGCGATCGTGCGCCTGCCGAAGGACATGGCGGAGGACAAGCGCGAAAAATGGCTCAAATTCATGATGAACCGCAAGGCGCGCACGGTGATGACGTCCGGCGGCGAGGAACCTGTGCTGGATTCCGGCGGCGGCAATCACTCGGTCTTTGCCAAGGCGCTGCTGAGCGCGCTGAAATCGAACAAAGGCATGATGGTCGATTACGAGCTGTTCCGCATCGTTTCAGGACAGGTCAAGAAATCCGCATCGATGGTCGGCTTTCAACAATCGCCGGAATATTCCGCCTTGCAGCATGCCGGCCATGAAGGCAGTCCGTTCTTTTTCGTTCCGAAAAGCTAACCCGACCCTGACCCGTTATGACAGATAAAACCGCCGACGATAATGCCGATGACGCGACCCGGATTGCGCCGAGGCCGGCCAATCTACCGCATACGGAGCCGGCAACCCCGAGCCCTGAATCAGGTCCGGCCGCGAGCCTGCATCAGCCGGCAGAGGAGACTGACGCCACGGTCGTGACCGCCGTCAAGACCAGCGCCCCGCCGCCGGCTTCGACCTACGCTTCAGGCCAGGATGCCGCGACGATTGTCAGCCAGACCGCCCGCACCGAGCCGCCGGCCGCCACCTCGCGCACAGCCGGCAGCGCCAGAACCCTGGGATTTAGCGTAGCAACCCCCTCCGCCCCGCTGGCCGTCGGCTCGGTAATCAAGGACCGTTTCGTGATCAAAGAAGTGATCGGCTGCGGCGGCATGGGCACCGTGTTCCGGGCGACCGACCTGCGCCGGGAGGAAGCACTCGATGAAACCCCGGATGTCGCGATCAAGGTGTTGAATGCAGAATTCCGCGAAGACCCCGAGCTCTTCATCGCACTGCAAAGGGAAACCAAGAAAACCCAGCAACTGGCGCACCCGAACATCGTCACCGTTTATGATTTCGACCGGGACGGCAGCAATGTGTTCATGGTGATGGAAATTCTGAACGGCCAGTCGCTCCGGCAATATATCCGGGAACATGCCCCAGGCGGCCTGCCGTTCAAGAAAGCCTGGCCTATCATCAAAGGCCTGGCGCTGGCCCTGGCTTATGCGCACAAACGCAACATCATCCATTCGGACTTCAAACCCGGCAACGTATTCATCACGATCGACGGCGATGTGAAGGTGCTCGACTTCGGCATCGCCTGCGCGGCAACCCGCACCGACGCCACCCATGACAAAACGGTTTTCAATGCCCGGGATCTGGGCGCGCTGACGCCCGAATACGCGAGCCTCGAAATGTTCGAAAATCAGCCGCCAGACCCGCGCGACGACATTTATGCGCTGGGCTGCGTGACCTACGAACTGTTGACCGGCAAGCATCCGTTCGGCAAGATTGCCGCACCGAAAGCCTGCGAGGTCAATCTGCAGGCGCCGGTGATTCCGGGTCTGAAGCGGCGGCACTGGAACGCGCTGCAGCATGCGCTCGCCTTCAAAAAAGAGCAGCGCACGCCTTCGGTCAATCAATTCATCAATGAATTCGAGCCGCGCGCGAAACTTCCCTGGATTTTATCCGGCATCACCGCGCTGGCGCTGCTCAGCGCGGCGGGCGCTTACGTCTATCTCTATTACAATGTCGATCCCCTGGCCGACAAGGTAATCGCGCTGACACCGGAACAGGAACTCAAGGTCAAGGATCTGCTGGAACTCGCGCAGATTCACTATGACGTCGGCTTCATCACCGCGCCTTCCGGCAGCAATGCATTATGGGCCTACCGTCAGGCGCTCGAAATCGAC
The DNA here is from genome assembly GCF_000527095.1 of Methylomicrobium lacus LW14. Lineage (NCBI taxonomy): Bacteria > Pseudomonadati > Pseudomonadota > Gammaproteobacteria > Methylococcales > Methylococcaceae > Methylomicrobium > Methylomicrobium lacus. The sequence goes on along the minus strand of NZ_AZUN01000001.1, from coordinate 4,202,981 downwards.
CCCTATAATAAACCCGCCAAAGCCGGACTCGAAAAAATCGCGAATCTGTGCGAGCAACAGGCGGAAGAATTGTTCGAACAAAACAATATCGCCGAAAGTCTGGTCAAGATCGAAGAAGGGCTGGAGGCGGTGCCGAAACATGACGGCTTGTTGGCCTTGAAAAAACAGATTCTGGAAGTGCAAGGCCAGAATTAACGCGTCTAAAGGCATGATCCGGCGCCTTGCCTGGCTTTGCTGTTTGCCGATGCTCGCGGCCGGATGCGCCGCTCCCGAAATCCGCCTCGACCGGGAGGCCGAGCGCCTGCATTTGAGCCGGACCGTCGTCAAAGGCACGGACTATCAACATGTCGTTTATCGCAACCTGGCCCCCATTCAAAACGGCGAGCTGCACGTCTATCTGGACGGCGACGGCTCGCCCTGGATTCGCCATCGTTCGATCGCGGACAATCCGACCCCGCGCAATCCGCTCGTGCTCCGCTTGACCGCGCAGGACCCGAGCGCCTCGGTTTACCTGGGGCGCCCCTGTTACCATGGTTTCGGCGCCAAGCCGCCCTGCACTGCCGAACTCTGGACCAGCCGGCGCTATTCGAAGACCGTGATCGAGACGATGAGCGCCGCGCTCGGTGAAATCCGGAAGGACTTGCATCCTCAAAAAACGGTATTGATCGGTTTCAGCGGCGGCGGCGCCTTGGCGATGCTGATCGCCGAACGCCTGCAAGGCATCAGCGCCATCGTGACCGTTGCCGGCAATCTCGACACCGACGCCTGGACGGCACGGCATCGCTATTCGCCTTTAACCGGATCGGAGAATCCGGCCAAGCATCCTCCCCTCTCCGGCCAAATTTTTCAACTGCACCTGGCCGGCGCCAAGGACGCGAACATTCCGCCGGACTTGATCCTTCCGGCCGTGCGGCGGCAGCCTTCAGCCAAATTTGTCGTGATGCCAGGCGCAGATCATGATTGCTGCTGGGAGACACATTGGCCTTCGATACTCGAAATGCTCAAAGACCGCCGATAGCATGCGGAAAAATGGTGCGCGATGCGCGCCCTACGGACTACCCTGGCTTCGCCGCAGCAGACAGTAGCGGCGGGCTGAACTTGAAGCCGAAATGTTTCGGGTCTTCCCCGATCACCGCGGCCGAGAAGATATAGAAGACATAGTCATAGGTTTCTTTCGGAATCTGGTATTGCTGGATGAATTTCCAGAAATTCTTGTCGCGCGGATTGTCGGGCATTTTCTTGATCATTTCCCTGACCCGGTTTTGCCCGTAATTGTAACTCGCGATCACCAGCAGGCCGGAAGCCTGCGCCTCGGTGCTGTAGATCAGTTTCAAATATTTGGCGCCGGCGCGGGTCGCCTGATTGAAATCGAAGCGCTGATCCTGTTCGTCATAGTCCCGCGTCGCCGCCAGCGGGCCGGATTTCAGCCCGAAATCCTCGCCGGTCGAAGCCAGCAGCTGCCAGGCGCCCTTTGCGATGCCGAAACGGGTCTCGGGACCGACCGCCGCCGCATCGTAATTGCTTTCCTGCAGCGGCAGATAGATCAAGTGCAGCGGCAAGCCTTCCTTGTCCAACGCGGCCAGGATCGTCGGCGCGTAGGCGTTGTTTTCGAGCGCCGCCATCGCCTGCGGCATTCGCGATGACGACTGCCAGTATTTGATATAACGCCTGACCTCATCGACAAAATCTTCGGGCAACTCCAGTTCGCTTTCGCCGAATTCCCGCGCGACCCTCGTGATCAACTCTTCTTCATAGCGCGCCGCGGTCGGGAAACGGATGCGCAGCGATTCGGCCTCCTGCACGTATTCCTGGTATTTGGCCTTCATGCCTTGCAGGCGTTTGCGTTCCTGCGCCAACCTTCGGCTTTCCGCGGCGATCTTCTCCTGCTCGGCCCTGATCTGATCCTGATCGGCCTGCAGTTTTTGCTGAGCGAGCGTATTGATCGTTTGTTCGAGCACCTTGGCGCTGGATTCTATCGTCAACTCGGCGCGCGACAGGCTAACCTCCAGCGTCTTGATGTCATAAAACAAGTCGAGCGCGAGCGTGCGCGCATTCGACAAGGCGATCCGCTGATAGGTCACCACGCCGACCGCCACCAAAAACAGCGCGGCCAGCACCGAAATCCATTGGTTGTATTTCTTGCTATGAACCACCCGATCCTCGCGAATCAGCGTGCGCACCATCCGCGTATAGTCGCCGGCGTCCTCGGCTTCTTCCGCCGACATCAGCCGCTCCCTGACCGCTTCCCTGGACAACTGGCGCTTATCCGCCGCCTGCCCGCTCAGCGTAGCGTCGGATGGCGGCGCCGGCGCGGGATTTTCACGCGGCTGCGGCGCCTTGCTCGCCGCCTGTCCCGTCGCCTGAATGCGCAGAAAAATGCCGGGATTGCCCAATTGCACCCGAACCGGCAGCGTCAAGCGGGATTTTGACTCGACCCGTAGGCCGTCAATAAAGACGCCATTCGCGCTGTTCAGATCGACCAGCCACCACTCGCCCGCTTCCCGTTTGACTTCGAGATGATGGCGGCTGATCACGCCGCTGTCCAACACCACCCGATTGTCCTGCGCGCGCCCGGCGGTGAAGCCCTGGGTAAAAAAATAGTCCTTCTGCGTTTTTCCGGAAGCGTCCTCGACAAAGACCTGCAAGCCGGGCCGGGCTATTACGGTCCGGTCCGAGTCCGGCGGCGGAATGGGCGGCTTGAAAACGGTTCTATCGTCCTGCATTGGAAACGCCGGCTTGGCTTAATGGAGGCAGATGAAATGGCGGCATCACAAGCATGATTTGAAAGGTTGCGCGGTCAAATTGGCGTATTTTAACTCAAGCGCTCCAAAAACCGCGCAAGGCGGATGGCGGATCGGCGAGCGCCTGAAATCTTGCCAGACGCGCGATATTGGCGCTGCGGTGGCTCAGAAACGGCATGATCCCGAGCCCCAGCACTTTATCGATCGCCCGGTCGTTCAGACACACCTCCGCGCACGGCAACAGTCTGGCATCGCCGTCCTGCTTCAAGCTATACGCCGGCAAATCATCGATTTGCAAATGATCGCCCGGCTGCATCGAGTCGCCGTTTTCGAGATAGGAGCGACCGAGCAGCAGCGCGCAATAAAAAGCCGGATTGCCCCATAAAAAAGCCGCGTGCGCGAACGGCGGCTCGGCTTCCTCGAACGCGAACGACTCGATAGGATCGGCATCGCGTCCATACGGCAAACGCAGCAAAATCCGCGGCAGCGCCAAGCCGAGCCACGGCGCCGCAGGGCTCTGCCGCAGCGCCTCCCAGCGTTTTGCCGCTTCCGGCGTCATCCCGGCCCAATCCTGCGGACCGGGCGACTCGGCCAGAGTACTGCATCCCAAAAGCCCGGCATCGGCCGCCGCGATAAAAGGCCCGCCGGCCCGGGCCGCCAACAGCCCGCAGGCCGCCAGCAAGGCGACATCTTCCGGGCTGTTGCCGAAACTGAAGTTGCCGATCACCAGCGACCAGGGCTCGCCGCCGAAGCCGCCGGTATTTTGTTCCACCAGCAGGCGGTACAAGCCGGAGCCGCTCAGGTTTTCACCCGCGGCGCTCACGGCGTCATACAATTGCGCCTTGCCGGCATCCAGCACATGCAACGATAAACTTTCGCCGGTCTCCAGGTGCGAAACCAGGGACCACAGCGCTCTCCAGGCGGCTTCGAGCGCCTGGAACTCGGGATGGTGCAAAAGCTCGCGCATTTTCGCGCTCAACGCTTCGTCGACCGCCTTCAGATAAACGTCCTGGAAGGGCGGCGCATCGGGAACGATATACTGGGCGACTATCCGTTCGAGGGTGTTTTCGACAATCGATTTTGCCCTGGCCTCGGGCGAGGCTTCAGGGCGATCGGAACTCCCGCCGAGCAGGCGCTCAAAGGTCGTCTGATCGTCTTCGTCTGTTGTCCGTCCCGTATCGGGCGCAGGCGCCTCCGGAGCGACCTGTACTAGGCTGCGCAGCTCCTCGGCCGCCTGCGGAAACGTCGCGGCATCGTAGAGGCGTTCCCTGATCCGCGCCAGCCCCCGAAAGAGTTCCAGGTTTTGAAACAAGGCATCGGGGTGGAAGTCTTCGATCTGCCGAAACGCCAAGTCCACTTCGGCATCGAGCCGCAAACGCAGCCGGGGGGCGATACGCGCCATCACCGCATCGAAATTGTCGATGTCCACGCGCAGGATGGAACGCTCTTCAAGCTTTTTCGGATCAGCGCCTTGACCGCTGAAATCGCCGAGGATAAGGATGCGCATCGGCTCGCCTTCCGGTTTTGGGGTATTGAAATCCGCTCCCGGCCGGGTGAACGTAAAGGACAGTCGCGTGGTTGCGGACATCATCTCACCTAAAATTCGCCGCGCACACCCAGGTTTATCGTATGCTCGGCCAGGCTTTGACGCCCCACCATCGCCTCATAAAACAGAAATGCGGAGACGCCATGGGTGAATGTCGCCGACATCCCCGCGCCCAGATTCGCATAGTTGCGGTCCGCACCGTCGCTGACGACGGTGAAGACACTCTGCGCAGGATCGTTGCTGAATTGCCAATTGACCGGCCGGCTACCGTCATGAAACTCGTGTACCCATTCGGCCCTGGCGGTCGGCATCAACACGCCGAACGGCATGCTCATCGCGTAGGACAGTTGCCCGCCCAATGCGGTTTGCAGGGATACGGCATTTTGCTTGCCGACCGTCGCCAGGCTGCCGAAGCCCGGAGCGCCGGGATTGCTTGCATTTTCCTGAAAACCATCGATTTGCACATTTTGATAGCTGACCCGGCCATAGGGTCCGTAGGTCAAACTCTGGTCATGAAAATCGTAGCCGCTGGAGACATTGAATGAGAAATCGTTGCCTTGGGTGGCGCCTTTGGCGGTTTGATTGACCGGGCCGCCAAATCCTGGAAAATTGATATTTCTCCGCATATCGTAATCGTTCCAGCCGCCGGTAAAGATACCGTCGACGTAAAAATCGTCTTTGTAGTAAGTGCTATAGAGCGAATAGCTGTAACCGTCCAGGTTCAGGTTTCCTCTCGTTGCGTCGAAGTCGGATTTGACCGCGTTATAGCCAAACGTTCCGCCGAATACGAAATTATCGGTGAAGCGGTAATCGACGCCCGCCGTGACCCCTTGGCTATCGTATTCGAAACCCAGTTCCCGATCCGTGCGGTCCTTGTCGCCGACGCCGAAGTTGCCGTTCACGAATACGCCGAGCTTGTCAAAAGGGCTATCCTTGTCGCCGCCGGCGCCGCCGGACACCTGTCCCGGCCCCCCGAAGGCCAGCCCGGAAGGCAGGGCATTGCCGTTCAAACCGCTGACGTCGAAGCCGCCCCCAACGCCTCGGCGTAACAGCATCAGCCGATTTTTGACATTGCGAAACTGCTGATTCGCAACAGAAATCGCCAGCGTCGATGGCGCAAGCGCCTGAAGAGGAGTCAATTGTTCGACTGCGTTATTATTGGTGGACTCGCCTGGCCCGCCAAAGTTTACAGAACTACAAGTGCTAGCAAGATCCTGTTGCGCTGATGTCGCGGTATTTGAAAATCCAATGTTACTGCATGGGTTTTGCAATGCAAAAGCCTCGTAACTGGTCATGGCCAACAATCCGGCCGTCAAAGTTCCATAAACAATAGAGGGTCCGTTCAATTTGGATACGGCAAGTGTTTTTGATAAAAGGTGTGAATGCTTAATATTGTTAAATGACATCATGGTAAGTCGCGCTCCTTCTTTCGGGACATTTGTTTAACCGCGGAAAACCAGCGTTTATCCTGTACTATTTTCCCGTTATCTTTTGCAAAATCGGTGACAAGATACACGGCTTTTTGTAGCGGCCCCAAGCTTTATTCAAAACATAAAGCTATTAAAATTCATACACATTAAACTCTTTATTAAAGAACTTTTCAAAGTTTTTCGTACGCGGCAGTTACCACGACGACCGAGATATTGTCCCTGCCGCCCCGGCTTTCCGCTTCGCGAACCAGATTTTGCACGATGTCGCGGGGAGAACCTTGGCTACAAAAAGATGCGATGTCGGCATCCGTCAGTTCCTTGATCAGGCCGTCGCTGCATAAAATAAACAGGTCCCGATCGGCGATCTCGCCTTCGCCGCAATCGATCTCCAACACCTCATCCGCGCCGACTGCGCGCGTAATCACGTTTTCGTGGACGGGAACAGTCGATGTCTCGGAGGCGTCATATCCCATACCCGACGCGGACGATAAGGAATGATCCTGGGTCAGTTGCTCGATGCGCCCTTGCCGGTAACGATATAAGCGGCTGTCTCCGGCCCACAGGTAGCGGAAACGGTTGCCGGCAATCAACAGCACCACGATCGTGCTGCCGATGATCTGGTCGTTGCCCCGGCTGTCGGCCAGCTGCAGCAGGTCGCAGTTGACTCCTTGCAGGCTCGCTTCGACTTGCTCGCGGTAGCGTTCAAGGTCGTCGCTGCGGGGAATGTTCGCCAACGCGCTGACCAGGGCCTGACTCGCGACATCGCCCGCGCTGTGCCCGCCCATGCCGTCGGCGACCGCCCACAGGCCGGCATCGCGCCGGTCCAGAATCGCATCCTCGTTGATCCTGCGGCGCATCCCGACCACGCTGAGGCCGGCGCTTTCGATGACCCAGCCCTGGCCCAAATTCGCCAGGCGCTCGCGTTGCTCGCGGCCGACCGTAATCTCATCGTCATCTCGCGCCAGAGGGTCCGCGCTTTGCCCGTATGCGGCAGCCTGAACTTCGATGCCTTGCTGCGAGGGCATGTCGAATGTCTCAGCAAAACTTTCGCTCAGCTGCACGTTCGAAAACTGCCATTGGCGATGCGGCCATGCGCCGTTCAGAAAGCCGGCGAAGGCATCGACCGGCGGCATCCCCTCGCACAGCAACAAAGCCGTTTTTGCTTCTTCAAACGCGGTTGACCGCCAGTAACTGCACCGCTCCAGAAAACGGCTGCCGAACTGGCCGCCGATCTGACGCAAGGCCTGCGGCGTATCCAAAGTACTGTCGAGCCGGAAATGAAACGCCTGCCGCCCCGACGCGGTGTCGATGCCCTCCCGGCCGTAGCGAAGCGGGCGCGCCGGGACGAAGTCGCCGAGGCGCAGGCGTTCGAGCCGGGCATCGAAGCTGTCCAGGTCGAAATCGTAGTCCAGCGAGCCCAGCGCGAGGTCCGACAATGCGTCGAACCAGCCGCAATCGGGTTCGAACAAGTCAGTCAACGGCCAATGGGTCACTTTCGCGGCCAGAGTCAACGGAAAATAACGCCCTACCCGGTCGACGCTCGGCATTATCACCCCGGCCCAGGCATCAGGGCCGCATTGGCCTGACGCCAGGGCGAACTGCCAGATCGGACTGTACAGGAAAGTCTCGAGCCAGGCCTGTCCCAATTGCTCGCGGCTCGCCAGCAAACCGGCCTGCAGCCATTGGTCCCAGGGTTCGATGAAATGCCGCGGCAAACGCCGGGACAGAAAGTCGCCGTGACTCGGAATCTTGCCGTAAAAACCCGGCGCGGATTCGGGATGGCTCACAGGCCTTCCGGACAGCGGAAACCTTGCAGCTCCCGAAGATTGAACGGATTCATCACGCTGGCCGCGCGCAGTTCATAACGGGCGCTCATGCCTTCCAGTTGAAAGGTCAGATTGAATTTTTCCGGCGCGGAGGTCGGCTCGATCGTGGCTTCGTCGAGTAGACGAAAAAAAGCCCAGGTGCCTTCCTTGCTGCGGCTGACCTGGCGTCCGTCGAGGGTTTCGAACACGATGCGCACGCCCTGGCTCGGGGTCGGTCCCGGCCACTTCAGGCTAACTGCCTGTTCCGGGCCGTGCCGGTAGACCGCTTCCTGGCCTTCGATCTGCAGGCGGAAGGTGCCGACCTTCGGGTCCAACGCCTGCGGTTTCAATTCGAATTGCACCTGCGGCGAGGCGCCAGCCGCGAAAAAGGCGTCGCGAATTTTGGCCGCCAGCTGGAAGCGCCGAATCGATTCCTGCGAGAGCCCCAGCGGTTTTTCGGCCGCCATTTCGGACCAGACCGGCTTGCTGGTATCGACGAAGGGTTTCAGGTTGGCTTGGAAAAACTGGTCCATCAGGCCGGACGGTGCGAAGATTTTCGCAAAATCGGCCAACAAGACATCTTGGTTCGTGCCGGTATTGAACGGGTAGCGGCCGGTCAAAGCCATCTTGCAAGGCGATGCGACGCCGGTCTTGACCATCTCGCTCAACTGCCCTTTGGCGGCCGAGGATAGTTTCTGGCCGCCGCTGTTCACGACGATTTGCAGCCAGCCTTTCAACGGCTCCGGCAGGCGGGCAAATTCGAGTTGCGCCTGCTTCAGCACATCCGCGCCGCCGCCGCTGAACAGGTTCGCCTGATTCTGCAGGGCCTGGCCGCCGGTGTTCGCGCTGCTCAACTGCAAAAAATAATCGCGCAGACCCTTCAGCTGCTGCAGGACCGGGTCCAGCGCGACCGGCTTGTCCGGCCCGCCGCGCACCAGAGCGCTCAAAGGCTCGAACTGCACCTCCGCCGCGATCGCAGGGTCAGGGCCGCTGTCGAGACCGGCCGCGTTTTTGGCCATCGCGAGCAATTGCGAGGTCTTCGCGTCCGGCGACTTCAACGCATTGCCGACGGCTTTCGCGATCGAATCGCTAGCCTCCTTGCTGAGCCGGCTGAACGAGGTATTCTGATCGATGCCGTCCAGCAATTTGCGCAAGGGGCCGTCGGGCCGGGACAAGATGTCGAGCATTTGCGCGGTCTGGCTGGTCGTCAACGCGGGCTGCAGCCTCAGCTTGGCCAACAGGTCCGACCATACCGTCTTGTATTCGTCGATATAGAGCTTCTTCAATTCGCCATGCAGCTTTTCGATTTCCGCGATGTCGAGTCGGGTCTGGCTGCCCAAGACCCAATTTTGCTCGACCGCGTCCTTCACGAAGTCGCGGCTTTGGGTCAAAAACAATTCCTTGTAGCCGTAGCCGGTGAACACCGCGGGGATCGCATAGGAGGAAAAATCCTTGCCGTCCGCCAACGCGAACACGCGCGCGCCGTCCGCGCCCAGAGCCTTGCCCAACTCAAAATCGTGCCCCTGTTCGGTCACCGCTTCGGACTTGAAGCGGGAGTAGATCTGGCCGATCAACGGCACCTGCGTCAGTTTTCCGCGCACCGAGTTCACGAACACGTCGTCGATCGGCGCCGGGTCGAGTTCCAGTTTGAGCAAGTTGTCCAGATGGCGGACCAACTGGGCGACGGCCTCCGGATCGCCGGCATAGTGCTGGTCCCAGTCCGCGCGGATCCAGGTCATCGCGGTCTCCGGCGCCAGCCGCTCGGTCTGGTTGAACATCAGATAGACCTTCAACAACTGATACAGTACGTCGAGCTTGTTGCCTTCCGCGCCCTGCATCCTTTCCTTCAGGCGCTGCATGATCGCCGGCAGGAAATACTCGCGCAGCATCGCGTCATAAGTATGATGGGCGGCCGCCTCGATCTTGTCGCCCTGCGACAGGCCGAATCCCATCATCAGGCCGCCGTCCTGGTAGACTTCCGCGACCCCCAGCAGAATGTTCAGGCGCGGCAACAGCACCCGGAAATTATCCTGGCTGTCGCTCGCGTTCAGCTTCAGCGAGCGGTACTGGGCGATCTGTTCCTCGACCTTTTCGAGCGCCGAGCGGTTATTGAAATAGCTGACCGTCCACAGCGAGATCACGGCCAGAAAGACCAGGCCCGCGCCGATGTAGGCGCCGAGCTGCAGCCAGCGCGTGCGTTTTTCGAGCTTCGGATCGGTGCCTGCCAGTTCCGCTTCCGGAAACAGCACCTCCTGCAACAAACGCGTCAGAAAGTAGCTCTTACCTTGTCCGCTGTACATCGGAGCCGCCTGCCGGTCCAGGTGAAAGGCGCCGGCCAGAATGCCGAGCATCCTGTCGATCGGCGTGCCTTCCTGGGTGCCGCTGGTGAAGTACACGCCGCGCAGCAGCACCGGCTGTTCGTAACGGTTCGCCGCGAAAGTCGCCTGCAGGTAGTCGACCATCGCAGGTTTCGCCAGCGCCATCTGCTGCGGAAAATCCAGGATACTCGCGCGCCGGCGCACGTCGCGTTCGTCCTGAATGCGCCCGATCGTCCGGCTCTGCAAACGCTGCAGCAATTCTTCATAGGCATCCCCGAAACGCGCCGGCAAATCCGGCTCGCCGCTCAGGGTGTCGGCGGCAAAGGTTTCGCCCCATACCTGCGCGCGCTGCTCCTGGGTCAGATCGGCGAAAAAATCGTTGAAGCCGGCCACCAGGTCGGCCTTCGTGAACATCATATAGACCGGCAGGCGCACGCCGAGCTGTTGATACAGCTCATGAATCCGGGCGCGCACGGCCTTCGCGTGCAAGAGGCGCTCCTGCTCGGACTGTTGCAGCAAATCCGACAGGCTGGTCGCCACAATCACCCCGTTCAACGGCCGGCGCGGCCGGTATTTTTTGATCAGCGACAGAAAGCCAACCCAGCCGGCCGCATCGACCGCCTTGTGGCTTTCCTGCGTGGTATAGCGGCCGGCCGTATCCAGAAACACCGCATTGTCGGCGAACCACCAGTCGCAATTACGGGTCCCGCTGACGCCCTTGATCGCGTGCTTGCCGAGTTTTTCGGCCAACGGGAAATGCAGGCCGGAATTGACCAGCGCGGTGGTCTTGCCCGAGCCCGGCGCGCCGATGATCGCATACCAGGGCAGTTGATAGACGAACTGGCCACCGGACTTGCCGTCCTTGCGCGATTGTTTCAATACCGCGAACGCTTCTTCGAAGCCCTTCCGCAGCGTGTCGACCTCGTCGGCCGAGGCGTTCGCGATAGGGTCCGCATCGGCCGCCACCAATCGCTCGACCAGTTGTTTTTCGGCGCTGCCGGCGCGCAGCTGCATGACCAGCCGAAAAATCACCCAGATCACGAACAATGCAACAATCACCAAGGTTCTGGTGAGCACCGACTCCAGCGGCACGCTGCCGGCGATCGCGATCAAGGGTCCCGCCAGCCAGATCAGGCAGCTCAGCGCCGCCAGACCCAAAAACTGAATCACCCACTTATTCGTAAAAAATGCCTTGAGCTTTCCCATCTGTGCTCTCACTGAATCTGTAAATCGACGCGGCGATTGATCGCCCGGTGTTCCGGCGTGTCGTTGGGCGCCAACGGTTCGCCCTCGGCCCGGCCTTCAAAGCGGATCTTGCCGCTCTGCGTCGCCAGATCGTTCAACATTTCGCTGACTTTTTTCGCCCGCGAGGTCGACAAATGCCAGTTCGACGGAAACCGCGCCGAGACGATCGGCTTGTCGTCGGTATGGCCGGTGACCAGCACATTGTCCTTGCCCACCGCGAACTCGTCGGCGATTTTTTTCAGCATCGGCATGAACTCGGGCTTGAGCTGATCGCTGCCGGAGGCGAAGGAATTGCGGATTCTAAGCAGTCTGTCGTCGACCACCTCGACCATGTCCTTCGCGATTTCGGCCGCCAGCACCCGTTTGAAGCGTTCCTTCCGATCCGGGTCGGCGGGCTTCACGACCGGCGCCGCGCGCGCGATCTCGACCGGCTGTTTGGCGAGCGCGAACAGTTCCTTGTAATCCTGGTCCGAACGGGCATTCAGCGCCAGCACGAAACCGATGTAGACCAGGACCAACAACACGCCGAGCACCGCGCCGACCACCCAGAGCGGCACATAGCGCACCAGCGCGTTGCGCACATCCTTCAGCCCGCGCCAGCGCGGCGACAGTTCGCGTTCGCCGTCGCCCTTCACGCGCTGGATCAATTGATACAGTTCGGCGCGGTATTTTTCTAACTCGTTCGCGCCGTTCGTCAGTACCCGGTATTTGCCTTCAAAACCGAGGCTGATGAACAGATAGGCCAGTTCGATCAGCGCCAGGTTTTGCGCCGGCTGTTTGACCAGCGCCGCGACGATGTCGAAAAACTTCTCGCCGCCCCAGGCTTCCCGGTGAAAGGAGATTAGCAGGCTCTGATGCCCCCAGTTGCTTTGCGATCCCCACGGCGTATTCAGGATCGCTTCATCCAGAAAGCTGCAGAGCGCGTAACTGGCCATGCGGGTCTGATCGGCGCCGAAGCCGGCTTGCAGGAGGCGGTTTTCGAACAGGGTCACTTCGCTGGTCGCGCGCTGGCGCAGCGCATCGACCGCCGGATACATCGCGGTTTGCCTGAGCCGCCCGGCCAGAGAAATCAGCGACAAGGCGGCCGCAACGATCGGATTTTCCTTGAATTCGGCGGCGGGCAGTTCGGCCGAAGTAACCGGCCGGTAGGCCGGAGACGGAGGTGGAACGGCCGGCTGAGCCTCCGCTGCCGGCGGCGCGGCCGCGGGCCGCTTTCCGCCCGGCATCGGCCGGATGATGGTGCGGTCGCCGTCATCGAAGGGACCTGAAGGATCGTTTGGATTCATGCCGTTCAACCTTTTCTAATTGCCCAAAACTCAAGTTCCAGTTCCGGAAAACTGCCGCCGATATGGATCGCGAAACCGCCGGAAGCCGCCATCTTCGCCCATAACTCGCTTTGCTTGTTCAGCTCGAAATACGAATAACCGGCATGGTAAGGAATCTGCCGCGGTGCGACCGGCAAGGCCTGGATCGCGATGCCGGGCAATGCCGAACGCACCAGCAATTGAATATCCTCGACCGGCCCGATTTTGACCTGCGGCGGAAAATGGCTGCGGATCAGTTCCGAAGACACCTGGGCCTTGGCCGCGAGCACGAAAATCGCGCCTTCCAATAGCGTCAGCTCCGGTCGTTTCGCGACATACACGCCTGGCCGGGCTTCCGCGAGCGGCAACTGCACCGCGTTCTGCTCCAGCACCATGCTCAACAGGCTGCGCAATTCGTCGATCAACGGGATGAAAGTGGCTTTCAGGTCGTCGTGCTTATAGTCGGGGAAGGCGATCGGCCGTTTGTTCGGCCGGTAAAAGGTCGCCAGTTCGCCGGCCATTTGCAGGCACAGGCGGAAAAAATCTTCCGGATGCAGCACCTGGGCATTGGCCAGATGCGCCAGGAGCGGCTCGTAACGGTTGATCAATTGCAGCAGCATGAAATCGGCGATTTCGGCGACGCCGCCCTGGCTGCTACCGGCCACCCTGCCGGCCAACGCTTCGCCGCGGGTATGCAGGAGGCCCTGCAACTCCCCGGCAAAGCCGCCCAAAAGTCCTGCAGATGAGCAATGCACCGCAGGCGGAATATACTGCTTGTCGAGGATCACCGTTTTATCGGCGCGCACTTCAATGATCCTGGCGATACCCAGGCACACATAACCCGATCGCTCCTGGCTTTCGCACATCAGGCGCGGCTTCAGCGCGCCGATCTGCACCTCGTAACGGCCGTCCGAGCCGCTGTTATGGTCGCGGACTTGGCGCTCGGTCAGACGATAACGCGCCATGTTGTCCGGAAAGGACTCGCTGTCGACCTCGGTCGAATCCGGCCGGCGCAGCGGCAACGCCAGATAGACGACGCTGGCCTTTTCGTTCTCCGGCACATCCAGGGGTATCGGCAGTTCATCGTCTTGCGGCAAACTGAACGGCGTGCCGTCCGGAAACACGCCGCTGCACTCGCTGAGGCCGACCTTGCCGATCGCCAGACAGCCATGATCGAGTTTCAGGCTCGCAAAGCCCCAGGAATAGGCGCGTACAGCGAGCGACAAGCCATGCAACAGGCTTTCGAAATAACGGTCATGCTGCTGGAAATGCTGGGGCCGGAGAAACATGCCCTCGGACCAGACTACCCTATTGTTTTCAGACATATTTTTGGTTCCCGGCAGGAATGCGGTGATATGGTTAGCGTTTTGACGAGCGGCTCAGCAATTGCATCTGCTGCTCATAGGCATCGCCGAATGCATCGCCGAAAAAATCCTCCTGAGCGGCGGACTTCAGCTTCGGATACAGGATCGTATAGTGCTCCCAGCATTTGGCTTTTTTCTGAAATAGCAGACCTTCGCCTTGCGTTTTCTCGATCGATTCGGGATCGAAGCCGCGCAGGACGCCCGCTAGTGCGGCCTGGATGCCGGCGGTCATCGCCATTTGATGATTCATGATGTCGCTAAAACCTTCGCGCACCGCTTCTTTCGGGGTCAGGAAGCCGGGATGCGTCGGCGCCAGGATCAGCTGGATCGCGTCATCGACATTCGGGGTGAATTTCAGCGGATTATTGTCGACCGAACGCATCGTGGTCACCGAAACGCGAAACTGACTTTTCAATTCCGCGCGCGCGCGCAGCACGCACATCAGCCCGTCCACCATGCTGCGCAACAGCTCGCCCGAGGTTCTCAGCAGTTCAGGCCACTGTTCGGGGGGCAGAAACTGCGGGTCGTCGATGCCCGCGCCGGCTAAAAACGCGCGAATCAATTCGCTGTCCGCAGGAACGCTTGGCTGCGGCTCGGGCGGGCGCCGGGGCGCCTCAACCGGCGCCGCTTCGGGCATTGCAGCAGGCGCCGCCGGAATCTCAGGCTTGATGGCGCCGGTAACGGCAGCCGGCGTTATTTGTGCTGCTACGCCGGCCTGGCGAGCAGGGCCGGCCGGATCGAAGGAGTTTGCCGGCAAGGGCGGAGCAGGCTCGGTTTCCGCTTTCAACTCCACAGGCTCGGAGAAAGGAGAAAACGGCAACTCCGACTCCGCGTGCGGCGCGTCTGATACTGCCGCCGAATCGGCTGCCGTCTGGCTCTCTTCGGCAAAAAAATCGGCCGGCAATTCGGGGAAATCGAGCGGCAGCGACGGGCTCGCCGTTGGCGGAGCACCGGCTATCGGCGCGGCAAGAGAGCCGGGCAAATTATCCAGGGTCGACAGCAAATCGCCGACGTCCAGGTCATCCGCCGCACCTCCCTTAACGGAAGCAGCAGGCTGCACTGCCGGCGGCGTAAAGATTTGATGAAAAATCGAGGAGTCGGGCTGCTCGATGAAACTTTTCTGCCTATCTGCCTCCGGCGCCGGCTTTTGCGGGGCAGCAAACGGGCCGTCCAGAGGCCCCCCGCCGGCGAGATCCAACTGGCGAACCGGCTGCGCGGCATAAGGTTCCGAAAACGCCGGCGCGGACTCGACGATCGAGACCTGCAATTCATATTCGCCGACGCGCAGCCTGTCGCCGTCCGCCAAAACCGCCCGGCTTTGTTGCAGCAACTGGCCTTGCGGTTCCAGGTAGGTGCCGGCGGCGCTGCTGTCCTGAATGAAATACTGCCCGCCTTCGTATTGAATCTCGGCATGCCGGCGGGAGATATATTTCTCCGGGTCCGGCAACGCCAAACGGTTATCCGACGAACGGCCGATCGATCCGCCCTGCGCATCGAAACGCGCGCTGATCTCCTCGGCCAGCGGCATACCCTTGTAACTGACCGCTTTAATGATCAAAGTCATAGCCGCTCCCGCCGCTGAAAGGCCCCCGGCAAAATCGAAGCCGCCGATGAATCAATTGAAATGTTGAGGATAGCCAGCCGGGTCATTGATTGGGAAGAAGGGGCAACCGTTAAAAATGCTTATGATACAAACATTGCAACATTTTCAACAAGCCCATTTCCCTACGGCTCTTTTTTAACCGGCTCGATGCGCACTTCATTGCCTTGCAATTTGATCGCCACGGAGCGGGTTTGATGGGCCGCCACCGGCAGCGTGGCGCGCCATTGCGCGGTATCCAGTTGTCTGAACGCGGCAAAGACCCCCAAGGTTTTGATGTCGGGATCGAGCTGCAGCGACAAGCTCTGCTGATCGTTCGGCTTGATCAACAATTCCTGCTTACGCGCCATTTCGGCGGACAATGTCGCCTGATCCTTATCGAACAGCGAAAAAAAGTCGGCAGAATTAAAGGCGCTGGTTTCCCGCAATTGATAAATCCGCAGCATCACCGGCGCGCCGGCGCCGCCCGCATCCGCGTTCACATTCGCGGCGCTGCTGATTTTCAGATTCACGATTGTCGGCGGCTCGGGCGCGGCCGCCGGAGGCGCCGGCGGCGGACTGCTACAGGCCTGCAGCAACGCGAGCACACCCATCGATACAAAACCGAACCGGTTCATTCATTCATCTCCCATTTTTGATCCATTCTAAAAAGCGCTGCATTTTTCATCCAAGTTAACCTGCGACAAGCATCAATTGATCATCACAAGGCCGCCCTTCACTGTCAGCATCGCGCTTCCATCGACCGACGTTTTCAAGCCTTTCACATCCGTTTGCAGCGATCCCTCGATCGAGATATTCAGGCCTTTGATCGTCACGCCGCTCTGATCGATCTTGACGCTGCTTGATCCGACCGTCAGCTCGATCGATTGCATCGCCGATTCCTCGATGCTACCAAGATTGACCTGTACCGTGTGATTGCCCGTTTTGACCGTCAGGTCATGATTGCCGGTATCGACGCTGACCGCGCGGTTGCCGGTTTTTACGGTCAAATTGTCATTGCCGGTATCGATGCGGGCGGATCGATCGCCGGTTTTGACCGTCAGTTCGTGATTGCCGGTATTGATGCTGACCGTACGATTGCCGGTCTTTACCGTCAGGCTGTCATTGCCCTGATCCAGGGTCACCGTCCGGTCGTTGTAAATGTCTATCGTCTGATTGCCCTGATCCTTCTTGTCGAAGCCGACCTTTTGCACGTCGTTGTTCTCGACGATCCGGGTGCAGTCTTTCTCGGCATGGATGTAAAGCTCTTCCTCGCCTTTCTTGTCCTCGAAGCGGATTTCGTTGAAATTATCCGCGCCCCCCTCCTTACTGCTGCGGGATTTGATGCCGCTCTGGGTTTGGTTGTCCGGAAGCACATAGGGCGGCATTTGCTCGGCGTTATAGACCCGTCCGGTTATGATCGGCCGATCCGGGTTGCCTTCCAAAAAATCCACGATCACCTCCTGACCGACGCGCGGGATGTGCATCGCTCCCCATGCTTTACCGGCCCAGACCTGCGCGACGCGCACCCAGCACGAACTGTTTTCATCTTTCTTGCCGAGTCGATCCCAATGGAACTGGACCTTGACCCGTCCGTATGTGTCTGTCCAAATTTCTTCGCCTTTCTTGCCGACCACGATTGCGGTCTGCACCCCCTGAACGATCGGCATAGGCGTCAGCCGGGGCGGCCTGAACTGGTTTTCCGCCGTGGCGGGAAGCACCCGGAAGGCGCACTGGTATTCCTCCTCGCAATCGGTAATTCCATCCGACTCATAACCATTGTTCTGCAGCTGAAGGCTCGAAGACACGATCGCGTATTCGCGGTTTTGATCCGCCACCGGAAAATCGACCAACTTAAACTTCATACCTGCCGCCAATTGCCGGGCGTTTCCGCGCGCGGCAATTTGTTCGAATTGGCTGCGCAACTCCTCCAGACGCACCTTGCTGTACTGCTCGCCGTCGGACTTCTCTTTATAGCCGCCCGGATAATCGTAAACTTCTTTGCCGCTTTCCGTATGCGCTCCGGGTTTGGACGACTTCGCCGTCAGATCGGTGTTGGGCGCCTCGAAATCGTAGTCGTCCAATTCGTAATTGCCCGACTGGATTTCCTGGCTCACATTCCATTCATAAAGGTGCCCTTCCTTGCGGCGATTTTGATTCGCCGGTTGAAAAAAGGGAATGTTCGCATTGACCGGTGCTTTTTTTTGCGCCGCGACCGAATCGCACAGCACCAGGGTATGGGCAGAATGGCTATGATTGAAATAGTAATAAATGCCTTCATCTTCCAGCAGCCGGCTGATGAAATTAAAATCGGTTTCGCGGTATTGCACGCAATATTCGCGCGGCGAATAGGTGCCGGAAAGCTGCATGCCGACATCCGAAACCCCGTGCTCATTGAGGATCAGTTTGACGATATCCGGCACCGACTTTTCGGTTGGCATGATCCGGCAATTGCTGCGCCGCGTTAATAACCAGGCCTTGGGTTTTAGCGTCGCCCGGTAATGATAAAAACGCCCCATCATGCCGCTGCGGCTGGCCCGTGTCACTATGCCATGCAGAAAACGCTGCCCGCCTTCCAGCAAATGTAAAGTGACGGTCATGTTCTTGCCCAGCAACTGCTTCAAGTCAATATTATTTTTTTCGCTGAGCAGATCCAGCTCGTACTCGAACAATTGACTGAGCTGTTCGCTGCCGGACACGCGCCACAGAAATAAGTCATTTTCGCCCAAAGGCGTCTTAACGGAAGCACTACGGCCAACTTGAGAAATGGGCATAAACAATTCCTGATCAATTCGAATTTAATTTTGCCAACAGACGGACGATCTCATAAAAACGGCAACCGCATACTTTACAAGACTCGCTGAACCACCGCTTCTAGCCGCCGATCAAAACGGTAAAACAACCCAAAATAATCGCGCCGCCATGTGACATCGAATCCCCCATGCGGGCGGCGGGCATGTTGCCGATCAATACCGTAGCGGAACCCTTCACGATGACATCCGGCGGCCCCACGCAAACCGCCATATCTCCCATCCTTGCCGCAGGCAAACCGCCTATCAATGTGGTCACCGCGCCCGGCGGAAGGATCGGACCACCGACATGCGGCACGGGGCCGTTAAACATCGGACAAATATGCATGTCGGAAACTCGCGCCGCGGGTTGGCCCATCGTTTACACTCCTGTTCAGCCTTGCCAGGGACGGCCGTTGCCGCCATTCGCGATATCGGCGCCTTGCTCCAAAAAGTAGCGGTATTTTGCCGCCGCTTTTTCCGGCTCGCGCGATACCGCCGCCAGCATCACCGCCCCGGCGACCGCCTTGGATGATAGATTTTCCGGCGCCGTTACCGGCGGAGAATTTTCGGGGGCCATGCTGCCGTCGCTCCAAAACGCGGCCATCGCCGCCCATGCCGCCGGGCCGTCAAACGCGGTGGCCTGCGCCGCGGCTTCCGCCAACCGGCGATTGGCCTCGGTCGGTTTATACACCCACTGTTCCGCGGCTTCGAGCGCCTTAAGGGAGGACGGCGGCGCATCCTGGGCCATCATGCCGCGCGTACAAATACACGCCCACCAGGCGGCCTCGCGTTTGGGCAAGGCACGCGCCAGGAAACGCACCGCATCGGGATAAAGCTGGCGTTCCAGCAAGGCATTCAAAAACTCCACCGGCTCAGGATCGGCTTCGAGACACTTGACCGCCTGGGGATCGAGTTCAATATCTCGACAAACCGCCGCCGCTTTCGGCACAGCGACCTTCTTTAATGCATCAAAACCGGCCATCTGCTTTTCATTACCCTTTAACTTTTCAAACCCGGAGAAATCGCGCTTCGTCCGCTCGATCTTCCCTGCCGCATGCCAATACGGCAGGGAAATGCAGGCATCGACTTTAACATAGAATCAATCGGCAAACCACGACAAGATCGCGCTTTTGCGCAGGCACCGATCGAAGCATTCATCAACTGCGCAACGCCTTCAACACCGCCTGCAACCTGTCGTTCGCATCGCCGAACAGCATCCGCGTATTGTCGAGCACAAACAGCGGGTTGCCGACGCCCGCATAACCGGATGCCATGCTGCGTTTCATTGCGATCGTCATGCCGCCTTTCCAGCATTCCAACACCGGCATGCCCGCAATCGGACTGTTCGGGTCGTCCAGCGCGGAGGGGTTGACGATGTCGTTGGCGCCGATCACCATCGTCAGGTCGACGTTCGGGAAGTCCTCGTTGACTTCGTCCATTTCGTAAACGATGTCATACGGCACCTTCGCCTCGGCCAGCAGCACGTTCATGTGGCCGGGCATGCGCCCTGCGACCGGATGGATGCCGAAACGGACTTTTTTGCCTTTGTCCCTGAGCAGTTTGGTGATTTCGTTGACCGTGTGCTGCGCCTGCGCGACCGCCATGCCGTAGCCGGGAATGATCATGATGTTTTTCGCGGCGAGCAATTGCTGCGCGGTTTCTTCCGCATCGATCGGCTGCACGTCGCCTTCGATGACCGCGGCCGCGCCGCCGGTGCCGGTGCCGAAACCGCCAGCGATCACGCTGACAAAATTGCGGTTCATCGCCCGGCACATGATGTAGCTCAGGATCGCGCCACTGCTGCCGACCAGGGCGCCGGTCACGATCAACAAGTCATTACTCAGCATGAAGCCGGTCGCGGCCGCGGCCCATCCGGAATAACTGTTCAACATCGACACCACGACCGGCATGTCCGCGCCGCCGATCGCCATTACCATGTGCACGCCGAACGCAAGTGCAATCGCGGTCATGACCAGCAGCGGAACGGTGCCGCCGCCGCTTTCGGCCTGTTGTAAAAACAGATAGCCGAAATAAATCACCAGGACCAGCAGGCTCAGATTCAGCCAATGACGGGCCGGCAACAACAGCGGTTTACCGTTGATGCGTCCGCTCAGCTTGCCGAACGCGATCACCGAACCGGAGAAGGTCACCGCGCCGATCAGGATGCCTATATAGATCTCGACTTCATGAATGGCCTTTTCGACGCCGGACAATGTGCCGCCTTCATCCATAAAATTTGCATAGCCGACCAGCACCGCCGCCAGGCCGACCAAACTGTGCATGATCGCCACCAGTTCGGGCATTTGCGTCATCTCGACCGTTTTCGCGGCCTTGAAACCGATCGCGCCGCCGAGCAGCAGGGCGGCGATCAGGATCGAATACGCGGTGACCGAGCCGCTCAGCACGGTCGCGGCGATCGCGATCGCCATGCCGAGCATGCCGTAGTAGTTGCCGCGCCGCGCGGTTTCCTGGTTGCTGAGGCCGCTCAAACTCAAAATGAACAGCACCGTCGCGGCGATGTAAGACATCGTGACTAAACTTTGTGACATGTTTTTTCCTTATGCTTATTTTCTGAACATTTCGAGCATGCGCCGGGTTACCCAAAAACCGCCCGCGATGTTGATCGAGGCGATCAGGATCGCAAGCCCTGCCAGTACGCTGATCATGATGCCCGGCGCGGAAACCTGCACCAACGCGCCGATCACGATGATGCCGCTGATCGCATTGGTCACGCTCATCAGCGGCGTATGCAGCGACGGCGTCACATTCCAGATCACCTGATAGCCGACGAAGCAGGCCAATACGAACACGGTGAAATGCGACATGAACGAGACCGGCACGACCGCGCCGAGACCGTACAGCGCGAGGGCGCCGATCACCAGCGGAATAAACGGCCTGACCGCTGCAGGAATCAGGCGGTTATTGGCCTTGGCTTTTTCCGCCACGCCGGGGTTGGCCGGCGCTTCGGTCTGCGGCGCGGGGGCGGCCGATAATTTCGGCGGCGGTGGCGGCCAGGTGATCTTGCCTTCCTTGATCACGGTCGCGCCGCGGATCACTTCATCGTCCATGTTCACGTTGAGCTCGCCGTTTTTTTCCGGGCTCAATTCGGTCAGCAAATGCCGTAAATTGGTCGAATACAATTGACTGGATTGATTCGCGAGCCGGCTCGGCAGGTTCGTGTAGCCGATGATCGTGACGCCATGCTTGACCACGACCTTGTCCTTCTCGGTCAGCGCACAGTTACCGCCCTGCTCGGCGGCCAGATCGACGATCACGCTGCCCGGTTTCATCGACTCGACCATGCCCTTCGTGATCAACTCCGGCGCCGGCTTGCCGGGAATCAATGCGGTCGTGATGATGATGTCGACCTCCATCGCCTGACGCGCAAACAAGGCCATTTCGGCCTCGATGAATTCCTTCGACATCGTTTTCGCATAACCGCCGGTACCGGAGCCTTCTTCCTTGAAATCGAGCATCAAGAATTCGGCGTCCATGCTCTCGATTTGTTCTTTCACTTCGGGACGCGTGTCAAACGCCCGGACGATAGCGCCCATGCTTTTTGCCGCGCCGATCGCGGCGAGACCCGCCACGCCGGCGCCGATCACCAGCACTTTCGCCGGCGGAATCTTGCCGGCCGCGGTAATCTGGCCGGTGAAAAAGCGGCCGAAATGCTGAGCCGCTTCGATAACGGCCCGGTAGCCCGCGATATTCGCCATCGAACTCAAGGCATCGAGTTTTTGCGCCCTGGACATTCTCGGCACGCTGTCCATCGCCAGCACGGTCACCTGTTTGTCGGCCAGTTTCTGCATCAGCGCCGCATTTTGCGCAGGCCAGATAAAACTGATCAGATGGCCGCCTTCGCGCAGCAGATCGGTTTCGTCTATCGCCAATTCAGGATGGCGCTCAGGCGCTCTGACCTTCATCACAAGGTCGGAGCCCTGCCACAATGACTTGGCGTCATCAACGATTTCGACGCCCGCTTCCTGGTAGGCCTCATCCGAAATATTTGCGCCCTGCCCCGCCCCTTTTTCAACACATACCGAAAAACCCAGCTTCATGATTTGCTCAGCGGTCTCCGGCGTCAGCGCGACGCGCTTTTCGCCTTGATGAATTTCTTTAGGTACACCAATCTTCATAGAGTCTCCTGTATTTTGGGAAGGGCTGGATAAGCCAGAGCTAATTCGGTTTCGACCTCGGCAAACGAGCATAGAAGATTAGCAGGCGCATTTCAATAAAAATCTGGCACGGCAGCCATTCACTCCCTGACGTCAATGATTGGCATGCCGTCCCTGCCTCCTGATCAGACAGAAAACCTATTTAAAGCGCTAGACCTTACCGAAGGCTTAAAATAGACTAGACTGGTTGTATCGATTTTATTTGCGCACCGCGATGGATATTCTGGTCATAGAAAAAAGTGAAGTCTGCCGTTTCATTCTGGATCAATGCCTGACCTCGCTCGGTCATGTTGTTCACGATGCCGGCAAAGCGGAAGCCGCACTGCCCTTCATGCTCTCCCATCCAGTCGATTGCGTTTTTATGGATATCGATTTCGGCCGTGAACGCGCCGTCGAGGCGATCCAAGCGATCAGGATGGAGCATCAGGGCGAATGGTTTCCGATCGTGGCGCTGAGTTCGGGAAACGATGATGAAGCGTTTGCAGGCGCGATACTCGCCGGCGCCGACGCCCTGCTTCCAAAGCCCTTGAGCCGTCATCGCATCCTGATGCAATTGATCGCGCTCGAAAGAATGACGCTTGCGCGGCAAACTCTGCAGACCAACCAAGACTTGGTCGCCGCGAACCGGGCTTTGCTCGAGCTATCCATGTTTGATGAAATCACCGCCCTGGCCAACCGGCGTTACTTTGAGAAAACCCTGAACCGGGAAAAGAAATTGGCCAAACGCGAACGCCATCCGCTGACATTGCTGATCTGTGAAATCGGCAATCTCTCAGGGCCGGGCCTGGCGGAGGAAGACGAAGCCAGAAACCGGCAGCTTACTGCGATCGCCGCCGCGATCGAATGCATTCCGTCTAGACCGACCGATTTTGTCTGCTGTTACAGCGGCGACCTTTTCGCGGTGATCCTGCCGAATACCGATGAAAAAGGCGGGCGGCATATCGCGGAAAGGATTCAGGCTTCGGTCAAGCCGGTCCTGGCCGACTGGCCTAAAACGCCGCTGACGTTCCGTATCGGCTCGGCAACAGACAACAGTCAATACCAGACGATCGATGATTTGATCAACGCCGCCTTGGCGGCTTTGAAAAACGGCGAGTAAGTCCATTATGCGAATTGTGCCGGCATCCTTTTCAACCTTAAAACCGCAGTTAGTCCACGAAAAGCACGAAAGACACGAAATAATTCAAGGTGGTAGATCGTGTGAATCGATCACCCGGAGGATGTCGCTTTTCTAAGCAATAACTTTCTGAATTTTTTCGTGATTTTGGTGTGTTTTGTGGCTCAACTGATTTTTCTAGGTTTCAAGATGCCGGCGCCTTGACCCTCAGCCTTTCCGCAATCAGCCCAATCAACCGTTCGGCCAGCCGTTTTTTGTCGGTCATCGCCAGCGTTTTCCTGCCGTCTCGCCAAAAAACCTCCAGCGCATTGTGTTCGCTGTCGAAGCCGCCCTGCGCCTGCCCGACCCAATTGGCTGCGATCATGTCCAGATTCTTGTGCGCCAGTTTGTCCAGCGCATAAGCCTCCAGATCGGTCGTTTCGGCCGCAAAGCCGACCGTAAAGGGACGCCGGCTCAAGGCCGCGACTTCGGCCAGGATGTCCCGGGTTTTTTGCAGCGCAAGCGTCACGTGCTCGCCCTGTTTCTTGATTTTTTCCGGCTGCCTCTCGGCCGGCGTGTAATCGGCCACCGCGGCCGCACCGACATAAATAGCCGAAGTTGGAGCTCTGGCGATCACCGCCGCGTACATTTCAGCGGCCGTTTCGACGAGAACGAGCTCGATATTCTCCGGCGGCGGCAACTGCGCCGGCCCCGACACCAGCGTGACGGTTGCGCCCGCGTTCCTTGCCGCTTCGGCCAAGGCATAACCCATTTTGCCGGAACTGCGGTTCGTGATGTAGCGCACCGGGTCCAAGGGTTCCCGCGTCGGGCCGGCGCTGATCAGCACTTTCAAGCCTTTAAGGCAGAGATCGGCGGGGGCCGCGAAGAGCGCGGCGCAAATCTCCTGCGGCTCCGACATCCGCCCGAAACCGGTTTCGCCGCAGGCCTGCTCGCCTTGGGCGGGGCCGATCAGCTGCACGCCATGCTGGCGCAAGGTCGCAACATTCTCCTGAGTCACAGGCTTGCCCCACATCGCCTGGTTCATCGCCGGCGCGACATAGACCGGGCAAGTCGCGGCCAGGTACAGCGTCGTCAATAAGTCATCGGCCAGGCCGTGGCTCAATTTTGCGATCAGGTTGGCCGTGGCGGGCGCGATGACCATCACATCGGCCCAGCGCGCGAGGCTGATATGATCCATCGCGTTTTCGCTTTCGGCATCCAGTAGATCGCTGTGCACCGCATTGCCGGACAGGGCCTGGAACGTCAGCGGCGTGACGAACTGGGCGGCCGCTTGGGTCATCGCGACGCGCACCTCGGCGCCCTGTTTGCGCAGCAGCCGTACCAACTCTGCCGACTTGTAAGCGGCAATGCCGCCGCTGACGCCCACTAAAATTCGTTTCGCTTCGCTCATGCTGAACTGGATCAAAAATGCGCATTATGGCAAGGATGCGCGAATTCTTCTACGCTTAACGTCTAAGGTTTATCTTTTTTACTAAGCGGGAGTATTGCGCATGGGGATCAAAGATTGGGCCGAGGAAGACCGGCCTCGGGAAAAACTGCTGCAGCGCGGCTCCGGCGCGCTGACCGACGCCGAACTGCTGGCGATATTTCTGCGCACCGGCACGCCCGGCAAATCGGCGGTCGATTTGGCGCGCGATCTCTTGAGTGATTTTGGCTCGCTCAAAGCTCTGCTCGATGCGGACCGCCAGCATTTTTGCCGGGCGAACGGCCTCGGCGACGCCAAATACGCGCAGATGCAGGCGGTGATGGAGATGGCGCGCCGGCATTTCAAGGAAGTCCTGCAGCGCGGCAATGCACTGACCAGCCCCGAGGCGACGCGCGCCTATTTGAGCGCGCAGCTTCGCGGCTACAGCTACGAAGTCTTCGCCTGCCTGTTTCTGGACAACCAACACCGGGTCATTCAACTGGAGGAATTGTTCAAGGGCACGATCGACGGCGCGGTGGTGTACCCTCGCGAAGTCGCGAAAAAAGCGCTGCATCACAACGCGGCGGCGGTGATCTTCGCGCGCGATGTTATCAAAAGATAGTTTTTGTTGTCATTCATTAAGTGAGTGAGTGTAAATACTATGCTGAAAGCTAATTGTTGGCAAATAGACTCGACAGTTAGAAATAATTCTTTGTCACCGTTGACAAACTTTCAGCGAATAGTGGTGGTGCCGAAAAATTGAACAGCCGGTTAAGTGGAATACCTGTAACTTTTGAATGTCCAGAAGGACGTTAAAACGGAGCAGAAGATGTCACTCAAAACGAGAAGAAAACATTTACCGGCGTTCAAAGCCAAAGTTGCCATGGCAGCGTTGGCGGGGGATAAAACGCTAGCGCAACTGGCGCAGGAATTCGAAGTACACCCTAACCAACTCACCGACTGGAAACGGCAACTGACGGAGCGGGCAGCCGAGGTCTTTGGCAAACCGGCAGAAACGGAGTCGTCCGCTGTAGATCTGCAGGCGTTGCATGCCAAAATAGGCCAGTTGACCCTGGAGAATGATTTTTTAGCAGGCGCGCCCACCAAGGCGGAATTGCTGAGCGCAAAGCGATGATAGACCGTGATTCGAAACTCTCGATCAGCCGTCCGGCCGACTTGCTCAAACTGAGCCTAGGTAGCCTCTACTATTTACCCAAGCCCGTGTTGGCCCGTGATTTGGACATCATGCGCACCCTTTTGGAAGCGAAGGGTACGCCAAGGAAGAATTGCGAGCCGAAATTGCCAGTATGATCTTGGGTGACGAGCTTGGGATTGGCCATGATCCAGGTCAACATGCGGCTTATGTCGGATCGTGGATCAAGGCTCTTAAGGAAGATCCTTTAGAGATATTTCGTGCGGCGGCTGATGCTGAAAAGATTCATAGTTATGTGTTGGCGTTCGAGCAGGTGCAGGATCAGCGGCAAATGAACGATCTAAGGTGGAATAGTTCAGACTTGATCGGACACCACGCTTGAAAAGAGCGAGGGTTACTGGTGAGATAGAAGTGTCAAATTTCATCACACCGAAACGAGGTAACCCTCATGCTTGAGAATAACGTAAGAATCATCAAACATAAAATCGGCTTGCTGAATCTGGCCGAAGAACTCGGTAAAGTCTCGAAAGCCTGCAAGACCATGGGCTTGTCGCGGGACACGTTTTATCGTTACAAGGCGGCGGTGGAAACCGGCGGGACTGAAGCTCTGTTCGATAAGAGCCGACGCCAGCCGAATCTGAAGAATCGCGTCGATGAGCCGACAGAGCGAGCGGTTCTGAACCATGCCCTGGATTACCCAGCACATGGCCAAATTAGGGTCAGCAATTAACTGCGCAAGGCCGGTGTCTTCGTCTCGCCCAGCGGCGTACGCAGTATCTGGTTGCGGCACAACCTGGCAAGCTTCAAGGAGCGCCTGAAGGCTCTGGAAGCGAAAGTAGCGGAGCAAAGCTTGATTCTGACCGAGGCGCAGGTTGCCGCCCTGGAAAAGAAAAAGCAGGATGACGAAGCCAGCGGTAAAATCGAAACGGCGCCCCCTGGCTATCTGGGCTCGCAAGACACCTTCTACGTCGGCACCTTCAAAGGCGTCGGGCGGGTGTATCAGCAAACCTTTGTCGATACTTACTCGAAGGTCGCCTTCGCCAATTTACAAGAATGGGAGTTATGAATCGGCTCTGTACACGACAAAAAACCTAAACCATTGATTTGCAAGAAGGGCAAATAAGGAGCTTGAAAGTCCATCGCTAATTGGTTTCACTCTCTTGCGACCAAACAGGAGGTGAAATGGAATTGAGCGATGGACTGAGAGTGATTCTAAAAGGACATTTAGATTGGGGCAAGTGCCGGTTGGATTGTTTTGTTGGGATGCTATTGGCCTTAGTGCGGCTGAAACGCATGAACCTGACGCAACTGGCCTTGGCC
Organism: Methylomicrobium lacus LW14; assembly: GCF_000527095.1. Taxonomy (NCBI): domain Bacteria; kingdom Pseudomonadati; phylum Pseudomonadota; class Gammaproteobacteria; order Methylococcales; family Methylococcaceae; genus Methylomicrobium; species Methylomicrobium lacus. Next base: position 4,175,687 of record NZ_AZUN01000001.1, on the reverse strand, counting down.
TTTGCCAGTCAGGCGAAGCCGAAATCGCGCTATCGGCGGTTGCAGCGATTTTTTCAGGAAGCCGTCTTTGATTATGATGCGATTGCGCGCTTGATCATGCAGTTGTTTGATTTTTATGAGAAATAGTACTACTTCACGTTGGATCGGACGAACTGGAAATGGGGTGAAAAGAATCTCAATATTCTGACGCTAGGCATCGTCTACAAAGGTGCGGCGATTCCCGTATATTGGCTGATATTGAATAAACAGGGCAACTCCAACCAGCGCGAGCGCATCGCCTTGTTGCAAAGATTTATAGCTCGCTTTGGTCGGCAGGGTATTTTGGGCGTCCTGGGCGACAGGGAGTTTATTGGCGATCGATGGTGGCAATGGTTAAGCGATCAGGACATTCCTTATCTGATCCGGATGAAGGAAAACCAGTTGTTGACGGCTCGCCCGGGTCAGGTGTCGCTTTAAAATAAAGCACCATACTTTCACGACTTGTAAGATGTTGATTTGAAAAAAATTCCCTTGTTTTGATTTAAAATAAAGCCCCATACTATTTGTCCAAAAACTGGCTTTCATATGCCTGGATAATTTTCTAAGATATTGTTTAAATTAAATGTTTTTCAAAAAGTATGATGCTTTATTTTAAGTATGAGACTTTATTTTAAAACAACATCAGGAACGTCCTGTCCGCTCGCTGTTCGCCGACCTGGACGTGGGCAAAAGCCGCGCGCTGAGAAAAAAGCGCCACATCGGCCAACAGTGGGTATGGCTCAGCGGCATGAAGCTGGACAGCGGTGAACTGTTGATCCTGGTGGGTAACCAACGTTTTCCGCAGCCGGTGGATGTCTATGGTTTGCGTTGGGAAATCGAGAATCTGTTCCAATGCCTGAAAGGCCGGGGCTTTCATCTGGAAGAGATGCGTCTGACCCGCTATTTTCGGATCAAAAAGGTGATGGCATTATTGGCCATTGCCTTTTGTTGGGCGCATAAGACGGGGGAATGGAAACATCAGGTCAGGCCCTTAAAAACGAAAAAGCATGGACGACCGGAGCAGAGTTTGTTTCGCTATGGGCTGGATTATCTGACAGACAGCCTTTTGCATGGCCTCCAAAAAATTGAGGACAGGTTCAGGCTATGGGTGTTGTTTTTATGTCCGCCCGACATGATCGTAGTTGACGGGCAGAATCCCGAAATAATAGCTTTCCAAACATGAGTGAGAGCCTGGGGATAAATTTTTTGTCGTGTACAGAGATGAATCGGTTGAAAATTCACTTGGTGAATGGCATCAAATATATACTTATTCGCCCTGAAAGCGTAATAATTCATCAGGGGATACAGATAGCGCTTCTGCCAAGCGACAAATATTCAACAGTGCAATATTCCGTTGTCCACGTTCGACGCCCCCTAAATAACTGCGCGCCACTCCGCTTTCAAGCGACAAACGCTCCTGCGACCAGCCGCGCCGTTTACGCAGCTGAATCAGGCGTTCCCCAAAGAGTATCCGAGGATCAGTTGTAGATGAAACATGTTCAAGCATGTTTTTATACTACGGATCAGCATTTTATAAGGCCACGCTCTATGAGTGACAATTTTGATTTTTCGGCTTATATTGGTATTTTTTTGTTTCGCCGCCTTTCGCTATGTCCCATTCAACGATTCATCCGAAACTTGCCCACTTAACAAGTGAACAGATCGATACCTTGATTCAGGCCTACTACGCCAAAACCAAAGTCTCCGACTTGATTCGCCTATTCAACATCGACTGCGCGCTCCCTCAACTCTATAAATTATTTCCTCCAGAAATCAGTTCAGAGTTATGCCCTAACTGTGAGTCAGTCATGGTGTTACCGCGAATTTCCCAAGGTGGGTATCGAAATGAATACAAGAACGGTCTACACTGCTCCCATTGTCAGCATAGGAAAACCAGAGCATGCGCCTGCTCCTATTGCAGCAAAACGAACAAACAGCAAAAGAAAATCCCATCCATTCAGCCCCAAGCTCCTAGCCGAACGACGCATCACTCCCTCAAAGCCGCCGACTTGTCTCTCGAACAAGCCGTATCGTTATTATCTTTGATGCAGTGTTATGGTCCTGCGAGAATCAAAAACGGCATGAAATTTCGCCTTTCAAACGGTTCGAAGATGCCATTTGCGCCATCAGGCGGTTATGGTGAAGACCTTTTGTCGCGATTGATCGAAGCCGGACTGCTTAAGATTTCGGGCCAAGCACACACCAAATCCATTGCCTTATCAAATAATAAAATGGCCATTACTTTTAACGCGCAGTGGAGTCTGCCAGATACCGTTTCTTCCGAATTGATTCAAGACATCGAAGCCCGCGTAATTGAGTGCAACTGGCCGACGCCCTGGTACGAGCAAGTGTCAGATCTGGCCTTGGATATTGCATTAGCGGAGTGCAGAGAATTTTATGATTATTGCGCGGCGAAGCGGATGTTTCCTGAAGCCGATGAGCACAGCGTTACCGCCATGCTCAGAAATCAGCTAGAAGACTTTTCGACAGGGCAATGCTTCCGCATCATCCAATCGTGTGCCCAATATGCCTCAGACTTTATGGTCAAACAGACGGCTACCCCAAGGCAAGCCGCTGACTATATGATTGGTGCGTGTCAACGGTGGGCAGATAAGGCTAGAGCTGAAAATTGGGTCGTCACTGCCTTTCGAAGAAATTTCCATTGTCCGCGCAGCATGGTGAGCTGCACGCTGTACGATTTCATTTTGAAAACTAATGACGAGGGAATTGAAACACCGATAGCGCTTATTCAACTACCCAACCTTAAATAAAGCAATCAAAAATCCCTGGATTGATGAGGAGGCCATCACCGAAACCGCGCATGGCTTGAGCCTTATCCAAAAACCGGATCAGCTAGCGTTACTCGGGATGTTGAGGGAAGTACAATTACCCATAACAAAGGTAAGATTGGAAAACGGCGTCTAAATTTTGCCACTTTAACAACAAAAGAGCGTTTAAATTTTTCAGAAGCCAACCACTATCATGTTGATATTATTACCATATGTAAATTTTATGACTGGAAAAACTCAGCGCTCAATAGTGGCAAATATTGAAAGCTGTTTTCCAGCGATGAGTCCGGCGCCCTCTTCCGTCCGGTCAGCAACAATACGAAAGGCGGAGGGGCGAAGGCGATCACCCCCGACGGCATCTATAAGCTAGTGCGCGCTTATTCCAGCGAGCTGGGTTTTACGATTGGCGCGCATTCCTTACGCGCTACCGCCGCCACCAATGCGCTCGACCATCAAGCCGATATCGCCAAGGTGCAGGAATGGCAAGGCCATGCGAACATCGCCACGACGCGGATTTACGATCAACGCAAGACCCGGCCGGAGGACAGTCCGACGTTTAAGGTGAATTATTGAGGTCCTGTTTGGCTACTTGGAAATTTCCAGCTCATTTGGATAGAGTGATAATAAAATACCTATCTCACGGGACGCTTCTTGCATCACTCTAACAAGGTCATGTCTGGTCCGATTACCTGGTAGTCTTTCAGAGACTCATTCTAACACCTCTACAAGCACATCTGTTGCCCATCGCTCACCATTTACTGCCTGTGCTCTTCCGCAAGCGTCAGACAGGGAAGCCAATTGATAATCTACGCTATCATCAAAGTTGAAGTAACTCTCGGCGGCTTTCTCAAACCGTATGTTCCAATAATCAATCCCCTGATCGAGCCTGACTTTTATTGCCTTGCCTGTGTCTAATTTAATAATTAGTTTCCTATGATGAGGAATATCTCTCACACTACCGAAAATATTCAATATCACAGGGGCATCCAGCTTTTTACTGATCCACTTCTGAGAAAAAGATTCAAATTCATCTCGACTTATCCAGTCATGATGAGTCCGGTTTCCTTTTCGCTCTTTCGGCTTGAACAGTGTATTGACAGTTAAGGCATTACCATTCGCATTCTTATCAAAGACCGGCTTAAGTAAAGCACTCAAAAGCGTTACAGCGGCTGGGTTCTGAATATATCTGTCGGAGTAAACAACCTCTGTTACTTTACCATTCTCCCACAAAGCGCTTAGTTCTTCATGTTTACTAAAAATATGTTTCCAGAATCTGTATCCAAAGCTATTTAGAGCACCATTAAGTTCTGAAACGATTTCGATATCGAAAACCAATGATTCAGCTTTGGTCATCCAGCGAGATGTATCAACTTCTGTTAATTCTGCCGAATCGATTGCTTCGACTTCAACTACCATCTCACCCCGCTGATGCCATGAAGAACCTGGAACCAATGCATCAGAAAACTTCGAAGCAATTGTGAAAACAGCTCCATCTTTTATAACTTGTGCAACGATAGGATTGCTGTCATCAAATGAGCTTTTGAAAATACGAGCCCCAACAACGGACAGACGATAGAGATCATGTTGGAGGTCGATATCTTGCGGCTCAAATCCTAGTACCAAATCAACCTTTACATTATCTTGCAGAAGATAATTGTGAATTGCTCTTCGGAACTCTGGAGCAAGCAGATCCCACTCATTTTCATTTCCCTTAAGCCACAATACAAGACGTTCAGCACCTTCATTAATATGTCTGCGTAATACTTCTTCAACTGAGCCAGGGCAGTATTTTGCACCAGTTAACAACTGCTCATCTTGGGGTAGCTCAACATGACGAGCAAAGTTAGTCCCAAGCCATTCCAAAGCTAATTTACGGTCCAGTGAGTCATGATCATGACGGGTTTGGGAATCCAATAAACACTCACTGCAAGCCGTTTCACAGTGGCTACATTCCAATTGTTTAACCATTTTCTCTAGCAATGTTTCGATATGAATCGGCGCACTAGAAGCGAATCCTGCTCCACCGCTTATTATGTCGTACAATTGAATAACCCGAATGGCTGCACCGTTTTCTAACCGCGCAGGACGAATTGCATAACCTAGCTCAGAAGGGGAAATACCAAGAATGCCAGAAAGTGCAGCCCGTAATGCAACGGCTAACGTAATCGCTATCGACTTGGTATCATCCAAACCATCGGCGAGGAACTCTCCAGACACTGGGCGACGGAGAATCAATTCAAAAACATCGGTGTAAGCATAGGCTCCCAAAACGACATTTGGAACCAGATTCGCCGAGCCTGAACATGGTAAACGCCTGTTGTTTTTATCTTTGTCTTCTTTGCTTGGGCGAGGGGGAAAATGGCTGCCTGCAGGCGACAATCCGGAAGGATATTCTTCAGCCGTAACCATAGAATCTGCTCTTCCGCAGGATAAGCAAAGTGCATAGCCATGACCAAGCTCACCTGAGCTATGGTGAAAAACTTTGCCATTGACCCCATAGGTCATATAACCAAGTTCCGGATTTGGAAGAGGCACTTTATTCGCATCAACGAATACCCAAGATGGCTCAACAGGTATAAATTTTTGGTGCTCAATGTTATTGGATACGCTTTCATACGCATCAGTCACAAAACCAGCCGGCTGCAAAACTTTTTTAATATTGGCGAGTTTTATTGGTCTCCTACAGTCAGCATTTGTGCAGACTAGTTCTGAGTTTTTAACAACACCTTCTTCGTAACCAAGCCCACCACAGCTGTCGCATCGCCATGCGATATCAAATTTCTGTGCTTCATTGGTATTGCTATTTAGATTATGCCAATGCAACGATACACCAGCCGAACGGAACACTCTTCCGTCTAAAATAACTTCGGCTCCCGGTGCATATTCTCGAACAGCAATAGCAAGGTTGCGCGATGGCAATCCTTTATATCGGGATACATTATCATCACGGTCTTTCGTAGAAGTTTTGTTAGATTCCTTCTCACGTATGTAATCCTCAATCGTAAAATTATCGAAATTTACAACATCAGTAGGAAAACCATAGCCAGGCAAGAATGTGCGTGCAGCCAAATCTCGCAAAAGATACTCTTCTGAATGACGGCGCTTTTCTATTTGAATGCGCATTAAATAGGGACTATTCGGTTTTGCGTTACTTTCTTCGGCAACAAGATAACGATAATCCTCTAACCAACGCGACTGAAGCTGTTTGATTTTGATAATAGTCTCAGTTCGCAACTGGAATGACGACAAACCTTGTAACGCGGTACCTTTTGCCAAGTCGTTTACAGCTTGGTCTAAATCTAATGTTGCTTTTCCAAGCCAACTGATAAAACGATCACAAAGGGAGTCGCCATGCTCGTCATTAAAAAACCATTGTGTATCGAGCCGGGTCTTTTCTTTTGTTGTTACACCCACCTCATGGCATAAAAAATTCGCCAACATCAGCGAATTGACGTGCCTTTGAACTAATCTAGCGGAATTAAGAGCAACTGCAGGTGCTGGTATGACAGTTTCAAAAGGCCAAGATGGATTTGCAAAAACCTGTTGATCATGAGGATTACCCTTACACAGGGTATAAGCAAGTGCTCTTGCTTCCTTACTGCGTCCAGCCCTCCCTGCACGCTGTAAATAGTTTGCAGGATGCGGAGGTACGTTATTCATTACAACGGCAGCAATACCACCAATATCTACCCCCATTTCCATAGTCGTGGAGCAATTGAGTACGTTGATTTGGCCTTTTTTAAACAGTTCTTCGTAGTCTTCGAGCCGCTCAGAAGATTGTTGTGCCGAGTGCTCCGCAGTGCGATAGTAAAACCCTCCTTCGACGGCTCTATCGTTAAGATTCGTCCATAGATTTTGCGATCTTAGATTTCTAATCGCCTCGTTGCTACCAACCAACTTTCTCACTTTTTCCAGTCCGAGGACATAATCTTCCTGCGAATGATCAAACTCCCAAACCTCTGGCAACATGACCTCTGTTACCTTAAAGCGGTTACGTTCTTCATCTGTCAAACGATTGAACTTGATATGAGTGGGAAGGTAAGGGGTTAAGACTTTAAAAGCGGTATCCAACAATTTATTAGTGACCGGACAAACAAACGCTCTATCGACTAACGAAAACGTCATTTGTTCTTTTGCCAGATAGAATCGGTTCCCATCGGACTTCAATACCCGGTTGTTCTCGGTCAATTGCAACCACGCTTTCCCTAACCAAAAATTCACACGGTCAACATCGCCCTTTTTGGCTGGATCGAGGTTGGCAGCCAATAGCAGCATTTTGATCAATCGCTGGCTGTAATTTCCATTACGAATGTTTGGCCATCGCTTTACTTGATTATCGTCGGCTTCTTCGGAAACTGGGTTTCGCAACACCTTAGGCGAAAAGCGAGTGCCAATCCATGAGCGCCAATCCTCCTCAAGTTGGATAAAGCTCCCTTCTCTTACATAAAAATCGAGAGCAACTTTTAGGAAGTCTTTCCAATCAGTCAGAGAAAGCTTACTGTCTTCCCAATAATCCGGCAAAGTACTTATATTTTTTAGACCACTATAACCGACCTTAACCAAGCCTTGGGTTTCAAGACTGTTTTTAAATTTAGGTCTACGCATAAATTCACGAAACATCAGCATTTCAGCTAATTTTAAAGGCCCATCATTTGGCCTAAAAATTTCCGGCTTATGATATTGGTTATAATGCAGCATCGATGTTTTAATGTCGGTCTTTTGCCTAAGCTCATTGGCCAGTTCACCCCATGTGAGCTCGGCCAATGTCGTTACAGCGCCTGATGCCACGGTTCTCGCCTTCTCTTCAAGCACATTTGCCATCGCAACCATTCCCATAGCCCTAAGGTTATTGGCTTGATCCAACAAATCTTGTGCCGTGACTCCCTCGGCAGGCGTGGATTGATTTGACAAAGTCCTTTGGTGAGATGAAAGCACTTCTACGATAAGACCACGCACGCGATTTCGTTCCGCTTCTTGCTGCATACTCACCGCCATACGTGCAGTCCCCTGGCGACTGTCGGTAAACGTAATCAGTCTGCGACCACGGCCGGGCAGTGATTGCGGTCCGTGCCCTTTTTGCCCATCTTCATTTTTGAAATCAGGGCAATATTCCAAGACGGTGGGTACTGCATTCGCTACGTAAAACGGAGAACCCAATAATGATCGCCGAAAAGGTAAAGCCCCCTTGCTACCCGCATATTCACAGCCAACTTTACTACAAACCACCTCACCATCATTCAGGCCAAGACGCACAGTCTCTCCTGATTTAACGTGAAATTCAGCGCTGTTCATATCCAGATCAACGGGAATAAACCCTAGGTCTTCATTAGGACTGGAAGACAAAATAAGTAGATTTTTGGCGGAACGCTGGGACGACTCCCTATCGGATGGCGTTTCGTCGTTATCTACCTCGCTCAACAAAGAAAACTCATCGCCCCCCGATTCGTTCCATTGCACCAATTTGCCCCGTTTATCCCGTGCCAATAAATGCGGTTCGTTGCATTCATTACAAAAGCCCACTTCAAAAACAGGGCTGCCACAGCTACAGGTTTGGCGCCGGCTTACATAGACATAACCGAAAGGCCAATTTCCTGGTAGAGGTGTATTCCTTTTCGCCTCACAATCTTTATTAAAACACGACCAAAGACCTTGAATGGTACGCTGAAAAAAATGCGCTCTAAGCTTCAAAAACGCGGGTTCGTCTTCGGAGGACTGAGTACCTGTACAAACATCTAGCCAACGTAGAAACTCGGATTGAGAAAGGCTATGACCTGTTCGTCGACTGAATTGATCGGCAATTTCCGTCAGTTTTAGCGGCCTAGGTGTAGTGACTAAAATATCCCTAAGCAATCTGGCTTCCGGCGAGTGTGTAAGCATTTGGTAACGCTCGAAATGAATATGAGGCGCCTTGGTGTTCGTAAGCGGTATCGCTTCCAAATCATCTAGTTTGACGGGAACATTTTTGCTATTCGGCAGACTCGGAATAACCCGGTTTCCACCCAAAACATCGATTTGATCGATTGGTACTCCGGATAAATCCGAAAGAAACTTCTTCAACTGTTGTTCAGTATCGCCACCTGCGATGGTTGCGGAAGTTGCCACAAAGCGGACCTGTTGAGGGCTCACGCCAAAGGCGTGCATCACTCGACGCAACTGCAACGCCAACTCCGCTGCCTGTGAGCCGGCATAGGTATGAGCTTCGTCCAATACTATCCAGCGAAGAGACTGTTCTTTCCGGGACTGTTGTAAGATCGGCGCATCAATCTGGCGCACAAGCATATATTCCAGCATCGTGCCATTGGTGACGAGGATTGGCGCCGGCTCTTCCCGCATCAGTTCACGAGATAAGATCTCATTTAGTTTTAAAGCCTGCTCACTTCTGACTTTCGCACGATGCTCTTCCGTTTTACCGTTGTAAAGGCAATAACGAATTCCTTTATCAAAGGACTGAGTCCAGGCATTTAAACGTTCTCTTTGCGAGTTAATCAGTGCATTGAGAGGATAGAGAAATAATGCGCGAACACCAATCAGTGGTTTGCTGCCGTTGTCCTTATATTCCCGGTAAAGGTCTTCCAGTACCGGGACCATAAAGCATTCTGTTTTCCCTGAGCCGGTGCCGCTAGTCACAACGACAGAATGCTTCTTCTCGAGTAGCGATCTCCAACTCGCAAGCTGATGGGTAAAAGGATGCCAGTTCGCGCCGAAACGGTAGCGGCCGTTTTGCTCGCCATCAAGCGACTCGACCACTTCCTTGCTTAAAAGCCCCCCTTTGATTGCCAAATCATGCATCGTGATGTCTGATTCTTGCCAACCAAACATCTGCTCAAAAATAGGCGGTGCTAGAAAAGAGCCATCCTTTCCGCATTCAGACTTCATTAAAGAGCTTAAGTGCTCACGCAATGCAGGATTAGTAATTCCCAGAACGCCCAGTGTTGCTTCGGTTGAGCGTGATAAAGACTGGTCTACAAGAGAAGAAAAATATTTAGACATGGAATTCCAATTCCTTATTTTTTAATTTGTTATTTGCGGCAAAACGAAGCAGAGAATACTGATACACATAAGCAAACCACTGGCTATCAAAATCTCTCACTTGCCTTAAAAAGAATATTGCATCTGTTGAATTAACGAAAACATCGTCGAATTTGCTTTTCCCTAATGCTACAGCAGCAGCAAATACAGGTAGATATACAACTGCATTGCGATAGTCCATTTCGGGCTCGAATGAAATGGGACTTTCTTGTTGGGATAAACACCAGCGTTTCAAACGACTACCACCAAACTCTGGCCAACTATCGTCCCTTCTCGCTCGAATCAGCTCCTGATACCAACTGGAAACAACACGTTGCATCGTCGCCTCTGGCATTTGAACCTCTTGGGGAAGGCTACCATCATTGAGCCACTGTTGTATATTGCCGTTATATGACGGAATTGCCTCACCGAGGCGTTGATACATTTTCTTGATAAGCTCAGGTATGAAGTCCTCCCTAACACCTTTCTGCATTAAGTAAGACTTTAATTTATTCGCTGCGTTTTTTATCTCTAAAATTGGAAACAGCTCCCATATAAAAGGGAACTCAGCCTCAATACGAGAGATAAAGTCGACAGACATTTCAAACTTAAACATCGCCATTGCCAAAGCAGATGGGATCCTCGCTAAGGCACGCCAAGCTTCAAAAGTGGACAGCGGCAAATAACCGTAATTGTCGTATAAAGCCCGTAAGAATTGCCAACTGCTGTGTGCAGGATCCAACACCATTGCATTCAACACTGCATCAAATGAATTCGAAGACGATGTAGGATTGAACATTAACACCGCTCTCTGCAGATTGCGTATCTCACTAATACGCTCACCCTGTTCTAAATTTCCAGCTAAGAATAAGGGCCGAAACGCAACAGATGAATTTTTTTGAGGAACAATTAACCAAGGACCCAATTTGTCAGTAATATCCGGTAGTTCAAATTCACCTGTAGCGACACCTTGTGTCATACGAGAACGTAGCTCGATTGGGTGACGCTCAGGCTCACACAACAGCATTAGCATAGGTTTGGGCAACTTGCCACGCTTGCTGATGTTAGCTGATGAAACCAATAACCGCCGACTAACATCAAGCTGCATTTCAACAGCATATCTACCGATGCGACAAACGATATTATTGTCGATGGTCAGTTCTACGATTTGGTCAATGCCAATTTGTAAGGAAAGTAAGCTCTCTATCTGGTCTTTCAGGTTAAAGAGATTCACTTCAAGGGGCTTATCACTAACCCGTACATGCCATGTATAGCGTGCATTAGAGGCCATGCCTCCCTTTAAACTCAATTCCATTGTGTACTTGGTTGTTGACTGCTCTGCCCGTCCAAACAAATAAATACGCCCCCCCAAAAGTTCTGAAATGGGCAAGGATTTTGGTAAAGGCAGTTCATCTTTATCAAATGCTAAATAACCCGACGTAGGAAAAGGTAAATCTATGCGAATTGGATCGCTTTCGAGATTAGGGGTTATAAGCACAGACACATGCGCGGGGGGCATCCCGACCACTTCGAGAGAAAATTCCGTGTGATCATCATGTCGCACACGCCGTACCGTAACATGGGGCGTTTCCAGTTGATAAAGACACGGAGTTTTGGTGTAAAACAGTATACTCCCTCGATTAGACTGCTCTCCGCTCTTTAGCTTAATTTTAAAATCAGCCGGGAGGATTCCAATACGTTTACGCAGGAGTGTTATGTTTTCATTATTGCGAACTGACAAATAGTGACGCCCCAGTCGTTGTTGCAACGAGCACGCATCAACCGCTTTGCCTGAAAGATGGATATACGTCCCTTTCGCACCAAGGGCCGGATCAGAAATAATCCATTCAACTGCGGGTACACCTAAAAATACGGTACTTGGCAAACTGGGCCATTTTAAAACATTACCTTTCAAGTCAAGTGCGAGACTTGTCGAGACCAAATCACCTGTTCTAATGCGAAATGTTTCTTCAGTCGTTACGCTGACAACACATTGGCCTTGAACATTAACAGCATCACAACCAAGACATTTATCGTATTCGGTAAAAACGCCACCCTCAACATCAATTGCCGAGTCGTTTGGCAGCAAAAGCAATAGATCAGTACATTTCGTTCTAAAGCTAGCTTGCCCACAAAGTTGCCAATGCTCGTCTACAGACTCAAAGCCAAGCGGTATTTCCCCGACGGTGACTGCGGTATTTTGAATAGGTATTTCGGAGAGTACGGAGCCTCCATATAAAGCGACGAGAGTCAGCCCATCACTCGGCGATTTTCGTTTACATCTAACGCGCCCCTGTTTCAGGCGAACCCTGGCTCTTTTATTTTCTAAAACAGCGTAACCAGCTCCTAAGCTGACCAACTGTTTTTCTGCTTCATAAATTGCTAGCTCAAAGCGGCATGAAGGGGGCTCACCATCCAGGTTGAATGTCACCTCGTTTGGAAAGGTAATTTCTGTTTGAAGGGCATCACTGCTTTGCTTGGTAAAAAAGTGTATACAGTTCCAACTTCTCTCAGCGGCTCGTTGCGCGCGCGTTTTTGTTGAAGCTGTACGGAGTAAGCCATTAAGAAACTCATTCCCCGTTTCTTCATCGAGGGGTATGGGAAAGCGTTCACGCCATTTTGGACTGACTGCATCAAGCTCACTCACAGGCTCATCTTGTTTGTCTAACCCGTACAAATGAACAATAGAGACTAATTCGTCCGCCATTTGCGCAACCAGCTCCACCGATGTGTCTTCCGAAAAAACTTGTGGCAGCCCCGCTTGTTCAATCAGGTTGGTCGCCAGCTGTCTTGTGGTATAGCCTAAAAGCTCGGCACTTTCGTATTGCTTAAGGATCCTTGCAAATACAGACTGGAAGCGATTATTTGATTGCTTAAGCAGGCGAAATGGCAATCCTCCTTCACTGAATACCGAGCCAAGGAAATTTCTCCGCTCCGATTCATAAAAACGGATAGGACGGTCCCAAAACTCTTCAAGACCTTTAGGTACAACTCGTCTCAACTCACCTGCAGAAAGTGTAAAACCTAATGTCGACCATATCGGGTCCCAACTCCAGCCGCAATCGCGCTCATATTCACGCCGATACCACTCCGCACAAAACAAGGTAAAGCAAGCGTTTGCACTTTTATCCTGGGTAAAGCTAGCTTTATTGCCAAACTCTGAGAGCAAACGCTTTAAATCACCGTACTCCTCATTACTAACATGATATTCATAAAGCGGGCGCTGATCAGGCTGCTTCAATGATCTTCGATTTAAAAAGGCAGCGAGCCAAATAGAAAATTCTAATATCGAGGGAGCTCTAACTCTATGCATACTTATCGTCATTTATTTCAACCTATACTTTTATTGATTTTTTTATTCTAAGGTGAACCATATATCATCAAATCAGCCGCTGCGTCTTTTTAAGATAAAGCCATTTACCTAAAAACTTTACATCAGCTTTCTTAATAATGAGTCCTGGTCGAACAATCACGACTTACCGCTTTACGGATATTGTGCTCGCTCGATTTCGTGTTGTATTACCATAACTTAAATATTAAATACTTGTGACGCTCGACCATTCTCAATCAATTCATCTAAAGAGATTAACGTTCTATATGCTTCATCTCGACTGATAATGTTTAAATTAGCCAAATCAGCATGAGTGCCTTTCTCAACATCAGCCATAAATCCATGACCCGAGCGAACTGCGCCAATCTCGGTAATAAAATATCTATCATGGAAAAACTTATCTGGTGCTTCTATCCATTCAAAGGAGATTGGGCGAACATTCAGCGAGCGATAGCTTCCATCATAGGCGTTTTGGGCACTCACCGTGTTCAGTGCGGTTACAATTCTTAATTTTCGTACTGAAGAATTCGCCAACCGATTAAAAATTTCAACGAGAACAGCGTTATCGACAAGCCTAAAGTATGGGTCAATGATAGTGATTTCCTCACTTATCAATGCGAGAGGAAGTAATACATTTACAATATCTTGTGCTGTACGACTAACTGAAATAGAGGGTGGGGTTTCCCATTCACTACAACCTATATTGATTCGATCGACATTAATGCAACCATCGCTCGCAGACTCTGAAATGGTGATCGAGAATTCTCTAATTTTCCTTTGTTCTTGCCACCATATATTCCAATCTTCAATATCTATACCTCTTCGATCTGCTGGGAGAATAAACTCATCATTGTCTTTTGATCGAACTAATCTGTTCAGATAATTCTTTATTGACTGTTGTTTGACAGGCTGAAGATCTGAGGCTTTAACATACCTCATTGCCTCGCGTGCCCAAGCCTTTACATCGGCGGCAATATAACGGCCTTTTTCGAAGCCAAAATGCTGTCTCACCAGTCCGTAATATTCGATATCGGCCATACAGGCAGGATCAAATGCCACCTCCTTATACATTAAAACAGTTCCCCATCACGTTCATCGAAAAAGCCATGTGGCCAATCGTGTTCAAAATCGCCATCCATAGTTATAGCTAACCGTTCAGCAATTGTGCCGTCTGGTGATGGTGATAGATAAACAACACTAATGTCATCGGGACTAATAATATTATTATCAGTTTTCGCTTTATTAGATTCCCGAATTCTCCGTAACAGGCGCAATACAATATGTTCGCTGTGAGTTTCAATGAGAAAACTATGTTTATCTCGCGTTGTTAAAAATAGATCGGCCAACTCAACCTGAAATCGAGGATGAAGATGAAGCTCGGGTTGCTCAATACCAATCAATCCTAGCGAGTCATAATTTGACGCAACGACAAGTGGCAATACTTGCGAAATGCCTGTGCCTAATTGGTTTGCCGAAAGGTAAATATCCGTTCGCAATTCCCTGAAATATACATGGCGCTTGTTTATTAACCCAAGCATTGCCGGATTTGAATCATCTTGCAGATGAAGCGTGTCAATTAGAGATCGGTTGATTACCTCGTACCCAGAATCGAGTTTATCTTTTGAATAAAACCATTTACTGGTATTCCTTAGTAACTTCTTTATCGAATCATCACTACTTGGATCTTTGTGCAACAAATCCCAGGCTGCCGACCCATCCACCCAATCAGCCTGTTCAGGATGCGGATTCGGCACATATTCATTATCCGGGACGACACGCAACGGCCCTATCAAAATACTTTTATCAATAGTCTCCAGTAGCTTGTCGAGGGGCAATACAAACGCCTGACTTAATACTTCACGAATAACAAGAAAATTAAGATGATCGCCGGAATTATGAAAGTCCTGACCATCAAGGTTCGTCATAACTGGAAAACCAAGCATTGGGATTGCACCATGTTGACAAACTAAACTTATAGGAGCTATACAATTTACAAACTTTTCCTCAGCACTTTCTATATCTGCTATAGCTGCCGTTTCCACGGGATTTGGGTTCAGGTTTTTTAAATTCAGCTCAAACTCGGTATGTAACTCTTCAATATCAAATAACTCACGCTCATTCTCCGGTCCGTAATGTGATTGCATCCAGTCTTCGTAGTCGCAAGGAAGTAACAAAGGATGTTTAGTATTTAACTCATTGATCACTGTATTCTTTTGGTCTTCACTTGATGTAATACAACCGATATAGCGTCCATTTATCCAAACACGGTAATTTTTTACAAAGGCTTTCTTATGTCGAGTTGACCAGCTAATTTCAAATTCCACCGCGCCGGTTTCAATACTTCCACCAAAATCCTTCATAAGAACAATCTCGGGACCTATGCGCATAACATCAGCCATCCTACTAACATCTGTAGCGTAACTAACGAATGGTGTATTGCCAGCATCAAAATACAAGCGAATCTTAATGGATTGATTAGTATCCTGTCCGTAGACAAGAGAGCGGAATCCCCCAATCATCTTATCGCCTAATGCATCCAGCTTTTGCGGATTACAGTGGCCTTTGCTCAAAATCTGCTGAACATAGGCTAAAGCCATCAATACCGAGCTTTTACCTACACTGTTTGGCCCAAATAACAGCGTAACCGGAGCTAATTCGATAGACTGTGTGGATTTAAAAGAGCGAAAATTGGTGAGTGATATTTTTGTAATTTTCATGATGAGAATTTCACTTAGGCAGAGCCAATAACTTTTAAGTCAGCCATCGTCGTTTTTTTAATATATAAGGCCGTACTGCCTAATAACTTTAAACCTTCATGCGTAATCTGTTCCACACTCAATCCCGGCTGCACAATAATCACGTGGAAATTTAAAGCGCTTGTTCTGGCCCTATCTCTAATTGCAGCTAAATCTTCAATGGCACCTTTTAGAAACCGAGAATATCCTCGCGATCGCCATTGTTCTTGGCGGCGTTTTATATGGTGGTACAGATAATTGAGATTGAGGTGCTTCCAACGAATACTTCGTTGAGCTTGTCCGCAAACTTCGTAGAGGTCTTTAAGTCTTGCTCCGGGATTATCTTCCGATGAAAACTTGCAGTGGACTAACGTTAAAAGTATTGCATCATCAAGAACTTTTAAGGCAACTAAATCTGCCGATTCGCCGGAGCCATCATCATTGACAACCACATCATAATCGTCTTGGATATGCTGAAAGTAAGCCCATTGGATCGAGTTAGAAACTCTCTCATATCGCATCGACTCACTTCTTATATCAACTCCAGACCAATCAAAAACCGATATATCGTCTTTTGAATAAATCCCGATGCCCTCATTAACGGATACAATATGTGCATTGTAAGAGAATGAGCTGTCGGCATAATAAATAGTAACGGGATCTGAAACCATATATTCGGGTAACGGTATTGGCTCCGAACTCCCTCTGTGAATGGAAAGCTCGATACCATCTACCAACCGATATTGGTATCCTTTTCCTGATCCGTCTCCACCAATTACCAGTTTGTATATCGAGAAAAAATCGTCGCTAGCAAAAACAATGCGTACACTTCCATCGTTTTCTTTGCCATCAACCTTCAAATCCACCAAGTAAAACGGTACGGCCTTTTTACCAAAGTAAAAATCCACCTTGTCTTCAAATGCGGTTAATAATTGCTCGCCCCATTGCGCAGATAATGGATGGCCATGATATGGCTCCCGCAAACGTTCTGGTCTCAGGAAGTTTCGAGTAATGTTTTCCTCGTCAGGCACATCGGTAATAACCTTATCCCATGCTTTTTTTACCCAACCGCACCAATCGGCAATCGATCCGCCTTTTTGTGGCGACCAGACCTTACCTTTTCTCTGCGAACAGCCCCAAATAACCCGCTCGCCTGATTCATACCCCAATGCAGCGATATTACTCAAACTGGACTGTGACGCTTCGATTAAAGACAGTCCCTCGGTCACATTCGGGCCAAAATATTGGGTAAAGCTAATAGCTCCGATTTGGGCGGCGCCCAGGTTTCTCGCCAGAGGGTACTGAATACCATTAAAAACATTGAAGATCCGGTTTCCGCTTAACAACTCACAGCGACCATCGCAAATGGATTCAGCCAAGCTTCCAACACGAAAAGCCTTATAATCATTCGAAAAAACAAAAAGCGCCTTACGGTCTTTATCCCAGTGTGCAATGAGTAACTTGTAGTTGCTATCTCTTAGATCTTTGTAAGAGCCCCACTTAACGGGTGCCGTTTGAATGGCGAGCACGACCAGCAGATTCTCATCATCTGCGATGGCATGCCAATACTCATCAAATTTTGGAAGATCTTCAGCAAAGCGCTCAGGCAGCCATTGTTCACAAGAGGCATGAAACAGCATGACGGTATACGAAGGCTCCAAATTCCATAGCGATATTTGGTTGTGCAAATTTCCTTTGTTTTTCAACGCATCAACAACTTCCTGAAGCCGTATTTCCCTCTCAATCCTGCCTTCGGATAGCCTCCGCAAGACGCTATCCCAATCGGCACCAAGCGCATATAAATTCTGTAACGCTCCCTCAACTGCTGGATCGGCAACGTTCATAACCACACTTGCTTGACCGAGCTTTTGGGAATGACTTACTCGGGTAAAACGCCCGATAAACTGCAAAGTTACGGCAAGGCTTTTGTGGTAGTCGTGCAGGGCTGCAATTTTCAAATTGGGCAAATCGTAGCCCTCCCCCAGCATGTCCACACAGATCACTATTTTCGACTGTCTCGACAGCAAACCATCGAGTCGCTTTTTAATTTCGGGCTTTCCATAGACAGAATGCACGACTATGGGATTGAAATCGGAAGCAATCGCCTGATACACCCCCAAAAGCGATTCCGCACGCTTCTTACTACTGGTTCGAGCCATCATTAAGTGATCGAACCCTTCACTTAGGTCGTTTCTTAATTTGTTAACCGCCTTCTCAGCAATAGAGCGATCGATGTCATCTGCATAGTATTCTTCTACCGGCAGCAGATTTACCTGGGTAAAATAACCGGCTCGTTGCGCTTCACCCATGGTGTAGTTATAGATAATTCGCCCACCCAATGCCTTTTTGTCGTTTCTAAACGGTGTCGCGGTAAATTGAATGACCTTTTTGCCCTTAAACCGCTCACGGATAGCCAACCATGAATTGGCAGAAATATGATGTGCTTCATCAACGAACAGGTGAGTGCATCTCTGGCAAAGCTCGTCTACAGCTTGAGCATTACTTGCACTTAGCGCACTGGTTGTCGCAATAATTACATTGGACGCGTCCGCTAGACTTGCAGCCTCCTCACTAGTTTCGAGGCCCGATTTCAGCACCGCCACATACGGATAATTAATATCAAGAGGCACAACGCCCAGTTCTGGAAGATAACCAAGTGAGAAGAATTTGTTGGCTATCTGTGTTCTCAAGGAATCGGACGGAACAATAACCAGAATTTTTTGACATTGTTGATAGACCATGGTCGCCAGCATGGTTTCTGTCTTTCCTGTGCCGGTAGGCAAAACAACCGTGGCAGGCTCTAACTCCCTGTCTGTAGCGAAATAAGCAGATATTGCATGTAGCGCACCTAACTGAGGTCGCCGTAAGCCGGTAACGTATTGCTCAATGTCTTCTTCTTTAAATTGAAAAAGTCCTCGCCAAGATTGAATAATACTATCCGGCTCCTGATTCGGGCTTTTTGTCGGAGGATGCTCCCACTGCAATGGAGTGTCTTTCGAGAGCCCAACAATATCAAATTGCTCCTTACCTTTCAGCGCTAAAGCCCCCTCAGGACAACGCCCTTTGGCATTCCATTTTTTTAGATAAATTTTATCAAACAGCGGTTTAAGCTCGCTCGTCAGTTCGAAATACCCCGAAAATTCAGCATCTCTTACGCAAAATTCGACAACTATCGGCCGGTAGAGGCAATGATGAATTCGATTACTCCCGATTTTGATATTAGGAGCAAACCATCCGGGTATTGTGATTTCTTTTTTTAACGGCTCAAACAAATCCATCTGCTCCCAAACTCCTATAACTGGCCTGCAAATGCTTTTTGACTGAGGGATGAAAATAGCTCTTCAAAGCCCGCTTTAGCCAATTGAATAGAATTCTTGTTTGTCAAAATCTTTTTTTGAATCACAGAATATTTTCTCTGCAATTCAATTGGCGGGAGATATACGGGAAGTTCCTTGATAATCCCCATGTTAAGGCCATCCATAACAGCTCCTTTCGCAGTTCTTGATAGATAATCCTTTGCATGAGGGTGCATTAAAAAATAGGAATGAAGAAACTCGGGCGTACATTTTTCTTTATCGAGAGTAATGCAACACAAATGCTTTGTGTTAATCGCCGTTGGACAATTATCCGGAACAATTGCAGTTCTCCCGCATGTTCCCATTATTGTGATAAGAATATCATCTGGATAAACGGTATATCTTTTTAACTCCTGATATTTTTCTTCAGATATATATCTTGGCTTGGCCCAACAAAATGTATTGGAAACGGCGTTATCGATTCCCAGTACAGCGATCCCATCGTCGGTAAATTCACTGTGTAATAACTGACTACCAAAAGGCCCTGTTCTTATGCTTCCCTTTTCGTCTAATGCCAATTTCTCCGCAGGCACTGGCTCCCATCCATTCGTCACCGGGTCGCCAAACATATCCAGAAATAGGGCACACAGGAATTCGTCGGTGAGTTGGATGGCTTGCTGGCGTTTGCAGCGGATGGCATCGGCTTTGTCTAGGATGGCGGCAATGCGTTTTTGTTCTGGTAGGGATGGAAGGGGAATTAGAGCATCCGTAAGCATTCCCAGTTTTATATATTTGATTACTCCTCCTATACTCATTTCTCTTAATCGATTGACGTATGACTCCATGAAATAGTATAGAAAACGAGTGTCTAGCAGATTACTCTGCTTTACTACAACGACATATGTTCTTTGATAAGCGTTAAATTTTCCTTTGTAGTGTTTTACGTTCAAGTCACCATTACCGGCTACTAACACCGCATCTACATCAAAAGCGTATTCGTCAATAGCTAGTGAAGTCCGCGAGCAAGTGAAAAATGGGTATTTTCCATCCTTCATTGCCGCATTGGCATCAAGCTTCCCTGTTTTGATATCAACCAGACAACCAAGCTCAACCAAAGGATAGCTCACAGCATCTCCTCCAACTCATTCAGGTCATCCATAATCTCTGTTTCCAACGACTTCAACTTTTTTAAAATCACCCTGGGATCTTCGTACGCTTCTTCCTCAAGCGCTACTTCCTTGTAGCGGTTAATGGACAGGTCGAATTTGTTGTCGGCAATGGCTTTGGCATTCACCACAAACGCTTTCCTGGTCTTATCGCCAAAGATTTTTTCAATCTCGGCTGCTGGCGCATTGGCTTCAATAAGTCCCCGATATTTTTTCCATTGCGCAATGGCATCTGGTAAGTCATTATTGCCTTCGCCTTTAAGCGGCGTACGCTTGTCGTCGAGCGAATAACCGTCCGCTTGTAGGTCATAGAACCAGACGTGTTCGGTATTGCCACCTTTGGTAAATATCAGAATCGCGGTGCTGACCCCTGCGTAAGGTTTAAACACGCCGCTAGGCAAGCTGACAATGCCTTCGAGCTGGTTGTTTTCGATTAACTCCCGGCGCAGTTGCTGGTGAGCGTTGGAGGAGCCGAACAATACGCCGTCGGGCACGATCACCGCCGCGCGACCACCGAGTTTCAGTGCACGTAGAATATGCGCGACAAACAATAATTCTGTTTTTTTGGTTTTCACCAACCCCAGGACATCGGGATTAGTGTTGGTTTCGTCCAGGCTGCCTTTAAACGGCGGATTCGCCAGAATCACATCAAAAAAGTTTTCTTCCTGATGGGGAAAATGTTCTTTGATGGATTTGTTTAGAGAGTCCTGATACAGAATATTCGCACTGTTGACGCCATGCAGAGCCATATTCATACTGGACACGCGCAGCATGGTAGTATCGAAATCGAAGCCCCAGAACATCTGCTTGTTGATATGGTCGCGGTACGGCTCCAACAAGTCGCCGGTGTAGTGCTTGTTACCCTCCTCGTCTTCGAATATGCCCGCATCGCTGGAATACTTACGATTTAAGTACTCCATGGTCCGCGCGAGAAACCCCGCGGTGCCGCAAGCCGGATCGCAAATTACCTCGCTCGGCTGCGGATCGATCAGTTCGACCATCGCATCGATGATATGACGCGGCGTGCGGAACTGGCCGTTAATGCCGGCGGTGGTCAGTTTACTGAGCAGATATTCGTAGATATCACCTTTAACGTCGCTTTGCGTGAGCGGCAGTTCGTCGACCATTTCAACCGCAGAGACCAATACCGACTCATTTTTGATTTCCAGATCGGCATCCTGCATGTATTCGCCAATATGACCCAAGGCTTCCCGTGCACTGCCTTCATTACCCAAGCTATCTTCGTCATCGGATTGCTGGCCCAACTTGGCAAAATAAGGGTAAACATTGTTTTTAAGGTGCTTGTGCAGCTCTTTACCGCTGAGGTTTTTAAAGTTTTTCCAGCGCAACAATTGGCCTTCAGGCGTATTGGGAAACAGACGGTCAAAGTCTTTACCGGTGCGTGCGGCTTTCCGCTCGGCCACCTCTTCCTGCATGTCCAGCATGCGGGCAAAGATGAGGTAGCTGATTTGTTCGATTACGGTTAACGGGTTAGTGATACCTCCGGTCCAAAACTTTTCCCAAAGCTTGTCAATGTTGTTTCTTAATTGGCCTGTTAGCATTTAGATGTTCTCTGTAATTACTTCAGTGTCTTGCTCTTCTGTTTTGTTAAGAGTGTTTTCGGCATCTTCACCCGCCACTTCTACTGGAATAAAGTCGATTTCCAGCGCGGCTTTTTCGGCAAAATATTCAGGCAATTCGGCTCTGATGGCAGGCGCCAAGTTTTTAAACTCACCGACTTGCTTGACCAGATTGCCTTTACCGCTTACGAGTTGATTTTCGGCTCTCGTATACGCCTCATTCGCACGCTCTAAACCCTTTTTAATGTTTTCAAAACTGGAGAGGAAGATATTGAGCTTTCTGAACACGGCTTCGGCCTTGCTTGCCAGGGCGGCAG
Organism: Methylomicrobium lacus LW14; assembly: GCF_000527095.1. NCBI lineage: Bacteria > Pseudomonadati > Pseudomonadota > Gammaproteobacteria > Methylococcales > Methylococcaceae > Methylomicrobium > Methylomicrobium lacus. The sequence goes on along the minus strand of NZ_AZUN01000001.1, from coordinate 4,153,447 downwards.
TATGCTTGTTTTGATCTTCGTAACGCCATAACTGGCGAACAATGTTCAGGCTGGTCAGCAAGGTGGTTGGCGTTGCCACCAGCACGTTGTGTTCAATAGCGTATTGGAAAAGCGTCTCCTCGGCTTTCAGTGCCTCGACAAAGGCCGATTCGATAGGAATGAACATGAACACCATTTCTGGCGATTTCAATCCTGGAAGTCTGTAATAATCTCGATCGGCCAGTTCTTTGATTCGGCTGGCAACGGCTTGCACATGTTCTTTTAGCGCTAAAGTGCGTTCAGTTTCATCTTCTGCATTGACAAAGCGAGTATATGCATTGAGTGAAACTTTGGCGTCGATAATGAGATGCTTTCCTTGTGGCAGGTAAACCACGGCATCCGGTCGCTGCCGCCCTTCTTCCGTGGTGAAACTGACTTCACGCTGGTAGTCTTTGCCCAGTTGCAGGCCGGAACGATCCAGCACGTTTTCCAGCACCAGTTCGCCCCAATTGCCCTGCAGTTTTTTCTGGCCGCGCAGAGCCGTTGATAACTCATGCGCTTCGGCAGTGATTTTTCGGTTCAACTCTTTGAGCGACTCCAGTTCTTTGCGCAGTTCGCCTTGCTGGGTGGTTTCACGGTGGTGGATGTCCTGTACTTCTTTTTTAAAGCTGTCGATGGATTGCTGAAAAGGGTTCATGATCGAGCTGAGCGTGAGCTTGCTGCTTTCTTGCAGCGATTTGGCTTTGGCTTCCAGTATCTCGTTTGAAAGTAGCTTAAACTGCTCGGCTAAACTGGCTTTTTGTTTTTCAAAGTTAGCCACTTCGCGCGCATGGCTGGCTTCACGCTCGTCCTGTTCGGTTTTTAGTTTGGTGTATTGGCTATTCAGATCCGTTATGCGTGTCTGCAGTGTATCCTGTTTTTCAATCGCACCGGCTAACAGCACTTTCGCTTCCAGGAGTTGTTCACGCGCTTCTTTTTCAGAGGTTTCCAGCGCCTTGGCTTTTTTACCTTCTTGCGCCAACTCATCTTTTAAGCGATTGACTTCTTTGCGCTCTTCTTGAAGCGCATTTTCATTCGCTTGCAGACGATCACGTAAATCTTGCTGTTGTTGGTTAATGGAACGAGCTTCAGTTTGAGCTGTATCCCGTTGCTTTTCAGCTTCGTGATGTTGATGATTAATTATTTCGAGTTGTTGGCGCAAAGCCTCGCGTTCAGTTTTAGCTTCGGTTTGCACTTCTATTAGGCGTTCCTCCAAGTTTTGACATTTATCTTTTGCGGCTAATAATTGTTGCTCTAACTTATTTTCGCCTAACGCTAATTGATGATTTTTACCTTGCAGTTCCTCATGCTGTACTCGAACGGAAGTAAGCAATTCAGTGTTTTTACTCAGTTCCTGCTTTGTCTGGTCTAGCAAGCCGTTCAGCTCGGTATTGCGGCGGCTGTGGCGCAGTGTCGCCGCCAAATAACCAATTACGCCCACGGTAATCATGGCTACGCAGAAAATGGCTGTAAGTTCAGTGGTCCATTGAATGGCCGGCATGTGTCCTCCTAGGTATTTGCTGTCTGCGTGTCAGCACGCAAAAAAGGTTGAAGCACTTCGATCAGATCGTTTACATCATCGGGTTTGAATATTCCATCAATGCCCTCGTGAGAGATACTATCGAAAGGGGGCTCATAGAGCTTCTCCACCACAATAGAACCATGCTGGGCAATGTAATTTTTCAATAAATTTAAAAATCGCACTTGCTGGGCAGTGAGACTGGGATGGCCATGCAGAAACCCTTTGAAATGCTCTTCAATTGCATGCGGGTCGAGGCCAATCAGCTCCCGAACCGTTAGCTGCAATTGGTCAGCAGTGCGCCCATAAAAATCGTTAAGCACTTCCAGGCTGACGCCCGGATGACTGGTGAGTATCGTGGAGGTCAGTGACTTTAGCTCTGCTTCGGCGATGGCTTCGCCCTTGCGTATTTTTTGCAGGGTTGGATTCATAGCAATCATGTTATCCAAAATGCTTTTCAGCCGACGACGGTAAATCATCGCTTCGTTGGCGCCGGCAATTTTGATTTCCCGCTCAAACTCCTCAACTCCATTATCACCGGTTTTGGTCCTTGGCGTGGCATAAACTCCCCCGCTACCCGACTGCCGGTATTTCATAATGCTGCGCAATTCTTTACGGGCGGTTTCGAGTTTCTCAATGCTGGGTTGCTGCCAGAACTCTGCGCTGCGTACCTCGGCAATCACTGTATCTTTCTGACGAACGGCTTGAATGTTAACAGCAAGTTTGTCGAGCTCGGCCAGCAATTGATCGCGACCATCATCAAAGCAGCTGGCTTGTTCGACCAGGCAGAGTTCGATGTTGGCGATGAGTTTATCCAAGGCGGTAGCGTGCTTATCACGCAAAACCCTAGCTGACATCAAAGGGGCAATCGTGTTCACTAGGAGATGCTGAGTTTTCGCATCCAGCGCTTTTAACAAATCGGTTTGTTGTAGCTGATGCACCACGCGCAGCTCTCGTTTAACGGCGATACTGGTGTCCGGCAAATCATTAATATCTGCGCGTAGAAGCTCTACAGCCGCATCAAAAGCTTGGGCATGGCACTGTTTAAGCGCGGCTTGGGCAAGCTCCAAGCGCACCTCAAAAGTAGTTTGTAATAGGGACTTGCCGCCCGTGTCTTCCGGTTCTTGGTATTCTTCTTCGAAAAAATCGAAGTTGCCATAATGGTCAAAGATCAAAAACTCGGTTTTATGCTTGCCTGGACCGAACAGATTTGGGCGCAGGCGCGTTCCGCGCCCAATCATTTGCCAGAATTTCACCCAAGACTTGACCGACTTGGCAAAGACCAGGTTGACCACTTCGGGCACATCGATCCCGGTGTCGAGCATATCGACCGATATCGCAATCCGAAACTCGTTGTCGGCCTTTTTGAATTCTTTAATGAGACTTTCGACATGGGGAATCGCATTGTGAATCACCTTGCACACTTTACTGCCGAACTGGGGGTAGAGTTTGCAAAAGAGCTTTTCCAGGTGTTCGGCATGATCTTGGCGCTGTGCAAAGATGATGGTCTTACCGACTAAGGAGCCCGTTTCATCTTTAATGCCGTTGTTGATGAGATTTTCCAAAATGATACGGTCGGTATCTTCACTGAAAATTTTGCGACCTATGTCCTTCCCGGCAATGGTAGTCTTTTTAGCTTCTTCCTCGCCCAAATCTTCTTCCAGTTGGCGTTTTTGCTCTTCTGTTAGATCGTTGTAATGAATCCCGTCACGTAAAAAATCGGTGGTAAGGTCTTTGGCCCGGAACGGCACCAGATAAGGCGGCTCGTTATTGATCGCGGCATCAAGGCCAAACTCAAAAGTGGGGTCCGTCGTTTCACAGTCGAACATATCGAAGGTGTTTCGGCTGATGAACTTCACCGGTGTAGCGGTAAGTCCCACTTGCAACGCGTCGAAATAGTCGAACAAATCCCTGTATTTGTTATAAATACTGCGATGGCTTTCATCCGCAATAATGAGATCAAAAAAACCGACGTCGAGCTGGGTGAAACGGTTCATCATGCCCGGATAGGTCGCGATATAAACGCGCGCAGTTTGGTCGATTTTATTGGTTTCCCCAATGATACAGCGTGGTTCGCTGGGTAAGTTTTGCTTATAGGCCTCGTCGGCCTGGATACGCAGTTCTTTGCGATCACATAGGAACAATACACGCTTAGCCCAGCCTGTACGTAACAGAAGTTCGGCCAATGCAATGGCTACACGGGTCTTACCGGTTCCCGTTGCCTGAATGATCAATGCCTTGCGGCGTTGGTTCTGAAAGTGCGCCGCGACTGTTTTTACCGCTTCGATCTGATAAGGTCGATCGGCAATGCTCAGCTCGGGATTGAATTTTTCTAACTCAGCACTGCGGTAATGGCGTTGATAGATTAAATAGTCCAAGCTGTCTTTGCTGTAGAAGCCATAGACCGGACGGTAGGTGTTGTACTGGTGATCATCCCAAATAAAGGTTTCATAACCGTTGCTATAGAAAATAACCGGACGCTGGTAGCCCATGTATTCAAAAGCGTCTGCGTAAAGACGCGCCTGCTCACGCCCTGCTTGCAGGTTGGTATTACCGGATTTTTTCGCTTCGATCACCGCCAAAGGCTGGCCGTTATTGCTCCAAAGGACGTAATCGACATAGCCTTTGCCCGACTTGTTATCCGGGTAGACCACCTCAAATTCTTGCCCCACCTGCTCGGGACTATGAATATCCCAGCCAGCTTGCAGTAACATGGCGTCAATAAGCAAGGCTCGCGTTTTGGCTTCATTCCATTGCAGGCTATCGGCCACCTGCTGACTTTGTTGCTTACGTTTTTGCTGGTCTGGCTTGGCAGGCGCTTCCAAACGGTCCATGTTTTTGGTACGTTCACGCTCAAGCTCCTCCATAACCCGCTGCAGTTCTTCTTGCTGTTTTTGCAGCTCCTTTTCATAGCTGGAAACCGACTTTTGCAGTTGGTTTAGGGTAGCAGTGGGGTCTTTTATGTCCTGAAAGGCAGAGATAGCCTCTTTCTTCTTTCCGTAGTATTTGATCCCCATGTACATGGCAAGCTGATGCGCCGTACCGAGAGCCAGATGAGCGTTACGAATCTCGCCCTCAGCGCCATGAGCGGTATCATTGCCTTGAATTCGCAAGAAATTAATCTGGTGAATAAGCGATTTACTGACACATTCTTCAAACACCGGATTTTTGATCAGCTCATAAAAGCTGGATTGCGGCAAACGTGGCAACCGCTCTTCCTTATAGATCGTTTTAGTGAGCTCTTCCGCGAAGCCTCTCAGCCGCGTTAATGCACTGCCGGGATCGATATGCAGCACAGCCTCAGCCAAGCCGCCTATATTGGCCAGCACATCATTCTGTGGGCGAAGGAACTCAAAATTGGTAGATTTCATAAATATTATTCTGTCCATACCGGCTCTATAGCGAAAGCCGTGCCAATGTTTATTTCACATTGTATTTTTCGATCCAATTATTCAATGTCTGGTAATTTTTCAGCCCTAGCATGGCCGCGGCTTTACTTTTATTTCCTTGATTTTCCTTGATTGCACGTTCAATATAATGCACACTCACTTCCTTTATAATTTCATCAATATCAATACCTTGCGATATATCTCGCCACAATATTCCATCTCGAGCTGGACGGGTTTCAAGTAATGCATCGCGGATGTCCTCTTCCGACAAAAGCTCACCTTGCTGCCATAAAGAGGCTCGAAGAATGGTCGCTTGGAGTTCTCGCACATTTCCCGGCCAACTGTAGTTGGATATAAATTTTATTGCATTAGCAGAAAGTTTTTTATGGATATAGCCGGGTGCATCGCTGGCATCGAGGTTCACTTTCTCCAGCAATTTTTTGGCAAGAAGAGGCAAATCGCCTTTCCGCTCACGAAGCGGAGGAAGAGTAATCATACCTATGGCCACCCGATAGAATAAGTCTTCGCGAAATTTTCCCTCAGCAATATCGTCAATTAAGTTACGGTTAGTGGCTGCGATAATGCGCACATCGGCTAGTTTTTCAGTTGTGGAGCCTACCAAAGTGAATGTGCCTTGCTGAATAACCCGTAAAAGCCTCACCTGGGACTCCAACGGCAACTCGCCAAACTCGTCCAAGAATAATGTGCCTCTCTCAGCCTGTTCAAAATACCCCTTTCTCGATTCATGAGCTCCGGTGAATGCACCTTTGGTATGACCAAATAGCGTCGTATCAATCAGATCTTTCGGAATCGCACCACAATTTAATGTGAGTAGCGGCTTATCTGCGCGGCGACTCGCATTGTGAATTGCCTTGGCAAAGAGCTCTTTTCCTGTCCCGGTTTCACCATAAATCAGCACCGGAACATCTCGTTGAGCAATGATCGCCGCTTTCTGTTTCAGGGTTTCCATGATATCAGATTGGGTCAATATATCCGCAAATGCAGCAGAATTTGGCGTTTGCCCTGAAAACAGGCTTGAGAATTTTGCATCGGTCTTTTTTGCTAACGCCGGCAAGAAATCAGCAAAAATATCAAACGGAATATCTGGCTCGGATACCCCCTGCTCGATAGATGACTGCACGAACTTCGTCGAGTATTTCGCTTTCCCTAACAGAATCGAGACGGCAGTCATGGCGGGAGTACCCGACGTTATTTGGATAATCAGCTCTGCGTTTGGATAGGCCTTTTGAGCTTCATTTAACATTGAGTCAAAGGCTCGATAAATATCTCCAAAATGAGTCGGATCCGATAATGAAACCGGATTCTTTATAATGGTTATATCGACGCGCTCTTCAATATGGCGGATAAATGAGGTAATCTCTGTTTCAGGTTTATCGTATATCAGATAAAGGACATCAAATCGCGAGGCGACCAAAATGCTTACTAAGGGCCCTAAACGTTCCCTATTTGCAGCCTCACGAATATCTGTGTTACCAATCCATGAAAAGAGCAATCTATTTTTCATTAAAAACTTTATCAAATATATAAAATTTATTACACTCAGTATGTGCAAAAATGAAACTCAGTCAATCTAATGATCTTTGAGGATTGTCCGAAAAATCCCGATTTTTCGGACAGAGGTGGCCCCAAATCTTTGAACAGCGATCATCGATTTTAAAGTGGAATTCCTGCCGATGATTACGCTGCCATTTTGACCGGAGGCAACTACCGGTATAAGCCTCATAAGGTGTTTTTCGATTCAGGCTTGAATGGGGCCTAGATCGATTGTACCAATCCACATATTGCATGATCGAGGCTCTCGCCTGAGCGACCGAATCATAAGCGTGTAGATAAACACACTCATATTTCTCCGACCGCCACACGCGTTCGACGAAGACATTATCCCGCTAGCCCCCCCGGCCGTCCATGCTCAGCCGGCAACCGTTTTCCAGCACCGTATCGACAAACGCCTGGGCGGTAAATTGACTGCCCTGGTCCGTGTTGACGGTCTCGGGTGTGCAGTACCGCCGTTGCCCAGTCCTGTATCATGAATTAATGACTAAAAACAAAACAACACAAGGAATCCGAGCAACGAGCCGTTCGATTATTACTGAATGTGTTGACCTAGGCAAGAAAAGCCGTCGACAATTAGCAAAGAGGGTCAATCGATCTAAAAGCAGCGTTCATCGACACCAACAAGCGCAAGCCCGGCGTCATCTGAGAGATAAGCGCAGGCAGCTCCAACTCCCAAAGTGAGAATTTCGGAAAGTTAGCGATTCTGGAACGGTATTCCCCTCTATTGCATTACTTCCTCAAAGTTCTCTACGCCGGTCATCAGAGAGTCGGCGGCAAACTTTTCATCCTGGATGCGCTCCTGTCGGCTTTTCTTGTCGAAATAACGCCTGGGATTGCCGCACATCCAGCAACTGCACTTGGCGGGCGTATTCACGTGCCGGCCCAGCACGGCTGAATCGCCCTGCCTGCTTTCGCCGATCGCATGATCGGTGACGCGGGCTTTTTTCAGACGTTGCAGATGATGGCGTCTGATTCCTCGGATCAAGTCTTTCATGAGCTTCCTTTAGGCAGATTGGTTTTCGTCGTAAGGCAAGGTTGCGTTGGCGGGGTATTCTGACTTATCCGTTTACACGATTTCAAGCACTTTTTCTGGAGTTAAGCCAGAGGCGCATAGTGACGCTTTTCGATGCCAAGTCACGCCGGCAACCTTGACAATCGGAATACATTGCCCGCCGAAATGCTTTACAAGAAATGCTTTACAATTACCTCAATGTTACGGCATTCGGATTTATCAAATGGTGCGCGGTGCGCACCGCGCCTCACAATTGATGGGTTCTGGTGACAAACAAAAGACGTAAATTTTAATGCACGAAAAAGTTGGCACTTTTGTGGAAAATATTGGAAGCTAATATACCTCAATGGACAAATGAAAAAGACTATGACCGACAGCCAACTGACTCCAGGCTTCATGATCATCCATGGCAACCAACCCGAGTTGTTACGTCAGGTCATAGTCAGTTGGATGAAAGCGCATCCGCTCGATCCCCTCGAAGATGAAGTCATTCTTGTCCAAAGCAATGGGATTGCGCAGTGGCTCAAGCAGGCCCTGGCCGCGGACGAATCGGCATCGCTAACCGGCGGCTGCGGCATCGCGGCTGCCTTGCAGACGCTGCTCCCGTCCCGCTTTGTCTGGCAAGCCTACCGGGCGGTGATCGGCAAGGACGCCGTACCCGACGCCTCGCCTTTCGACAAGCCTCTGCTGGTTTGGCGCTTGATGCGGCTACTGCCACGGCTCACCCAAGAAAAAGGCTACGAACCGCTCGCGCGCTTTTTGAGCCAGGATAGTGACCAAAGAAAACGCTACCAACTGGCCGAACGCCTGGCTGATTTGTTCGACCAATATCAGGTTTACCGAGCCGATTGGTTGGCGGCCTGGGCCGAAGGCCGGAACATCCTGATCGATTATCAAGCCAGCCAGACCCCATTGTACGAAGAGCAGGTTTGGCAGCCGATGCTCTGGCGCGCCTTGCAGGCGGATGTCGGTGATGGCAGCCATACCAGCCGCGCGGCCGTGCATCAACGCTTTTTGGTTTTAGCTTCGGGGCTTGCGCGTCGCCCCGATGATTTGCCGCGGCGCGTTATCGTGTTTGGGCTGTCATCCCTGCCGAAACAGTCGCTAGAAGTGTTGATGGCGATATCCCAATGGACACAGGTCGTATTGTGTATCAATAATCCTTGTGAACATCATTGGACCAACATTCTGACCGAGAAAGATTTTCTCAGGCGCATAGGGCGTCACACCAAAAAACCTACATTGCCGGAGAATCTGAAAGAGGAAGAACTTCACTTTCATGCGCATCCGCTGCTCGCCGCCTGGGGTAAACAAGGCCGGGATTACATTTCCCTGCTGGATGAAATGGATGAACCGGGCAAATATCGACAATTGTTTGCCGAAATCGGTCAGCGCATCGATTTGTTCGGTCCTCACGGAGAAGGGTGTTTGCTGAATCAGCTTCAGGACGATATCCGCGATCTGCGGCCCATGTCCGAAAGTCGGCATCAATGGCCTCCAGTCGATCCGCAACGGGACCCGTCGATTCGCTTTCATGTCACCCATAGCCCCCAGCGCGAAGTTGAAGTGCTGCACGATCAGCTACTCGCCGCGCTCGACGCCGATCCTTCTCTGAAGCCACGCGAAATCATCGTGATGGTGCCAGACATCAATCAATTCGCGCCCCATATTCAGGCGGTTTTTGGTCAACTCAACCCGGCGGATAAGCGCTACATCCCTTACTCAATAGCCGACTTGGGCAAGCGACACCAGGCGCCGCTGGTCTATTCGCTCGAACTCCTTCTAGGTATCGATCAATCGAGATTGGCGGTCAGTGAGGTATTAGATCTGCTCAATGTGCCGGCCGTTCGCAAACGCTTCAACATCGAAGAGTCCGACCTGCTCTTGCTGCATCAATGGATCGCGCAAGCGAACATCCGTTGGGGGCTCCATGCTCGGCATCGTCAAAGCCTTGGGATCAATTTCGACTACGAGCAAAATACCTGGACATTCGGCTTAAAGCGAATGCTGCTGGGGTATGCGGTCGGCGTCGATCCAACCGGGCGCCAGGCGAACGACTGGAACGACATTGAACCCTACGGCGATGTCGCAGGTCTTGACGCCGCCCTGGCCGGACCGCTTGCCCATCTATTGACAAAAATCGAGGCTTTGCTGCAAACCTTTGCCAAGCCCGTCGCCCCGGCCGAATGGGGGGAAAGGTTGCGGAACCTGTTGCTGGATTTTTTCGAGAGCACGGATAACGACGAAACGTATCTGCTACTACAACTCCAGACATCCCTCGAACAGTGGGTCGATGCTTGCGAAAATGCGGCGCTCACGGAACCCTTGACGCTGCCCGTTGTGCGTGATTATTGGCTGTCGCAAATCGACCAGGGCGGCTTGTCGCAACGCTTTTTTGCCGGAAGCCTGACTTTCGCCACCCTGATGCCGATGCGCGCGATCCCTTTTCGGCGGATTTATTTATTGGGCATGAATGACGGTGACTATCCTCGGACGCATCCCGCGATGGATTTCGATCTGATGGCCAAGGACTATCGGCTGGGCGATCGCTCGCGCCGTGAAGACGATCGCTATCTGTTCCTGGAAGCCTTGCTTTCTGCACGCGAGCACCTTCACATCAGCTGGGTTGGACGTAGCATTCATGACAATACCGAGCGTCCTCCGTCTGTGCTGGTCAGTCAACTGCGGGATCATATTGCCACCTGCTGGCGACTCGAAGAATCGGCCGGGGGAAAGAAACTGCTTGAAGCGCTGACCATCGAGCATCGCATGCAACCGTTCAGCAAAGACTATTTCGGCGGCAACCAGGCAAAATCGTCGTTGTTTACGTATGCGCGCGAATGGCGGCCGACACAGGCAACCCGGGCTGCATCCGCCAAATCATCGACTGCTAGCCTGGCCCTGCCCGTTTTCGATGTCCCCGTTTCATTAGACCAATTGATTGGCTTCATGAAGGATCCGGTCAAGACTTTCTTCCGCGAGCGACTCGGGGTTTACTACGAACTCGATGACCTGACCAGCGAGGATCAGGAACCCTTTTCGATCGGCCCGCTTGCACAGTGGGCCCTCCAGAATGAGTTAATCCAAGTCCGCCTGGATGCCAAACGCCAGGGCAAGTCGGAATCCGAATCTGTGCAGCGGCAGCTCGCGCGCGTTCGCCGTCAGGGCATTTTGCCGACCGGTAGCGTGACCGAGTTGCTACAGGAATGGCTTGCCGAACCCCTGGATGCGATGTTCGATCAGTACGAGACTGCCTGCCAAGCGTGGCCGATGCCCCTTGAAGACGAAGATATTGCCTTCGAGCACACCGTCAATGGCCAAATGCTAAAGATACAGGGTCGCCTTACGCAACTGTTTGCAGACGCTGAGCAGGCGCGTTGCCGGATTGAGATCAATACCAGCAACCTGATCGAGAACAAGACATACCGACGAGACAGACTGATCTCGGCATGGATTCAGCACCTCGCAGGGCATCTTGACGGCCAGCCGCTGACCACGCATCTGATCGGCAAGAACGGCCAGGTCGTTCTCCGTCCGCTTGATCCTGAATGGGCGACACGCTGCTTCAAGGATTTGATCGAAGCTTATGTTGCCGGTTTATGCTTCCCCTTGCCTTTCGCCCCCAAAACCGCGTTAGCCTGGCTGGCGAAAGGGGGTAAGGGCTTCAGCGGACCGCTCAACGAATGCCGCTCTGACGCCGTAGTGGCCGCAAAAAAAACCTATGAAGGAAACCACAAATCACCCGGCGAAGCGGCAAACAACCCTTACTTGCAGCGCATCTATCCGACCCTCGACAGCCTTTGGTCCGATGGCGACTTCACGGTTTGGGCTGAGCGGCTGCTGTCTCCGTTGGACGAAAACGTTGGAAAAAAAGCCGAAACGGATCAAGGCGCTGGAGAGTCAAAATGAACAAGGCCATTACCCCTACGGAGCTAAATCAACTGACCTTTCCGTTGACGGGCAGCCATCTGATTGAAGCCAGTGCCGGCACCGGCAAAACGTTTACGATTGCGGCGCTGTATGTCCGACTCGTTCTCGGTCACGGCGGTCATCATGCTTTTTTGCAAGGCCGACCGCTGACGCCGCCGGAAATCCTAGTCGTGACCTTCACCGATGCCGCCACTAAAGAATTGCGGGACCGAATCCGAGCCCGTTTAGCAGAAGCGGCCGAATATTTCCGAGCTGAACCTGCGACGATTTCACTACTCCAACAGGGCGAGGATTTACTTTACGACCTGCGAGAGGAATATGAGCCAACATTATGGCCGACCTGTGCTCGCAAACTCCAGCTGGCTTCGGAATGGATGGATGAAGCTGCGGTTTCCACGATTCATAGCTGGTGTAACCGCATGCTGCGTGAACATGCGTTCGACAGCCAAAGCCTGTTCACGCAAAATCTTGAGACCGACCAGTCCGAACTGTTGTCGGAAATTGTGCGCGATTACTGGCGAAATTTTTTCTATCCATTGGGAATGGAAGACTTCGTTACGGTCCGTACTTATTGGGAGCAACCGAGCGCGCTTGAAAACGCGATAGTACCTCTGATTGAGCATGCCGATATATTGGACCACAATATTCCGCCGCATGAGCACTTGCAAAGAACCAGGGAAGATAAAAAAGTAGCGCTTGATCAGTTGAAACAACCGTGGGCGGCTTGGGCTCAGGAGATCAAAGAGTTATTCAATGACGCCAAACAAAAAAAGCTGATTGATGGCAAAAAATTGCAAGCAAGATGGTATGAGCCATGGCTAAATAACATCTACGAATGGGCAATCTCACCCACTCAAGAATTATTTGATATTGCCACAGGCTGGTCACGCCTCACCCCAGAGGGAATTGACGAAGTATGGAAAAATGGACAGCCTCCAAATCACCCGGCCTTTGCCGCCATTCCCCCATTGAAAGAAGCATTGACCAATTTGCCAAGTCCAAAACAAGGGATTTTGAGTCATGCGGCACACTGGATTGCCGAGGCATTCGCCACAGCACAAAAGCAGCGCGCCCAAATGGGTTTTAACGACCTGCTGACCGGCCTAGAGGCCGCGTTGAACGGTAAATATGGCGATCGGCTCGCACAGGTGATCCGCCAACAGTTCCCGGCGGCGCTAATTGACGAATTCCAGGACACCGATCCGGTGCAATACCGAATCTTCGAACGTGTCTACGAGATTGACCAGCATCGGCAAGACTGTGCATTGATCCTGATCGGCGATCCCAAGCAGGCGATTTATGCTTTCCGTGGTGCGGACATCCACACCTATTTGAAAGCGCGCGCAGCCGTTCAGGGCCGTCTCTACACGTTGAGCAAGAATTTCCGTTCAACACAGGAGATGGTTAATGCGACCAATCATTGCTTCGATTTGATCGAGAAACAGTCAGGGAATGCAGGCGCCTTTCTTTTTCGCAAGAACGGTAACAATCCGGTGCCTTTCCAACCCGTTCTCGCCCAGGGGCGCAAAGATCGGTTCATGGCCGACAACAAACACGTGCCCGCGCTGACAGCGGTGGTCATCGCGGCGGAAGAGACACTGAGCAAAGAGGCCTATCTTGAGCAGATGTCCGAGATTTGCGCGACCCAGATCGTGACCTGGTTGAATCAGGGGCAACGGCACACAACAGGATTCATGGCTGAAGAAGGCCATTTAGTCCCTCTCAAGCCCAGCGACATTGCGATCCTTGTCAACAATGTCAACGAAGCGGGCAGCATTCGCCAGGCGCTATCACGCAGGGGTGTTCGCTCCGTTTACCTCTCCGACAAAGACTCCGTCTATGCCTCCACACAAGCCATGGAAATTTATCGTTGGCTGTCAGCTTGTGCCGAGCCGGATAACGATCGGCTACTACGGGCTGCCCTATCGACCTCGACCCTTGGCCTGTCTTTTGCCGAACTGGACGCGCTCAATCATGATGAAGACGCTTGGGAGAGTCGAGTCCTCCAATTCAAGGCTTATCGTGAAATCTGGCAGCGACAAGGCGTGTTGCCGATGCTGCGCAGCCTGCTCTTCGATTTCGGCTGTATTGAACGCTTGTTGCAAACGCCGGCCGATTTGGCGGGCGTCAGTGGCGAGCGCATCCTGACCGATCTTTTGCATCTGGCGGAACTGTTGCAACAAGCCAGTTGCACCTTGGAGGGCGAACACGCCTTGATTCGCTTTTTGGCCGAACAACAAGCATCGCCTTCCAGTGATACGGAAGCGAAAAAAGTCAGGCTTGAGAGCGATGCCGATCTGGTCAAGGTCGTGACCATTCACAAATCCAAGGGACTGGAATACCCTGTAGTCTTCCTCCCGTTCATCTGCGCCACCCGCCAAACCAAAGATACCGATCTGCCTCTCAAGTGGCATACCGACGCCGGCGAGTTGCAGATCGCCCTGGACTGTACGCCGGAAGTGCTTCGCCAAGCCGACCAGGACCGGCTCGGCGAGGATGTGCGCAAGGTTTATGTCGCATTGACACGCGCGCGCCATGCGGCTTGGCTGGGGCTGTCGCCCCTCGAAGCCGCAGAGGTCAGTGCAGTGGGGCATCTATTGGGCATCGGCCGCACTCCAGCCAAAGAGTTTTTGAATGCCGTCCATTCCTTCGCGGCCGCACAACCTGCCATTACGGTCGTATCGGAACTGATCGTCGATCATACGTGCCTCGTACCCCTCGATGTTGACTCCACGCTAGGCCAAGCGCGCGTTCCCACCCACACTGCCAAGGAATACTGGCGAATCAACAGTTATTCCGGCCTGCGCACCGAGACCCACTTCCCCGATTCAAGCGGGCCTGTATCCTTCATCGATGACACGCCGCAAGCCGCCAATTTACAGGAAGTAGAGCTTGAAATCCTGTCGAGTGTGAACCTGGACGATGTACCAAAGACATCTATGCACCGTTTCCATAAAGGCGCGGAAGCAGGCACCTTTTTGCACGAATTGATGGAATGGGTGGCCTACTTTAGGTTTGCAGCCGCTTTAGAGAATCCGGCACCGCTACGTGACGCGATCGCACGCCGCTGTAAGATCCGGCGCTGGGATGCCTGGATCGACCCCTTGGATCATTGGGTGCATGCGATGCTCCAAACCCCGCTGCCCATTAGCGCCAATGCCCCCACTGTCAAAGGATTGCCAGCAAGCATTGTCCTCAAGGACTTGCAAACCTACAAAGTAGAAATGGAATTCTGGTTCGAAACGCACCACGTCGATCTTGAGCAATTGGACACGGCCGTCATCTCGCATACGCTCGGACAACGCCCACGCCCAAAACTGCTGCCTGAAACCATGAATGGCATGCTGAAGGGTTTCATGGATCTCGTGTTCGAGTATCAAGGCAAGTACTACGTCGCCGACTACAAATCCAATTGGCTTGGTCACCAAAACGCTAACTACAACCAAGCCGCGATGGAGGAAGCGATTCGCAGCCATCGCTACGATCTGCAATATGTCATTTATCTGTTCGCGCTCCATCGCTTGCTGAAGTCACGGATGCCAGATTATGACTATGACACCCATGTTGGCGGCGCGGTCTACCTGTTCATGCGGGGCATAGGCGCCGAGACTGCGGGTGTGCATTTTGAACGCCCTCCCAAAGTCTTAATGGATAAACTGGATGAGATTTTTAGCAACAGTGCCGGGAGAGCCGCATGAACACGATGTCAAGCAATAATCCTCTGCACGACGCTCATGCGATGATCGATCTTCTTGAGGCATGGGTTCAGCGCAATTGGCTGCGAGAAATCGACCTCGCCCTGACGCGTTTTCTTTGGCATGAAGTCAAAGACGCATCTCCTGAGTTGCTGCTGGCGATTGCTTTGACCAGTCATCAATTAGGCCGAGGACATGTTTGCCTTGACCTTGAAGCCACATTAAACGACCCTTATATAGCTCTTTCGCTTCCCCCCGATCAGTTTACCGATCATGAATTGGAACCGGTCAAGCGGCCGTCGGATTTATTAGCCGGCATGCCTTTGCCATTTTGGGCCGACAAGATCAGGCATCCCGATTTGGTTGCCGAAGACCATGGCCAGTCTCCTCTGGTGTTTGACGGCGAGAGACTCTACCTGCGCCGCTACTGGCAATATGAACGCAATGTCGAAGCCGCCATCGAGCACCGGCTGAGCCGCGGTGAACAAATTCGCCTCACATTGCCGGAGCCCGAATTGCAAGCCAGCCTTTCGGCGCTCTTCCCCAAGGAAAAAGCCGGTCCTACCCATTGGCAAAAGATCGCCTGCGCGCTTGCATCGCGTAGTGCGTTCAGCATTATCACCGGAGGCCCCGGCACCGGAAAAACGACCACCGTGGTCAAATTGCTGGCATTACTCCAAAGCATCGCACTCAAGCATCATAGCAACCGCCCTTTACGCATGCGTTTGGCCGCCCCCACCGGGAAAGCGGCCGCGCGCTTGAAGGAGTCGATCTCCGGCGCGATCCATCGTCTACCGGATGTCGTGCTGGAACAAGCGGGACTTCGCGACGCCATACCCATCGAAGTCATCACCCTGCATCGGTTGCTCGGCACCCGCGCGAATACCCGGCAATTCAAACATGACGCCAGAAACCCGCTCGCACTCGATGTGCTCGTGGTAGACGAGGCTTCGATGGTCGATCTGGAGATGATGGAGGGAGTGTTGTCGGCGCTTCCGGAACACGCCCGACTGATCCTGTTGGGCGACAAGGATCAGCTTGCCTCCGTAGAAGCCGGCTCGGTCTTAGGCGAACTCTGCCGCCATGCCAAGGATGGGCGTTTTACATTGGACACCGCAAGCTGGATCAAACGTATTACCGGCGAGACGATAGAAGCAGATCTTGTCGACGATCAAGGGCTTGAGCTGGATCAACATATCGTGATGCTGCGCGAAAGCTTCCGATTCACCTCCGAGAGCGGTATCGGCCAGTTGGCTGCTGTGGTTAACGCGGGCGACACCGCGCAAATCACCTCCGTGTTGCGACAGGGTTATGCCGATCTTTCAAAACACGACCTGATGTCCATCGATGATCCAAAGCTGGAAGATATACTGGTTGGCCAAACCAATACCGAAGACGCATCCGAAGCAGCCAAAGGCTATGCGTATTATCTATCCATGATCGGTAAGCATCGACCATCCATCGATGCAGCCAAATCCGACTTTGACGCCTGGGCTCGCACCGTTTTGGCGGCCCACAGTCAATTTCAGATTTTATGTGCGCTCAGAAATGGGCCCTTTGGCGTCACTGGGCTCAACCATCGCATCGCCGAAACCCTGAACAAACGGGGTTTGATCCATACCGCCACGACCTGGTATGAAGGCCGACCGATATTGGTTACAAAAAATGACTATCGCCTGGGTTTGATGAACGGCGACATCGGCATCACGCTCAGTTACCCTCAACGGGACAAGCAGACCGGCCAACTCTCTTCAGTAACGCGTGTAGCATTTCCGAAAGGCGACGGCACCGACGGCATCCACTGGATTCTGCCCAGCCGTCTGTTATCGGTCGAAACCGTATTCGCGCTCACCGTGCATAAATCCCAAGGCTCCGAATTTGAACACTGCGTGCTGATTCTGCCCCCGAAGCGCAATCCGGTTTTGACCCGTGAATTGGTCTATACGGGGATCACCCGTGCAAAAAAATGGTTTTCTCTGGTCAGCATCGGCAACGCTAATATGATCAACGAGACCTCGACGAGAACAGTGCAAAGATCGGGTGGACTTTTTCTGAAAAAATAAGCGTAAAACCTACCCCATATCCTATGGCCGTTATGCAAAGCTTTGCATAACGGCCATTTCTTGCCGCTCGATGTGTGCTCTGAAATGGCTGGTTTATATCATAAACTGCTAATTTATAACGCCTTACTCTGTGGCAAATTTTAAAGCGAAGTGGAAAAATTGTCTAACAGCAGCGCATTGTTGGCATAGGTAGCAATTGGCGCGACCTTTGCACCCAAGACTTCTTTTATTTTAAGCAGCTTTTTGACGTGCCACGCTTGAACTTGCTCTAACTCAGAGTCTGGATCAGCTATAGATGCATCGCAATAAAACGCCAGACGCGAAGCTCTTTTATTGTCGAGTCGTTCCCATTCGATTGGCTCCCCAAATGCAGTCTCTAGCGATTCTTTATATTTTAGTAGTTCGTCAAAAACGTATTTGTTTTTATCATAATCTCCCAAGTCAATGTATAACTCTGCTCTAGCTTTTCCTCCGGCCGCAAAATTTGCTCCGTAGTATATCCCTTTGACGCCGGATGAAAATGAGTACCAATTTTGAGGCTGCCCAGCTTTAGCAGATGTAAATCTGTGATTTTCACGAAGATCATCAATCAGTGACTGAAAATAGGATTGATACCTTTCGCCTTTTGATGAAACCGACGCGCTTTGCCCACGACCTTTTTTAGTTTTTTGCCATTCGTTAGGCGATGCGGCTAATTTGAATGAAAACGCTGGTTTTGAGTCATCAATTTTTATGACTTCAACAACCACACCAAAAAAGGATGTATCGCCATCAGTTCTCTGGTTAAGCCAATCCAATGCTTGTCGATGTTCTTCCCTAATCGACTCGGAAATCCAGATGACAATCGAAGCATCAAATCCCGCTGAGTAGGTCAATAATTTTCCCAAGTGATCATGATCGGTTTGGGTAAGCTGGTTTTCAATTATGACGGTATGAGATGTACCCAAATCTTTCGCAAGAATATCTAAAGAGAAATCTCCAACGCTTGCTTCTCTTTCTGTGAGTTCCAAATCCATACCGAGCGCCTTCCCAAGTTCTTCGATATTTGCAGCAAGCCATGGCGTGAAATCTGATGCCTCATGCGGCCAAATATCTCTTAGAGATACCTTTTTAAGCTCTCCAAACAATGCAATGTACTCCTATAAAATAAAGCATGTAACAAGTAATTAGAGGTTTATGTATATCATCTCTGATCACTTACCTACTAAGCGACAAGCCAATCAGACATTCGCAAAGGTCTAATTGTATATCTCTCCGAATTGGATATTATATAGTTTCTCTAGAGGTGGTACCGAAAAATTGAACAGCCGGTTAAGTGGAACACCTGCTACTAGAGGAGGCCCCAAACCTTTGAACAGCGATCATCGATTTTAAAGTGGAATCCCTGCCGATAATTACGCTGCCATTATGACCGGTGGCAACATGCCGGTATAAGCCTAATAAGGTGTTTTTCGATTCAGACTTGAATGGGGCCTGGATCGATTGTACCAATCCACATATTGCATGATAGAGGCTCTCGCCTGAGCGACCGAATCATAAGCGTGTAGATAAACACACTCATATTTCACCGACCGCCACACGCGTTCGACGAAGACATTATCCCGCCAGGCTCCCCGGCCGTCCATGCTCAGCCGGCAACCGTTTTCCAGCACTGTATCGACAAACGCCTTGGCGGTAAATTGACTGCCCTGGTCCGTGTTGACGATCTCGGGTGTGCCGTACCGCCTGAACGCGTCCTGAAGGACATCGACAGCATGACAGGCTTCCAGGGTAATCGCCAGTTTGGCAGCCAATACTTTGCGACTGGCCCAATCCACCACGGCCGTCAGGTAAGCAAAACCTTTGGCGAGACGAATATAGGTCGTATCCAGTGCCCAGACCTGATTGGCACGATGGATCGCCATGCCGCGCAGCAAGTAAGGATAGATTTCATGTCCCGGCTGCTTCTTACTGGTGTTGGGCTTGCAATACAGCGCCTCAATACCCATCCGCAGCACTTGTGCCCTGTGGGTATCAAGGTTTTGACATGCTTGCGACCCACTGTGATGCCTTGCTCGTGCAATTGATCGCGCAGCATTCTGGCACCCATGAACGGATGTTTCAAATGCAGTTCATCCAATCGCCGCACTTGTGCCCTTTGGGTATCACGTCCAAATCACGCTCCGAGACGGGCCTAGGCAAGTAATAGACACTACCCCGGCTGAGTTTGAGTAAATCTGCCTGACGGCTAATCGACAATTTCGCGTGACGGTCTATCATCGCTTTGCGCTCAGCAATCCCGCCTTGTTGAGCGCGCCCTCTAAAAAATCATTTTCCAGCGTCAACTGGCCGATCTTGGCATGTAACGCCTGCAGATCGACAGCGGGCGACGCCGACTCTGTGGGTTTACCAAAGACCTCTGCCGCCCGTTCCGTCAGCTGCCGTTTCCAATCGGTAATCTGGTTCGGGTGAACCTCGAATTCCTGCGTGAGTTGCGCCAGGGTTTTATCGCCCGCCAGCGCTGCCATGGCGACTTTGGCTTTGAAAGCCGGTGAATGTTTTCTTCTCGTTTTGATTGACATCTTCTGCTCCGTTTTATCGTCCTTCTGGACATTCAAAAGCAGCAGGTGTTCCACTTAACCGGCTGTTCAATTTTTCGGTACCACCTCTACTTTTGAATGTCTAGAAGCTCTGTACACGACAAAAAACCTAAGCCATTGATTTGCAAGAAGGGCAAATAAGGAGCTTGAAAGTCCATCGCTAATCGGTTTCACTCTCTTGCGACCAAACAGGAGGTGAAATGGAATTGAGCGATGGACTGAGAGTGATTCTAAAAGGACATTTAGATTGGGGCAAGTGCCGTTTGGATTGTTTTGTTGGGATGCTATTGGCCTTAGTGCGGCTGAAACGCATGAACCTGACGCAACTGGCCTTGGCCTTTGCCAGTCAGGCGAAGCCGAAATCGCGCTATCGGCGGTTGCAGCGATTTTTTCAGGAAGCCGTCTTTGATTATGATGCGATTGCGCGCTTGATCATGCAGTTGTTTGATTTTTATGAGAAATCGTACTACCTCACGTTGGATCGGACGAACTGGAAATGGGGTGAAAAGAATCTCAATATTCTGACGCTAGGCATCGTCTACAAAGGTGCGGCGATTCCCGTATATTGGCTGGTATTGAATAAACAGGGCAACTCCAACCAGCGCGAGCGCATCGCCTTGTTGCAAAGATTTATAGCTCGCTTTGGTCGGCAAGGTATTTTGGGCGTCCTGGGCGATAGGGAGTTTATTGGCGATCGATGGTGGCAATGGTTAAGCGATCAGGACATTCCTTATCTGATCCGGATGAAGGAAAACCAGTTGCTGACGGCTTGCCCAGGTCAGGAACGTCCTGTCCGCTCGCTGTTCGCCGACCTGGACGTGGGCAAAAGCCGCGCGCTGAGAAAAAAGCGCCGCATCGGCCAACAGTGGGTATGGCTCAGCGGCATGAAGCTGGACAGCGGTGAACTGTTGATCCTGGCGGGTAACCAACGTTTTCCGCAGCCGGTGGAAGTCTATGGTTTGCGTTGGGAAATAGAGAATCTGTTCCAATGCCTGAAAGGCCGGGGCTTTCATCTGGAAGAGATGCGCCTGATCCGTTATTTTCGGATCAAAAAGGTGATGGCATTATTGGCCATTGCCTTTTGTTGGGCGCATAAGACGGGCGAATGGAAACATCAGGTCAGGCCCTTAAAAACGAAAAAGCATGGACGTCCGGAGCAGAGTTTATTTCGTTATGGGCTGGATTATCTGACAGACAGCCTTTTGCATGGCCTCCAAAAAATTGAGGACAGATTCAGGCTATGGGTGTTGTTTTTATGTCCGCCCGACATGATCGTAGTTGACGGACAGAATCCCGAAATAATAGCTCTCCAAACATGAGTGAGAGCCTGTGGATAAATTTTTTGTCGTGTACAGAGGTCCAGACTAATACAGATTAACAGTCATGATGGTATTTAACAGGCTGTTGATTTTCTCTGATTTTTGACGTCACCGATCAATATACAGATATATTTAAGAAAATACACGCTATATATTGTGATATATTAACACGAATAGTCAGTTTTTCAACAACCTGTTAAGCATGAGCATTTGAACAAATTCTCATGCTACTCCTTCATACATCAATGGCAGGGCTACTCGTCGTTCTTACTTCTTTCTACTGTCCTGAGTCCGCCCATTTTTGCTCGCTGAGCGGGGGTTAATAGATCATGCAATATTGCAATCTCGCTACTTAATTGGCGATTTTGCTTTTGCAGTCTTGTTACCCTATCAATCAATTCCTCATTTTCCTGCCGCAATTTATGCACTTCCAATGCTTGTTTATTGATATCATCAAGTAAATGCGATGCAAAAAAAGCTTCCACAATGGCTCGCAGCTCTGCTTCCGAATTCGACTTTTCCCGTCGTTTTAATATTCCGACTTCCCGCTCCAGCTCACGTTTCGTAAGTTGCTTTGATTTGTTGGGTTTTCCTTTGTGTAAATCAGTGAGTTTTTCTAATTCCTCATTCAGTCGATCGATGTAATCGCAAAGCTCCGGCTGGCGACGCACATTAATAAGACTGCGATCTCGACCGGCAATTTTAGCGATATTAGCCAGAACGAGTTTTCGATCTTTGGGATTCGCTGCATTACCAGATTTGATTATTTCAGACAAGCGGTTATATTCTAGATTAACCGCTTGATACAGTGCTTTTGTTGATGGAGTCCCTTCAACTACCCAAAGGGGGTCATGCTTTGTTTCCGCCTTGGGGGGAGACTTTTTGGGTAGTCTGTCTCGGATGCTCATTCAATATTTGCCAATGGCTTCAGTTCGGGAAAAAGTTGGGTGGCATTTTTGATCGCCTCGCGACTGGCACGTTTCAGACTAGGCAGTTGAAATGTCTGCTGCTCGATGAAATCGACATGACTGATCAAAATTTGAGTCTGTTTAGTCAAGTGGGAATTGCGTGAAGCAGTAAAATTTACACAACCTTCACATTTTTCCCAAGACGTGCCTTTAGGGTTAGGGGTGCCAGAAGAATCCTTGCATTGGGCTGCATGTTCAAAAGATTTATGTAACAGACACCAGCCATATTCATGGGCCGTCACCTGCTCAATTTGATCGCAAAATGCCTCGATGTGGATCTCCGCTTCCTCAGGGCTCACCACTGTTATCTGCTCGCCTAAAGTCTTCTTGATAAACAGCGCCATTGCACCGACAAAATCAGGATCGATAACACTGTCGTGTAATACGCGTGGCACCAGTTCCCTGATGTATGCTCGGTTTATGCGCGTAATTTCATCTGCGTCCAGCTTGTCAAATGTGTATCGCTTGGTCCACCAATGATTGTAAGAATGCAGTGCGTGTTGGCGAAATAGTTCTTCAACATTTCCGTCGAATTTTCTTAACGCAAACTCAGCGAATGCATGTCGGAATTGGTGGCTAGCGATGCGCTCATGAAGGTCTAGGAAATCACCTTCGACTTTTGCCTCCACACGGGCGCAAAAAGCGGCGTAGTATTTTTTTAAATTCTTACCCGCTGTCTCTACTGAAATTAGCCGAGGTTCTAACCGGGCTTTAGCTTTCGGTGGAAGCACAGAGAACAAAGGTAGCTTTGTGCTGGTTTTATCGTAATATGACAAGTGAAGAATAGCACTGAACGCTTCGTCAATATAGTTGGTCACACCTTGTTCGATTCTCAGCCCCTTGTGCGTTTTCAAAATCGAAGGGCGCATTGTGGCGTCTTGACCGGTTAACGAGTTTGATGGGGTAATATCTATTCCTCGAAGCGTTCGTATTTCAGAAGGCCCCCTTTTTCCCATAACCGACAAAAAGATAATGTAAATTGCTGTTCCAAGTTGTCTATAGTCGCGAACAAGATCATTATAAAACTTCCATGGAAATTGAAATGGTTGATCCGCTGCCAGCCTGATCTGCTCTTCCGTATGAAGCTTTAGCAACTCGTTATGTAAAGGCAATGCAAACTCTATTTTACAACGGTTAGCTTGAGAGCCCCTTGAATTTCCCGATGGGGAGTTTGACAAGCAGTTAATGTTGCTTGTGTTCCGATACATAAAACAATGCGTTTTAGACTTGGATCCCCAGAATGCAGAGTGTAGGTTGATAATATCGCTCTCACGGGCTACCTTGAAGTATAATAGAAGTTGCTTTGTGCGGTATGAGCGCAGAGTTGCTATTGCATCTGCGAGGAGAAGATGAGCTGTTACAAACGGGATACTCCCATATGAACCGCCTGTTTTCCAGTCAGAAAAATCGATGCCTCTAGCTTCCAATTCTTTGCCTAGCACTTTATAAGTCATTGCTCTGGTTGCTAAAAATTCAGGACCATCACTGACGGCTCCTTCTTGGTAAGCCTTATAAAAAAAACGAAGAACTGTAGTCGCTCGTTCTACGACGTGTTTACCATTCGGTTCAGCTAGCTTAATAAGTCGGCGTTGGCTACTAGATTCTTCACACCAGCCATAAAACACCATGGCTGTTAGTAGATTAGCCCAGTCAGATTTATCCAGTTCGCAAAGAGCTCTCCCTTTGTACTTTTGTTCAATCAAAGCCAACAATCGCATAAGGATGTCTGCTTTTCTGAAATCATTTCCTTGTATCGTTGCTTTTTCTTCGACAATCCTCGGCGACCACCATAACAATAACAGGCGTTGGGCAAGTAATATTCGCTCAGTATTCAACGGATAATCCGCAAAATCAATTCTAGAGTGGACAATTTCCCCATGGAAGATGTTCAAGATAGTCCATTGTGCCTTCGGCCCTATGCTTAAATTTAATGACTCCAGATTTGCTTGTTGTATTGCGGTGAGTGTTTTGCTCAAAGTATGTTCCCTTATTAGGCTCAGGATAGCGATGGAAAAGGAAAATCAATTTCGGCAGCTATGCGACGCCCAGACTGCTTTAATTTATCGTCGAAGCTTTCAAAAACCTGGTGATAGTGAATAAGTTGTGCTAGATAGCGCGTGCAAATATCTTCGCGGTCACTGGCCAGCAGAGATGGCAGTTGACCTTCAAGGTGTTGGATGTATCCCCACATCATCCCTGCAGTCATATCAGTTTCGATGATAAGGGTTTCATTTCCATTGAGAATTTCTCCGGCAATGGTCAACTTCTCTTGTTCGTCTAGCCTTGACAACAGTGTTGTCTGATCGATCCTGGAAGAATGAATTCCGCAAAGTTTTTCGAGTTCTTCAATGCTCACTTTGCGGTTAGATTCGGCAAGCCTCTCCGCTATCTGTTCAGCTAGCTCTATTTTGGCGTCACCCACTTTTCGAGCGAATGCTCTGACAGGTTCTATGATTTCAGTTATACCTATTCGAGCATATCCATCCTTATAAGTGTTCCGCCCCGTTGCTTCACTATGACCAGCGACTTCAGCCGCTACGCCCATGATGCCATCGATCTTGACACTTCTGTTACTCTCAGCTTCTATTTCAACTACTAAGGACTCGCCTATAGGGCCTACAGGCAGCTGGATGTGTTTATCTGGATTATTCCTTTTAAGGGCAACTCGATTCTGTAGAATTGCTATGAAAGCCTGAGCTTCGCGGGAGGCCTCGATACCAGCATCGGATAGAAATGTGTCGTGCCATACAGTCCCTGGTACGCTGATCAATTCCAGCGGAAGGTAAGTGTTGGTAATTTGGGAATGTGTTGCTTGGCAAATCATACCCGCTATCAGCCCTTCAACATAGCGCCCTTTTGGATTGTGATTTTTCAGTTGTACCTGAGCTTGTTTCTTTAGATTTAGCCAATTGCTGTAAATTTCGAAAGGTGGTGTTCGACGCTTATAGATCGCCGACTCCACGTCAGTGTGACGACGCTTAGCGTGCGCGTTTTTGGAACGGCGCATTTTTAAAGTGGAGATTTGTAAACTTGAACTGTTTTCAGTTTTATGAACACTATCGATTGTCAGGCTTTTGATCCCGCTTTTTTGAGCGCGTTCAGAAGCGAGCATCCACTGCATAGCGAGCTCTTCAAGAAGAGTTGGTACAATCCACTCAATTCCCCAAATACAGGGCTGTTTTATTTTTACGCCACGCCCAGCCGGCCCAAGATATGGTTTTAGGGGGAACCACTCTTTATCACCTGGCCCATAGCCCTTCGCATTAAATCGAATGCTACCGTCTGCTCTAACAAAACGATTAAGTAAGAGTTGATGTTGCTTTTGAGAAAAAGGAGTTACATCGCCAAACTCGTTTGGGGCCAGTGCCGGTCGGAGTTTTTTTAAACAATAAAACTGCCATTCAGCGAGTAAAGGGTCGTCTTGTATGCACTTCCAAGCTGCTGGAAAAACCTTGCGCACTACATTGAGGTTAATATGAGGGGCTTTGGAGTTATAGAGACAGCTATTCCAATTTTCAAATTTCTTTCGAGCTTCGTTTAAAGTGCAGCCTTTCGTTTGCTCTAGCGCTTCTGAAATGACAGCTTCACTAAGCATAGCTTGCCGAAACTTGTGAAAGTGTTGCATTAGCCAGATCACACCGTAACGTAGGCCCATTTGTAACTCTTGATTGGAGAATAGAGATTCTGGAATTCCAAGGAAGCGCCCAAGAGGTGGTTTTTTGGTACTCTGAGGTTGTCTAGGAATAGACTCTCTCAAAATTATGCTCGCATCTTTTAGTAAGCCCGGCCAAGTAGACACTTTGCCGAAACGATGAACAAGCGCCGTTTCCAGCATTTTGGTCATTACTAGAATAAAGAGGTAGGTTTTATTCGGAGTCTCGTGATTTTTGAGATGTTTGAACCAGTCACTAAAAATGAGTGACGGTAAGAGGTAAATCAGGTCATCACCATCTTGGGTGTTGTTTTTCAAATAGCTTCGCTGATTTTCTTTGAGAAATTTTAAGAATGACTTAACTGCATTGTTTCTAAGTCTTTTGGGTCCGATATTTAACCTAATGGCATAATCAGGCAACGTGAAGTAATAAAGAACCAGATCGAGGAGAGCATCATCTTCGTAGCCAGCTGGCAAAGTCAACACGTCAAAGCGGCTTTTATTGGGTACCTCAATAATAACTTGAAACTGAGACAAGCGACGACTTGGTAGATCCTTCGGGTCTAGGTGCTGCTCAGCAATCATTCTTAGTATGTCTTCTCTACTATAGGCTATGGTCATCCAATCTTCCTAGTCTGAATAGAGTGGTATTTGTTGGCCATCATATCAAGTTCAGAGAGAACATGGTTACGACCATGCAGCAGGGCGTCAAATTGAATGTATCTTTTTGTGGTTTCGATATCATTGTGGCCGAGCCGCCGCGGCACTATAACCCAGGGATCTCGACCAGTTTTATAACATTCGTCTACGAGATGAGTGCCAAAGCTCTTGCGAAGCCTGTGATACCCCTGGCGGACATTTCGACACAAAGCAGCAGTCTTATAAGCATCTGAAAAAACACTACTTGCGTATTGATCATTTTTTATTGGGTAACCGTCCTTGCGGCATAACAATGGACCTTGGCCACCGTTGATCCTGATTCTCCATCGCTTCATGTAATCCATGATCGATTCACACAAGTCTGGTGGTAGATAGAGATCACGGTTTTTACCCCCCTTGCCTTTAATTTTTATTTTTGCAGTACCCCAAAGCCCTTTGTTTCTGTCTTTCGCCTCGTTTATTTTTTGCCTCACATCATTGGCATTCAGTTTCAATACTTCGAAACCTCGAGTACCGCATTCGTATCCGAGTCGTAGAGCTATACGGTCTCGTGCCCGAATAAATGGGTCTCGCCCGACGACTCCGGCCTTTAATTTGTCGAAAGTTTCTCTATCGATATACAAAGAGTGAAAACTGTGCTGGCTTGCCACGTACACGGTATTTTCAGGAGCCTCTTTATCGTAAAGGTGACGGTAACTCCAATGGAAATCAGGCATCGCATCAAGGTAACCTTTTTGTACTTGCCACTCATAAAAGCTTTTTAATGTGGTTATGTGGTGTGCCATGGTTTCAGGCGAATAACTCCTGGCCTGAAAAAGTTCTCCATGAAGATATCCTGTCATTTGACGAGGCGTGATCTCCCTCCAATCTCCGATACTTCTAATGACTTTCAAAAATGAGAGCAGATCAGCAGCATAGGCCCTGCATGAATTTAACGAATGCCCAATGGCAAGATCAGCAAGAAATAGATTAACGTGCCATAACAGTTGCCCAGTTTCATCGACGATGACGTACATATCGCAAGTCAGTGGCTTGCCAGATACAATGCTCTCCGCGTATTTACAATTTCTAACCAGTTTCGACACCATAAATATTGTTATATTGTTAGCTTATGTTGACATTTTATTTTAACCAAGTTAACCAGCTTACATTCAACTCATTAAGTGCAATCGATTTTTAAAGAATTAGAGCGGTCAGATGGTGTAAAGTTCTGGCTTTCCAATCCGACCAAAGACGAGAGAGCTTATTGAAATGGTTTAATGAACCCGGACACCTCTCAAGGCAGACTGTATACTGTCAATAGAGGTTACCATGACGAACGACATAAAACACAAGCGTCCCAAATACAGCCTGGCGTTCAAGCAAGATGCCGCCAAGCTGGTTCTTGAAAAAGGCTATAACCAACAGCAGGCCGCCGATCACTTGGGCATATCCTTAAGTGCCTTGGGGCGTTGGGTTCGAGCCGAACGTAAGCCTTCGGCCAATGAATCGGTAATGAAAAAGCCAAGCTTGAGTCTGACGGATCAAGATGAATTGATCCGTTTACGCAAGGAAAATGAACAGTTGCGGATGGAGCGCGAGATATTAAAAAAGGCCGCAGTCTTCTTTACGAAAGAAGCCGAATAAAGTACGGGTTTATTCAGGCGCAACAGAAGACGTATCCAGTCACCGTACTTTGTCGAGTGATGGAGGTTAGCACCAGTGCTTATTATGTCTGGTGTAATGCCGCGGCAGTTGGCGATAAAACACAACAGGATCAGGCGCTGGTGGATAAACTCCGGCAGATTTTTACCGACAATAAACACTGCTTTGGTTCCCGTCGGCTATCGGATCGACTGAAAAAACAAGGCTTTGCCGCCGGACGTTTTAAAACGCGGCGAATCATGCGGGAGTTAAACCTGCAGGTTCGCTACCCCAAGCGGTTTAAAGTCACTACCGACAGTAACCATAACGAGACCCTGTCGCCCAATCGTTTGGATCGGCAATTTCAAGTCGCTAAGCCCAATCAGGTGTGGACGACCGATATTACCTATGTTTGGACGCTACAAGGCTGGCTGTATGTCGCCGTGGTGATCGATCTGTTTTCCCGCCAAGTCGTGGGCTGGGCGATTGACGACCACATGCGGACCTCGCTCTGTGTCAAGGCCTTGCAAATGGCCTTCTGGCGCCGAAAGCCACCGCCGGGCCTGTTGCATCACTCGGATCGCGGCAGCCAGTATGCGAGTCGGGAATATCGCCAACATCTGGCGGTGATGCGTATGGAGCAAAGCATGAGCCGCAAAGGCAATTGCTGGGACAATTCGCCGACCGAACGATTTTTTCGCAGTTTGAAACATGAACAGCTCAACTACGAAAAATTCAAAACCCAAGAAGCGGCCAAACTGAGTGTGATTGATTATTTGGCTTTTTATAACGGTCGTCGATCGCACTCGGCATTGGGCTATCAATCCCCGATCGAATTCGAACGGGAATTTTATAGAAGCGCTGCCTAAATAGGTGTCCGGTTTTTGTTGACCATTACATATGAAGAGATACAGCCACCTGACCGAAGGGTAACGATAGCAGAGTGCGGCGCTCAAGGCAGCAGAAAAAGATCAGACGAGCATTGCCCGTGTGGTAGGCGTTTCTGAGTCCACGCTCAGCCGCGAACTCAAGCGCAATAGCGGACAGCGCGGTTACCGGCCGAAGCAAGCGCAGATCAAGAGCGCTAAGCGCCGCCGTGAAGCGGGCAAAGCGATCAAAATGACCGCCGAGGTGATCCGCATGATAAAGGCGCAGATTCAAGAGGATTGGAGCCCCGAGTAAGCCTCCGGATGGTTGAAAGCCTTTTAATCAGCCATGAACGCATTTATTAGCATATCTGGGCAGACAAACGTGTAGGCGGTGAACTCTTTAAGCACCTTATACAGAGTCAAAAGCAGCGGAAAAAGCGCTACGGATCAAAGGATAAGCGCGCGCAGATCAAAAACCGGATCCGCATTGACGAGCGCCCCGCGATTGTCGAACAGAAGGCCCGTATTGGGGATTGGGCGATCGATACGGTGATTGGCCAAAACCATCAGGGAGCGTTGGTCACCGTGGTTGATCGCGTCTCCAAACTCACCCTGATCAAGAATGTTGACAGCAAGCACGCCGATGTCGTCACCGAGGCGACTGATCTCCACCACGAGTAGTGGACGCTTTAAAAAGCGAGTATTCTCAACCGAAGAGAGGTACTTGCATGAGCACGAAATCGACTGGTTAGAAAGCCAGCTACACACGGCATAACGCCGAATACAAACAAGAAAGCCTAAAGCTGGCGGCTCAGATTGGTGTCGCCAAGGCCGCCAAGCAACTGGGTTTACATGAATCCCAGCTCTACGCCTGGCGTAAACACTTGGAACACGCCCAGACCGTTAAAGAGCGAGAAGCGTGCTTGGCGGCAGAAAATGCTCGATTAAAACGCCAACTGGCCCAACAGGCTGAGGAGTTGTCGCTATTACTTGTGCCCTGTGGGTAAAAAATGCGGCAACGTACTTTACTCAACAGCTCAAGCGAGGTACGAATACATGAAAAATCATCAAGCTGATTATTCCCTGGCTTTTATGTGTCAGTGTTTTAAGGTATCGCGAAGTGGCTATTACGCTTGGCTGCGCCGAAAGCCCTGTGCACGGCATCAACAGCGGATATTACTTGACCAGCAAGTGAAAACCCTATTCCACAAGCACAAGCAGCATTATGGCGCTGAACGACTGCAGCGAAAATTGCATAAAGAAGATGGTCGATCCTACAACCCAAAAACGATCGCCGCCAGCCTGAAACGCCAAGGCTTAGTAGCCAAGGCTGCTCGCAAGTTTAAGGCAACGACCAACAGCAAACACAATTTGCCGGTATTCGATAATCTGTTGCAATAAGACTTTTCAGTCACGGACCCAAATCAGAAATGGGCGGGCGATATCACGTATTTGTGGACGGACGAAGGTTGGCTCTATCTGGCTGTCATCATTGACCTGTTTTCTCGGCAAGTCGTTGGTTGGTCCATGGCCGAACGCATGACGACGGATTTGGTATGCAATGCGCTGAAAATGGCTATTTTTCGGCGTAAACGTCCCAAGGGCGTTATTATCCACTCGGATCAAGGCAGCCAATATTGTTCGCACGCCTACCGGCAATTGCTACGGCAACATGACATGTTGGGTAGCATGAGCGCCAAAGACAATTGTTATGATAATGCCTGTGCCGAGAGCTTTTTCCATTCGCTCAAGGTCGAAGCCATTCATGGTGAACAATTTCGCTCTCGCGAAGCCATCCGGCAAACCGTGTTTGAATATATCGAAACAGATTACAATCCTGTTAGGTTACATTCTGCCAATAGCTTTCAAAGTCCATTAGAATTTGAGGCCAATTTTAATCATTCACTCGCTTCTTGATCTGCCCAATTTTGACGGTGGGGAACATTGTCAACAGAAGTACTAAATACAGACTTACCTTTGACAAATAACCATCCCTCCGGCATCGCCGAACCCAGCCAGGCGGACCGACAGATCACCGATAAATTGAAACAGGCATTGTCTCTATTCGATATTCGGGTGCTCGATCATTTCATCATCGGCGACGGCATGCCCTATTCGTTCGCAGAGCATGGCTTGATTTGAAGACGAAAGCCGGAATGCGGTTACGAATCAGCCTTTGCGGACTTGCCGCCAGGCCGGATGCGCTTCCAAAAGCGACAAGGCTTCTTCCAGCAAGCTAATGCCGGGCTCCATCCTGTGCCAGGTCGAAGCTCCAGACGGGTGCGGCAGCGGAATCGCCTCCGCTTGATGGCCGTGAAAGTTGACCGTATGCACCTTGCCGATCACTTCGTTCAATTTTTTGACCTCGATCAACTGGCTGATCGCGAGTTTGCCGACCGGCAGGATCAACGCCGGTCTGATCAAGTCGATCTCGGCCCTCAACCAGGCCGCGCAATTGCCGATTTCATCGAGACTCGGCACCCGGTCGCCGCCCTTCGGGTTTTTACCCGGAAAACAGCGGCACACCGCGGCCATGTAGACCCTGCTTCTGAAGGTTTCCTCGTCCAGCCCGATCCGTTCAAACCATTTGAATAGCGTCTTGCCGGCAGTCCAGGCGAACGGCTTGCCGAAGCCGCCTTCCTTGTCCCCAGGCGCCTGGCCTATCAACAAAATTGGCGAAAACACGGGGCTGCCGCTGACCACCGGGCCGATCATCAGCGGGCATTTTTTGCAGCCCGCGAGCGCTTCCCGATGCACGCGCATCGATTGTTCTTGTATAAGCATCAATTACAGCTCGATGTCGATGCCGACCGGGCAATGATCGGAGCCTAGGATGTCCGGCAGGATGAAGGCCTGTTTGACACGATCGATCAGCGGATTGCTGGTCAGCACATAATCGATCCGCCAGCCGATGTTCTTGCCGCGGGCGCCGGCGCGGAAACTCCACCAACTGTAGGCGACCGTATCGGGGTAAAAATGGCGGAAGGTATCGACGAAGCCGGCATCGATGAAGCGGCTGAAACCGTCGATCTCGACCTGCGTGTAACCGGCCGATTTATTGTAATTCGGCTTCGGCCGCGCGATGTCGATTTCATGGTGCGCGACATTGAAATCGCCGCAAACGATCACCGGCTTCCGGCTTTGCAATTTCAACAAATAAGCCAGAAACTCGGCATCCCAGGTCTGTCGGTAGTCGAGACGGACCAGTTCCTGACCCGAATTCGGCACATACACGTTGACCAGATAAAACTTCTCGAATTCCGCCGCCAGCACCCTGCCCTCGCGGTCGTGCGCCTCGATGCCGATGCCGATATCGTTAGCGATCGAGATAGGCGCCTTACGGGACAGCAGCGACACGCCCGAATAACCCTTGCGTTCGGCCGAGTTCGAATAGAGATGGTAATGGTCGATGCCTTCCAGCGCCTGCTCGATCTGATCGACCTGCGCCTTGGTTTCCTGCAGCAGAATGCAGTCCGCGTCGAGCCGCGCCAGCGTGTCGGCAAAGCCCTTGCCCTGCACCGCGCGAATGCCGTTCACATTCCAGGAAATGATTTTCATGACTTTCTTATCGGGTCAGGCGGACTTCCGCTTCTTTATACTTGGCCGCGCAATAGCCCGCCACCTCGGCCGGCAACGACGGCCCCGGCGCGGTCTTGTTCCAATCGAGCGTTTCGAGGTAATCGCGCACATATTGCTTGTCGAAGCTCGGCGGGCTGATGCCGACCCGGTATTGGTCGGCCGGCCAGAAGCGGGACGAATCCGGGGTCAGGATTTCATCGATCAGATACAACGTGCCGTCCGCATCGACGCCGAACTCGAACTTGGTGTCGGCGATGATAATGCCGCGCTCTTTCGCATAGGCGGCGGCTTCCTTGTAAAGTTTGAGGCTGGCCTCGCGCACCTGATTGGCCAGGTCTTCGCCGATCAATTCGACCGTTTTCGCAAAGCTCACATTCTCGTCGTGATCGCCGACTTCGGCCTTCGTCGATGGCGTATAGATCGGCTCGGGCAATTGCTGAGCCTGCTGCAAGCCTTCGGGCAGCGTGATGCCGCAAACCGCGCCGGTTTTTTGATAATCCTTCCAGCCGGAGCCGATCAGATAGCCGCGCACGATCGCTTCGACCGGCAACGGCTTCAGCTTCTTCACGACGATCGAACGGCCTTCGACCTGAGCGCGTTCGGCCGGGTCGGGAATGATTTGTTCCAAAGGGATATCGACCAGATGGTTAGGAATCACATCTCGCATTTTCGCAAACCAGAAGTTCGATATCTGCGTCAACACGCGCCCCTTGCCCGGAATCGGATCGGGCAGAATCACGTCGAAGGCGGACAGCCGGTCGGTCGTCACGATCAGCATGTGCTGGTCGTCGATGTCGTAAATATCGCGCACCTTGCCGCGCGCACGGAGTTTTAAGGAAGTCAGTGCCGATTGGTACAGCGCCGCGGGAGCGTTCATGGTGCCTCGCTGAAGGATTCAAAAACGTTGCATTTTAGCATTATTTTTCGCGACAGGGGATCGGGGATCGGCGAAAGAACCGCAGACGGCAATTAACCACTCTGAAATGCACGGAAAAAACTTTTGACTACCCAATATTAATCCGGTTGCAAGCCCTTTTATGCCAACGGAAGCATTATCTTTTTGATCCGTCGATACAAATTCCCGGCATTCCGATACCTACAATCCATCCTTAATTTATTCTTAATATCAAACACTTATCTCTAACATAGCCCTCTCTTACAATTTCAGAGAGCTGTGCTACGCTTCATTTCGATTAGTTAATATATTCCAACTGATCGAATAACAAATATTGCTAGACTTGAATATAACTATTTTTGAATACAATTCATCTATGATGTGCGCTTCTCACTCTAACAGCATGTTTCTGAGAGCGAATCATGAAATAGCTGCTTGTATTCTTGAATATTTTCACACACACATCAGATACATTTTCAATCCTCATGAAAAAAAATAAAATACACCAAAGAAAAGACCGTTTTAGCGTCAAATCACTGGCCGTCATAGGCTCATTGACCACGATGGCAGTTTCGCCGATCGCGTTCGGCGACACGGTGCTGGTAGCTGATACTTATGTCGACATCCAAAAGGGCTTAACCAAAAATTTCGGCAAAAAAACTGCGCTTCTAGTGGTAGCCGGTAAATCCAATGGCTTTCTTAAATTCGACCTGGAAAAATCCACGCCGAATCCGGCCATGGTAGCCAAAGCCACACTGAAAGTTTTTGTCTCCGGCATCAAAAAGAACTCAGTCGGTAAGCTGCAAGTCAAAACCGTAAACCTTGATCAAACCGCACTGAAGAGCATTCAGGAATCCACGGTTAACGGCGCCACTAACCTTAATCTCGACCCTGTCGCCCTCAGCGAAATCAGCGGAATCAACACCTCCAGCGTCAACCAATGGGTGGAATTTGATGTCACCGACGCCGTTAAAGCCGCTATTGAGAAAGGCACGCCAGACACACAGATCGCATTTGCATTAATTGGCACGGACACGCTCAATGTCAAACTCGAAAGCAAAGAGAGCAAGGCCGCCGGAAATGCCGCAGACTTGAATATTGTTTACGCGACAACGGGGGTCGCGGGCACAGCGGGCGCAGTAGGAGCAACCGGAGCCACTGGTGCCACGGGAGCGACCGGTGCCACTGGAGCGACCGGCCCTGCCGGCGCTCAAGGTTCAATCGGCCTCACAGGAGCTATAGGCGCCACAGGCCCGCAAGGTCTCCAAGGCTTGCTTGGCCCCACCGGCCCAATCGGTCTCACAGGCTTAACAGGTGCCACAGGTGCGCAAGGCCTCCAAGGCTTGCTTGGCCCCACCGGCCCAATCGGTCTCACTGGCTTAACAGGCGCCACCGGTCCGCAAGGCCTCCAAGGCTTGATTGGCCCTGAGGGCCCAATAGGTCCGCAAGGTATCCAAGGCTTGATTGGCCCAATCGGTCTCACAGGCTTAACAGGCGCCACAGGCCCGCAAGGTCTCCAAGGCTTGATTGGCCCTGAGGGCCCAATAGGTCCGCAAGGTATCCAAGGCTTGATTGGCCCAGAGGGCCCAATAGGTCCGCAAGGTATCCAAGGGCTGATTGGGCCTACCGGCCCTGTCGGTCAAGTGGCCGGCACTGTGGTTAAAACCATTACCCAAAACACCCCGCTTACAGGACAACTGATCAACGCGACCTGCGATGCGGGCCAGACCTTGGTTGGCGGCGGGGTTAATGTGCCGAACATCGCGAACGTATTGCCGTTGAGCAGCGTACCGGTGCTGGATAGCATTACAGGTCTGCCGATCGGCTGGCAGGGATCGTTCGGTTTACTGGATACTTCGGTTGTAGGAACTCTGGTTGACACGACTGTAAATTTACTAACTTCAGTAGTCTCATTATTGGGTATTGATGTACTAACGGGAATTACTGGTTCCAGCCTGAACTCCGGTGCGCTTACCGGAACGGTAGCAGGTATTTTACCAGGCGTTGCTTTACCAACACTTGATGCAAATAATAACCCAGTGCAGTACACCGTTTATGCAGTCTGCGCTACTGCGGCGCAGTAATCGGTAAGAGGCGTTTGCATTCGTATTACGCCGTCCACTTGACCGCCCGGAATCTTCCGGGCGGTTTTTCTTTTCGATACCGCCGAATGGCTACCTCTGCAATCGGTTACGCCGTTTTTGCAGTAAACGCCGCTCCAGATGATGGAAATAGCGACTGATGCCGAATACAAAGGCGGTCGCCAACGGCAACGCGAAATACCAATGCGTTTTGGCGAAATCGACGACTTTCAGGATTTCATCGCCAAACACATACGCAGGCGTAATCGTAATCGCCGCCCACACCCAGGCGCTCAGCAGGTTGATCAAGGCAAAGCGCTTTGCCGAATATTTGGTGATGCCTATCGACATCGGAATGACCGTGCGCAAACCATATAAATAGCGCTGCATAAAAATGATCGGCCAGCCGTATTTTTTAAGCAGCAAATGCGCGATCGCGAATTTGCGCCGCTGCTTGTGCAGTTTGCGTTGAATCAGCCCCTTGTTGAAGCGGCCGATATAAAAATAAAGCTGATCCCCGGCAAAGCCGCCAAGTCCGGCCACGAGCACCGACAGCCAATAGGACATGTCGCCGGTATGCGACATCACCCCAGCCATGATCAGGCCGGTTTCGCCTTCTAATATCGACCATAAGAACAGGATAACGTAACCGTATTCCTTAAGCCAACCTACAAATAAATCTTCCATCAATGCTTGCGTTTCAGTGAGACTCCGCTCTTATATTAGCCACGGTTAACTCCATCCGCAGTCTTTGATTGGTGGGGCCGTTCGCATTCCGCGATGAACAGGATCCGGCGTCCGAAGACTATAGGTGAATAACTCGTTTAAAGCAACCGATTGCTGCCATTTTATCGGCATTAAGCGGTAACTTTCGTCGAAATACGCCAGATGCAATCACGCAGAAGGGAGATTTGAAAAAGGTCATCCGAACAGAGCATCCGCAACGGGCCGATCCCCTGATAAAGGCAACAAAGATTGGCCTCCAGAAAAAACCTTGCCCCCGACTTAGTGAATCGAGGCATTTTTTCCGCCCAAGGTGGGGTTTTTTGATTCTGAAACGTCTTACACAATAATAGCCCCTAAGAGACCCGCGACGAAAGGCCGCAGCTTTAGGGCAACGTATCATCGGTCAACGGCCTATTTCGCATTTCAGGTATTTTTATGAGGATGAAAAAGTCGAGTACAAGCGCAGAGGATTTGGTGCCACCCGAGCAAAAATTTCCGTCGGCCCGTTATTTTCAGATTCACTTTCACTTTCACTTTCAATATTTGCAGGAAATCATCGCCGACCTGCACCTGCAAATGGAAAATGCCAATCAGCAAATTGCCGAATTGCAGAGGCAATTGCAGCTCAACCATGCCGTAAATGACACGCCGCCGCACGACTTTGGCAAAAAACCGGAAGGTTGTCTTGAGCGCGGATAATCGAAGGCCGCGGACGCCCCCAACCGAAACCCAGTCCTTTGCATCTCCCGCTCATCCTTAAGAAACGGAAGTCTTTGACCGATAACGCATGCCTCACGATTTGAAACAAGCCCTTGCCGGGCTCTTTTGCTTGCTGTTGGCCGGCTGCATGACCACGCCCGAGCGCGAGAGGAAGACCGCCTTGCCGCCGCTACCGGGACAATGGTCCGCCGAACGGCAAAAACAAGATCCCATGCAGGACCATTGGCTGGAGACTTTTGCCGATCCTTTACTGACGCAGACGGTGCGCACGGCTATCGCCGACAATTACGATTTGCGGGCAACCGCCGCCCGCATCGACGCGGCGCGCGCCAGGATGCGCATCGACGGCGCCGGGCGCTGGCCGCAACTGGCATTGCTTGCCGGTTACCGGCGCGGCGATCCGGGAACGAGCGCCCCGGAAATCGGCGCCTTCACGGCGCTGTTCGATCTCTCCTGGGAACTGGATGTCTGGGGCCGCATTCGCGCCGCCCAGCTGGCATCAGGACAGGACGTCGAAGCGGCAAAGGCCGATTGGCAAGCCGCGCGCTTGTCGCTGGCGGCGCGCACCGCGCAGAATTATATCGAATTGGCCGAGGCGCGCGCGCAGGTCATGGTCGCCGAACAATCGATGCGCGAGCGCCGTACGCTGGTCGATCTCTTGCGCGGGCGCTTCCGGCGCGGACTGACCCCTGCGCTGGATTTGCGGCTGGCGCTGACCGATCTGGCGAATGCCGAAGCCCAGCTTGCCGAGCAGCGCACGCGGGAACAAAACCTGACCCGCGATTTGGAAGTCCTGCTTGGCCGCTATCCCGACGGCCGTTTTGCCAAGGCCGAAGCGCTGCCGCCGTTGCCGCCCGCCGTGCCGGCCGGCATTCCATCCGAACTGCTCGAACGCCGTCCCGATTTGAATGCGGCCTTCGACCGCCTGTGCGCCGCCGATAAACGCCTCGAAAGCGCCCGCAAGGCCTTATTGCCCCGCTTCACGCTGACCGGGAGCGGCGGCGCCGGCAGCGCCGCCTTGACCGAACTGGTCGATCCGCGCGCGGCGGCCTGGAATCTGGCGCTCGGCCTATTGCAGCCGATTTTTACCGGCGGACGCCTGCGCGGCGAGATCAAACTGCAAGAGGCCAGCGTCGAGGAAGCGCTGAACGGCTACCGGAATGCCGCGCTGAATGCCTTCCGCGAAGTCGAGCAAACGCTGGCAGCCGAAGATCGCCTGCGCGAACAGGAAAGCGCCTTGCGGGAAGCGGTCAAACAAACCGACGCCAGCCGCAAACTGGCGGTGTATTCGTACCAGCACGGCCTGATCGAGATTCTGACCCTGCTGGACAGCTACCGCAGCACCCTGAACGCGCAAAGCGCGCACCTGACAGCGCGCCGGCAATTATTGAACAACCGCATCGATTTATATTTGGCTTTGGGCGGCGGCTTTTAGGCATCATCCGGCACTACAAAAATGATCTTTTCCATCGCTTGAAACAAGACAGGAGAAAACCCGTGATCAAAAACCTCACCCTGATTTTGACCGTCACCGCGGCTTTGACAGGCGCCCCGCACGTAAACGCCGGCACGCTCTCAGCCGTCAAATGGGCGACCGCAGGCTGCGGCAACAAACCCGAAACGCCCATCATCGATCAAAGCAACGCCGAAGCCTTCAACAAAAGCGTCGCCAAGATCAATGACTGGCAACAACAGGCGAAGACCTATTATGAATGCCTGATCAACGAAGCCAACCAGGATAACGCCATCATCGCCGATAGCGCCAATGCCGCGCAGGCCGAATACCGCGCAACGGTCGAAAAGATCGGCAAAGACGCCGACGCCGCCAAGAAGAAACTCGACAGCCAATAACGCCGCTTTTGCGGGCGACAGCGGCAAATGCCGCATTTTTTTTCTCCGCAGGATGGGGTTTTTTTATTCTGAATCGTCTTATAGGGGATAGAGTCGGCTCGGGAACTGAGCACGGTTTTTTGCGCGTTGAGTTTGGCGGATTCCCGGCCGATTTATTGGGAATTTGCCCATCATCTGCGTCACACCCCGCGCCGCTCAAACGGCTTCATGACGATAAGGTAACATTATGCATTTTTTCAATTTCCGGGAGGGAGGGACGCGCGCGCCGGATTTCGCTTATCCGGGCGGCACGTCAACCCATCCGTTTTCTTCATGGCAGGCGCTGCTCCATGCGCTGCGCCTTGAAAAACGGCCCGGCTATCTGCTGGGCGAGATCGTCCTGACCGTTTTGCTGCTGCATCTATTGGTGCTGCTCTGGTTGTTTGCGCCGTCCGAGCCGATCGCCCAGGCCAAACCGCTGATGATGGAAGTATCGCTCGTCGCCGCGCCGAAACAGGAAACCCATGTCGCCCCGCCGGCGCCGCCGAAACCGCCCGAGCCTCCCAAACCGAAGCCAAAGAAAAAACCCGTCGCCAAGAAGAAGCCGGACGTGCGCAAGCCGCCCAAACCCGTGTCGAAAGATGCGGTGGCCTTGCCTAAAGCCGCGGAAACCCAGGCCGCAGAGCCGGAGACCACGCCGTCACCGCCCGCGCCGCCGTCCCCACCGGCCAAAACCACAGCGCCGCCTGCGGAAACCTTTACCGAAGCAAATTTCCGCGCCAATTACGGCTTCAACCCCAAGCCCGAGTATCCGCGCCTGGCGCGCAACCGGCACTGGGAAGGTAAGGTCTTGCTGAAGGTGCAGGTCTCCGCCGAAGGCCTCAGCGAAAGCGTCGCGGTCCATCGCAGCAGCGGCCATGACATCCTCGACGAATCGGCGGTCGCCGCGGTCGAAAAATGGAAATTCATTCCGGCGATGCGCGGCAGCACCGCGGTCGCCAGTTCGGTGATCGTACCGATTATTTTCACCTTAAACAATTGATAGCAGGAGACATCAGTGCCATTCCACATCCCCCCTACCGTGATCGTCGACGGAACCCTCTACGCCTTGCTGGCTTTTTCTATCGCCACCTGGTCGCTGATCGTATTCAAAACCTGGCAGTTCGCCCGCAACGGCATCGATAACCGACGCTTCGCCAGCGCATTTTGGGATGCGCCCGATATCAGTAGCGCCGAATCCCTGCCCCTATTCACCGCACGCGGCCCCCAGGCACGGATCGCCCAACACGGTTTCGGCTGGCTGAACGAAATGCACGCCACCTCCGGCCAGGCCATTAAATTCCACGGCTCGCCGGAAGAATTACTCGGCCAGACGCTGAGAGTACAGACCCAGGAAGAACAGCGCACGCTGGAAAGCGGCCTCACCCTGCTCGCCAGCATCGGCAGCACCGCACCTTTCGTCGGCCTGTTCGGCACCGTGCTCGGCATCATGCATGCATTGCATGAAATCAGCCAAAGCGGCTCGGCCAGCCTCGACGTGGTGGCCGGCCCCATCGGCGATGCCTTGATCGCAACCGCGGTCGGCATTGCGGTCGCAGTGCCGGCGGTGCTCGCATATAACTTTTTCCTGCGCCGCGTCAAAAATCACCGCCTGGAACTGGACCATTTCGCCGGCAGCTTTCTGCATCTGGTATTCAACACCGACAACAAACAAGGATAACGCGCCATGGCCTTCAATACTCAATCGGAAGATCAGGACGCGGTCAGCGAAATCAACGTCACGCCGCTGGTCGACGTGATGCTGGTGCTGGTGATCATTTTATTGGTCACCGCGCCGCTCTTAACGCAATCGGTCAAGGTCAACCTGCCGAAAACGGCGGAGACGACGCCGGACGTCAAAGACCAGCCGCTGCAGCTCGGCATCGACGCGCAAGGCCTGGTCACGCTGAACAAAAACCCACTCGCCGACCTGCCGGCGCTGGAAGCCGCGT
Organism: Methylomicrobium lacus LW14; assembly: GCF_000527095.1. Lineage (NCBI taxonomy): Bacteria > Pseudomonadati > Pseudomonadota > Gammaproteobacteria > Methylococcales > Methylococcaceae > Methylomicrobium > Methylomicrobium lacus. The sequence continues at coordinate 4,112,754 of NZ_AZUN01000001.1, read as the reverse complement.
TGGCCGAAGAACTCAAAAACAATCCGGAAACAGCGGTGCATCTGTACGCCGACCAGGGCGTCATCTACTCGAAAGTCGCGGAAGTGATGGCCGCCGCGCAACATGCAGGCATCACCAAACTGGCGTTTGTGACGGTGGAACAATAAGGACTTGGCAAGCCTTGGAAAGCTAACGGTAATGCTTCATTGGATGGATTGCCGTACAAGCAGGCTTCAATAGGTTTTGTTTGGAATATCCCCTGTCGTCGCCTGAACGGACAACCGGATTGAAGCTATTGATTGTCTCTTACGAATGAGAGGAGAATACAGTGGATCTTTCTAATTGATCATTTAGGAGTATTTCATGACTACAGTCCATCAACCGCGTCCACCATTTCCCCCGTTCAACCGCGAAACCGCCGCGCAAAAAGTTCGCATGGCGGAAGACGCCTGGAACAACCGCGATCCTGAACGCGTCGCCCTGGCCTATACCGTAGACAGCCAGTGGCGCAACCGCGCCGAATTCCCGGCCGGCCGCGAGCAGATCATCGAGTTTCTGACGCGCAAATGGCAGACCGAGCGGGAATACCGCTTGATCAAGGAATTATGGGCGTTTGACGGCAACCGGATCGCGGTCCGCTTTGCCTATGAATGGCATAACCAGAACAGCGACTGGTTCCGCTCCTACGGCAACGAGAACTGGGAGTTCGACGAAAACGGCCTGATGCACCGCCGCTACGCCAGCATCAACGACTTGCCGATTCAGGAATCCGAACGCAAGTTTCATTGGCCTCAGGGCCGCCGCCCCGACGATCATCCGGGACTGAGCGACCTCGGGCTTTAGCAGGCCGCAGGTCAAAGCGAAATAACCTTCCGGCCGGACGGGTTTTGTAAACCCGTCCGTAACGTTTTGGCAAAGTTATAGGTTCCAATGACATGCGCTAGTCAATAAGCCGTATCACTCATTCCGGAACATTGCTGTCGAGGAACCGCTCGTAAATTGCCCAGTCTCATTAGAATATCTGGAAGCCTCTTCGGAGTGACTGTCTTTAATCTATGAGGAGGGGAAAATGTCAAACTATCGATATCTTATCATTGGTGGCGGCATGACGGCATACGCCGCGATCAGTGGCATTCGAGCCGTCGATTCGGATGGCTCCATAGGCCTGATCAGCGCGGAATCCCATGCCCCCTATAAACGCCCGCCTCTTTCCAAAGGCTTATGGCAGGGAAAGCCGATCGAAAAAATCTGGTATCCGCTAGACGAGCTGAAGGTAACCTTGCATTTGGGACACTACGTGCAAACCCTGGCACCCGCGGATAAAACTGTCATCGATGATCAGGGAGACAGCTACCACTATGAGAAACTGCTCATTGCGACCGGCGGAGATCCCGTAAAACTTCCATTCGGCGGTGATGAGATCATTTATTTCCGCGACCTGGATGATTATCAGAAACTTCGTGCCCTGAGCGAACAAAAGCAGCGTTTTGCCGTGATCGGCGGCGGCTTCATTGGTTCGGAAATCGCCGCGGCGCTGGCCATGAACGGCAAACAAGTGGTGATGCTCTTTCCCGAAGAAGGGATAGGCGCGGCCCTGTTTCCACACGGACTGAATCAGTTCCTGAACGGCTATTACCGCGCCAAGGGGGTCGAAGTCTTGCCCCGCCAAAAGGTCACTGGGCTGGCTCGCAAACAGGGCCGCTTATTCCTGGATGCCCACGGTGCCGATGGGGCTGAAAGCCGCATCGAAGCGGATGCGGTGGTGGCCGGGATCGGTATTAAGCCCAATGTCCGCTTGCTCGAACAGGCTGGATTGGCTGTCGATAACGGCATCGTCGTGGACGAGCTGTTACGTACGGAAAACCTGGATATTTTCGCGGCCGGCGATGTCGCCAGCTTCTACAACCCCAGTTTAGCTATCCGCATGCGGGCGGAACACGAGGACAATGCCCTGACCATGGGCAAATGCGCCGGCCGGAACATGACCGGTGACGCGCAGCCTTATCATCATCTGCCTTATTTTTACTCCGATCTATTTGAACTGGGCTATGAAGCCGTCGGCAAGACCGATTCCCGCTTGGAAACGATGGAAGATTGGGTCGAGCCTTATAAAAAAGGCGTGATCTATTATCTGCAGAATAATCGGGTGCGGGGCGTGTTGTTATGGAACGTTTGGGAACGCGTGGACGCGGCTCGCGCGCTGATCGCCGAACCGGGACCGTTCACCCCTGCAGATCTGAAGGGAAGATTGTTGTCTTGATAAATCATGCCAATGCATAGTGATGTTTCCAACTCCTGCATCATGACTCAACGGCCTGCTTTGATTCGCCTTACCACCTGAGAAGCCTGCTTCGCTACTCTAGAAACGCAGGAGGTTAACCATGGAAACAAGAGCATTTCCGCCGGGCGTCAATACGGCCTTAGATTTCTCTTTGTTTGAAGCCCTGTATGGACGGCGGGCTCGCCGCTTCTCGCTCGGCGCCTCCATTCCTGATGGGCCGCTCGCGTTCGCTTCACGCCATGATCCGATGCCGCTCAGCGAGCTGGAACAGATGATGGTGCTGACCGCAGCGGCGGGCAACACCGGCTGGCATTACATGATCACGCGCCATGCCCGCTACGCGCCGCATCTCTCGAACTACTCCGCTGCCGCCGGCGGCAGGACCTTTCCATCGTCTGCGGGTTCTCACACGAGCGAAGTTTTCTTTACCGATGACGACGGCGTCTATTTCTTTGCCACCCGCGATGCACCCGCACTGGTAGTGCGCGAAGCGGATGAACCGTTCGACCTGGAATCCCTCCTTATGGCCCATAAGAAGCGCATCCGCAAACTGGCGACGGGGCGTCTTTACATTCCGGCGGAGGAGCCGTTCATGGAGGGGCACAACACCTGGTGCGCGAACCTCCCCGGCAGCACGCTGGTCATTCCGGTAGGCGACGTCGCGCAGCACCTGCTCCTGATGCTTTGCTTTCTGGTGCAGAACGGCTATTGCCTCTATGACGATGTGAACCGGCAGGCCATTGACGGACTGGAGCGCTTTCCCCGGCTTGTTAATACGGACAAGCCTTTCCCGCTCACTTTCATCGAGCAGTACGCGCTGACCGAACTGACGGCGGAGCTATCCATTGCCTGTTTTGCCGGTATGCTGATGCTGCAGGCGATGGGCCTGGGCGGTTGGATGTTTGACGGGATTGACCGGCATGCTGTGCTGGGCGCCAGCGGCGACCCGAGTGTGCCAGGACTGGGTTTTCGCTATGATACCGATGCGCGCTGGTCCATCCCCAACCCGACGGGGCTTTCCGGCGTGTTTGAAGGCTATTGCCCGCCGCATTATGCCGATATGCGCGCTGCCATGGAAGCTATCGCCCTGCGGAAGTTCGGTCCGGGCGGGCCGTATAACCCGAATACCCCCGGGCCGTGGAAAGAAAGCGCGAAGATACGCGGTAGCGCACAGGTGCATAGCGAAGAATTCAAGGCCTGCGTCGCACTGCAAGCGCAATATATCTACGACCGCTTCGGTAAATTTCCCGGCACCGTCCCGAGTATTTTTTGTTTGACGTATCTCCAGGCTCATCACCTTGATCTGGAGTTCTACGACCATCATTTCCAAGCCGGTGCTTACCTGCAAACCCACGCCGAGCACATGGCGCGTTGGCATGGAAATACGGATAAGCCAGATGACTAGGCATGGCCTATCGGGTTTGCGAGCGGTTGTATAGCTAGGGCTTTTTTTCAGTCCGATGAACTTTATCCAATTTACTTCGACAAAAAGAGTGCAGCGATTGTCGATTATTCTAGCGCTCTGCCTTCGAGCCTTTTAGAAATGATGTCGAGTCTCTGTTAACAGACGGCCTTGAAAAACCGGCGCATCCTCTAAGAGGCGAAAATATTTTAGATGGAGAACGGCGAATGCGAGTTAGACCTCTAAATTTATTGACGTTTGCGGAATTGTCGGTGTTGGCGGCATTGGCATTTTTGCCGCTTTACCACGACGAAATCCGCGGCCAACAATCATGCAGGATGATTACCCATATCGCGCTGATGACAATCGCAGCGCCCGTGCTGGCCGGCTGGCTTCGCAAACAGGCCCGTTCTGCTACTGAACTTGCCAGTATGACTTCGCTGCCGGCGGCTACCGCGCTGCAAGCCGCTTTGTTTATTGCATGGCACTCACCGCCCGGCCTGGCGATGGCTGGGCACGGGGGCGATAGCATCATCATGCAGGCGACGCTGTTTTTTTCTGCCCTCTGGTTTTGGCTTACCGTCTTCAATCAGGACGGCAGGCATTCATGGCGGGCGGTCGTCGCGTTGCTGTTGACCGCTAAGCTGTTTTGTTTGATCGCCGTCCTGCTGACGTTTGCGCCGCGTGTGCTTTATGTTTCTGGCGCTATGGCACCCAACCCGGCGATGGCGTCTGATCTCGCCGACCAGCAGTTGGCAGGGCTGCTGATGATCACCGCCTGTCCCCTCACATATGTGCTCGCTGCGATTGTGCTCATTTATCGTTGGTTTCAGTCGCTGTGTGATTCCCGAAGTGACGTTGCTCAGTCGGCATTGGTTTCGGAAAACGTGTCATGATGGAATGGGTCAGAAGGTATTGGCGTTTCCTTCTGCTTTGGACGCTCGGTCTTTTGGCCGGAGGCATCGCCCTCGCTTTGATGGGCGCCTATTCCGGCATTTTAAACATAGCGGCGAGCGCGGGCCATCCCGCCTGGCTTGAGTCGTTTCTGCAGTTGGGCAAGGAGCGCTCGGTTAAATTCAACAGCAGAGCGATCGCCCCCCCGGCGCTGGAGCCAGCCGAACTGGTGCCGCTGGGCGCGGCGCATTTTCAAGGGACCTGCGCGATTTGCCATGGCTCGCCGCTGCAACCGGTCAATCCGATTTTTGGGCACATGCTGCCGCATCCTCCCGATCTTCAGCGGCATGCCACGCACTGGACGCGCGAGCAACTGTTCTGGATTGCGCGTCATGGCCTTCAATTGACCGGCATGCCGGCGTGGAGCGGTCAGAACCGCGACGATGAAGTCTGGGCTGTCGTGGCCTTCCTGGAAGCCTTGCCGTCAATGACCGAGGCCGACTACCGCCGCTATGCAAGCGGCCATAGCAAGACGCAAGACTATGCCGACGCGCAGCTCGTCAGCGCCGGACGGCCCCGATTTGACCTGACCGCTTGCAGCCGTTGCCACGACACGGCCGATGCCCCGCCGACAAGCCCTTATATACCGCGCATTGGAGGTCAGGAGGAGGCTTATCTGAAAAGGGCGCTGCACGACTTTCAGGACGACATGAGGCAAAGCGGCTTTATGGAACCCGTAGCAGGCGATCTCGATGATGAACACATTGAGCGTTTGGCTTCCTATTACGCCGCTCAGAGACCGGCTTTTCGCCAACCCGCGCGGCCCTCCTCGGCCGATGAGAGCGAGTTAGGCCGTCAACTGGCCGAACAGGGCGACCGCACGCGCAAAATTCCGGCCTGCAACGCGTGCCATGGCCGGAAGGGGCGCGAGGACTATCCTCGTCTGGCCGGGCAGTCAGCACAGTATATCGGGCAGCAATTGCACATCTGGCGGCAAGGCGGCCGTGACAAGACGCCGCACGGCGCGATGATGGCCGTCGTTGCGAAGCGGATGACCGAGCAGCAGGTCGCGGCCGCGGCTTCGTTCTTCGCGAATCAGCCGCCATGGACAGAACGGTCTCCGCGTCCATGAAAATAATCAGCCATGGCTTTTTGAGACTGTATTTAGTCATCGCGCTAACCGCGATGGTGGGTTGCGAAGGCGAGCAATCGGCATTCGCCGGCCTCGGTCCGGTTTCGTCGCGAATTACGCTGCTGATGTGGGTCATGTTCATTGCCGCAGCGTTGATAACGGCTTTCATATGCCTGCTGATTTTTATTTCAATAGCCGGCCCCAGCCGTTGGCGGCAGAAGTTGAGCAGTGAACAAGGCGTGGTTCTCGGGGGGATCGTTTTCCCGGTAGTGACCTTGAGCACTCTGCTGATTTACGGCTTTATGGTGTTGCGGGAGGGCGAAAATCTGGTTCACGCAGAAAATCCTGTGCGTATCTCTGTCGTTGGAGAGCGTTGGTGGTGGCGGGTGATATATCTCCACGACGACGGACAGACGACGGAAAGTGCCAATGAAGTGCATATCCCGACAGGACGCACTATCGAACTCGAGCTATCGACAGCGGACGTGATTCACAGTTTCTGGCTGCCGGCGTATGCCGGCAAGGTCGATATGGTTCCCGGCCGCATCAACAAGTTGCATTTAATTGCCGATAAACCCGGCGTCGTGCGCGGACAATGCGCGGAATATTGCGGCGGCGCCCACGCGCTGATGGCTTTTTATGCCGTGGCGATGCTTCCCGCCGATTATGACGCCTGGCTTGCGAAAGAAAGGTCGGGTGCGAAACCGGCTTCTGAAAAAGAGGGCGAAAGGCTTTTTTTCGCCAGCGGATGCGGGGGCTGCCATAGCGTTCGCGGCAGCCGGGCCAACGGAGAGATAGGACCGGATTTGACACATGTCGGCGGCAGGCTATCGCTCGGCGCCGGCATCCTGCCCAACGAACCGAAAAGCTTTGCCCAATGGATCAGCCGTCACCAGACGCTTAAACCCGAAAATTTGATGCCGCCTTTCGATTTCTTTTCCGAAAGCGAGCTTCAGGCCTTGTCGGCTTACTTGAACGCCTTGGAATAATCGTCATGCTGCATGTTAATGAATGCAGCCTGGCGATCAGCCGGTCATTCTTTACGGCGGCGCTGGTGTTTTATACCCGTGGCAGGGCGATACGTTATTTCATGAGGGGGAGTTTGTGACCAACACCACTGAAAAACAGGCGGCACTGCCCAACAGCTTGCCGCGCCCGCCCGGTGAAAAGGAAGAGCTGTTGCGCATCTGGGAGACCCCGAGCGGCTGGCGCTGGATTACCGCGGTCAACAACACCGTCGTGGGCTTGCTGTATCTCGGCGCCGCCTTCGCCTTTTTTGTACTTGCAGGCCTCTTGGCCCTGGTGATGCGTACGCAGCTGGCCATACCCGAAAATGATCTGGTCAGTCAAGATCTCTACAATCAAATCTTCACCGTGCACGGCACCACGATGATGTTCCTGTTCGCGGTGCCGGCCATGGAGGCGCTCGGAGTGCTGTTGCTGCCCCAAATGCTGGCCGCAAGAGACCTGCCGTTTCCGCGCCTGAGCGCATTTGCCGTTTGGGCCTACATCATCGGCGGCGGGGTGTTCTTCTCGACAGTCTTCTACGGCCTGGCGCCCAAAGGCGGCTGGTTCATGTATCCGCCGTTGACGCTGACCGAATATTCGCCCGGCGACAACGCCGACTTCTGGCTGCTCGGCATCGGTTTCATCGAAATCTCCGCGATCGCCGGCGCCATCGAGATTATCGTCGGCATTTTGCGGACCCGCCCGCCCGGGATGTCGCTCGATAAGCTGCCCATTTTCGGCTGGTCGATGCTGGTCTTCGCCGGCATGATCGTGGTGGCGTTCCCGGCGGTCATTCTCGCGACGATGTATTTGGAAATCGAACGATCTTTCGGCTGGCCTTTTTTTACCGCCGCTCAGGGCGGCGATCCCTTGCTGTGGCAGCATTTATTCTGGTTTTTCGGTCACCCGGAAGTGTACATCATTTTCCTGCCGGCGGCCGGGCTGGTCTCGATGATTGTGCCGACCATGGCACGCAGGCCGCTGATCGGTTACCGGCTGATCGTCGTGGCCCTGATTGCGACCGGTTTCTTCAGTTTCGGCCTGTGGGTGCATCACATGTTCGCCACCGGCATCCCGTCGCTCAGCATGGCTTTTTTTTCGGCCGCGAGCATGACGGTCGCGGTACCGTCCGGTATCCAGATCTTTTCCTGGATCGCCACCATCGCCGCGGCCAAGGACCGGTTTCGGCTGACGACACCGGGGCTGTTCGTGCTGGGCATGCTGTTTATTTTTACGATCGGGGGGCTGACCGGCATCATGGTCGCGATGGTGCCGTTCGACTGGCAGGCGCATGATACCTATTTCATCGTCGCCCACCTGCATTATGTCCTGGTCGGCGGCATGGTCTTCCCGCTGTTCGCGACCTTTTATTACTGGGCGCCGATGCTCAGCACGCGGATGCTGTCCGAGCGCCTCGGAAAATGGTGTTTCTGGCTGATATTTATCGGCTTTAATGTCGCCTTCATGCCCATGCATATTTCCGGTTTGCTGGGCATGCCTCGCCGGATATGGACCTACTCCGAGGCGTCAGGCTGGGGACCTTATAATCTGATATCCACGCTAGGCGCTTATCTGATCGGCGCGGGAGTGCTCGTTTTCATCGTGGATCTGATACGCAATTTCCGAGTCGGACAGGGCGGACAGCTCAATCCCTGGCAAGCAGGAACCCTCGAATGGCTTTCTGCCGATCTATATTCCACGCGCTCCATTCCCCAGGTGAGCAGTCGAGAGCCCTTATGGACGCAGCCCGATCTGTCCGAAGAGGTCGACTCAGGCCAGCATTATTTGCCCAATGCTCCGACCGGCGCACGCGAGACCTTAGTCACCTCGGTCATCGAAGCCAAACCGCAGTACGTGATCCAGATGCCGGGCAACGGCTGGGCGCATGTGCTGGCGGCCGTGTTTACCGCGGCCTGTTTTCTGCTGTTGACCATCAAAGTGGTGGCGCCGGCTCTTGTTTGCGGAGTACTGGCGATCTTGTGTGGCCTAGCCTGGGTATGGGAGCTCGATAAAGGCCCCGGTAAAGGCCCGGTGGACATCGGCGCCGGTATCGAGCTTCCGGTTTATGTCTCCGGCCCGATAGGCCACGGCTGGTGGGCCATGGTGATTCTGATGGTCGTCGCCGGCTCGCTGTATTTATCCTACTTGTTTTCCTATCTTTATCTCTGGACCGTAGCGCCCAAGGTTTGGCCTTCCGATGCAGGAGGCCTGCCAGACCTTAAGTGGCCTGCCCTCAGCGCCCTGCTGTTTACTGCCGGCGCGGCATTTTTTGCGGTCGCAAGGAGAACGCTGCCGGCACCGGGTCACCCGCATTTAGGGACGCCGCTGCTGGTGCTGCTAGGCGCCCTCTCGAGTATCCTTGCCGTGTACTTGGCGGTCGGTTGCCACTGGCAGGCGGGACTCAGGCCCACCGTGTCGAGCTATGGGGCCATGGTCTACACGGATGGCATTTTAACCGGACAGCTCGTTTTTACCGTGCTGATTATGTCGTTGTTTGTGATCGCTCGGCACTTTACCGGCAAGCTCGACCGAGTACGTTGCGCTACGCTCGAAAACACCGCCTTGCTGGTTTATTACACTGCGGCGCAAGCGCTTGTCGGGCTCGTTGTGATTCATGGCTTTCCGAGAATGATTTTATGATGAAGGCATCGAAAAACCCCTCTTCCAAACAAGCCGTCGGCACTGTGCTGATCGCTTTGATCGGTCCTTTAACGATTTGGGCGCTGCACTTTTCTGTGGTGTACGGGGCACACCATCTCGTCTGCGCCGCACTCGCGGGCAATTACGTCGGTTTTGGGATGCAGACGACCGTAAGCGTTGCAACCGTTGCGGCTCTGCTGGCATTACTGCTTCTGATCGTGAAGCCCGATGTTGTGCTGCGTATGAAGAGAGACGAGGCGATGCCGAAAAACTCCCGGTTGTTTCTGACAGACGTCATGCGGTTGCTTGCATTGCTGTCTTTGTTTGGGGTTTTATGGGCCGGCAGCGCTGCCTTTTTTTTCCCGGCCTGCATGTCGCTCGTATGATATGAGATAGATCTACTTAGGATATGGTCATAAACAACTTCCCGATAAAATTTTCCGTTCGTCCTGAGCTTGTCGAAGGATGGACGGAAAATTCCCGGCTCATGCTGTCACCCGTTCATGCTTCGACGAACTCAGCACGAACCGGTGACAGCATTTACGGAAGTTATTTTTGACGGAATCCTTAACCGCCTTTCGGACCCAAGGAAGACTCCTTGACCTGCCAGCCGCCGCCCAATGATTTGTAGAGGGCCACTCTTTGTCCGGCGAGCTTGGCTTGACTATCGATTAAAGCCAACCGTCTAACAAGCAGTGCGCGTTGGGCGATCAGCACGTCCAAAAAAGCGGTCAAGCCGTTGCGGTAGCGTTCCTGTGCCAGCGCGAGCGCCAGCCGGTCCGCCGACTCGGCTTGCTTCAATTGTTCATGGCGCTGCCGCTCCTGTTCGAGAGACGCCAGCGCATCTTCGACTTCCTTGAACGCATTCAGCACAGCCGCCCGATAGGCGTACAACAATTCCTGATGGCGGGCTGTTTTACCTTCGATATTGGCTTTGATGCTGCCCCAGTTGAAAATCGGAAACGCGAGGGTCGACGCCATCGACCAGGATTTGCCGAGCATCGTGAAATCGGTGATGTCGGTATTTTGGAGGCCGATGAAAGCGGCAAGATTGATGCGCGGATACTGCGCGGCGACCGCGGCGCCGATCTCCGCATTCGCGGCCGCAAGCTGTCTTTCGGCGCTGCGGATGTCGGGTCGGCGGCGTAACAATTCCGACGGTAGGTCGGCGGCGACCGGCGTTGACGGAAGCGGGATGGCTGAGGCTTGCCGCAGGCGTGCGGCCAATTCGCCCGGCGTTCTGTCCAACAATACGCTCAAGGCGTGCATGGCCAGTTTGATCTGGTTTTCATAGAGCGGCCGTTCCGCCGCGGTCGCATCGGCCTGCGCCTCGGCTTGCGCGACGTCCAGGGAGGAGGCAAGCCCGGCTTTTTGCCTTTCCTGGGTCAGATGCCAGGTATCGCGCTGCGTGATCAGGTTATCATCGACGACGGCAAGCAGCTGCTGATTGGCGCGCAGGGTAATGTATTGACTGGCCACTTCGCCGAGCAGACTGACCTGCAAAGCTCTGCGGTTTTCGGTTTCGGCTTCGACAGTCGCTTCCGCCGCTTCGACGGTCCGCCGGATACCGCCGAATAAATCGAGCTCCCACTGCGCATCGAAACCCGACTGGAAGATATTGATCAGCCGGTTGCCGATGCCGAAGGCGCCGCCGGCCGTACCCGTCGTGCCGGAGGACGAGGTGATGCTATTCAGACGCCGCGAGACGGTGCTTTGGCCGGAGAGCGTCGGCAGTCCCGCGGCGACGGCCTGCGTCCTTTGCGTGCGGGCGATGCGGATGCGCTGGAATGCCTGTTTCAGGTCCAGATTGGCCGTGATCGCTTCGTCAATTAAGCGGTCCAAAACCGGATCTTCGAAGGTTTTCCACCAGATATGAGAATTTTCAAGATTGCCTGGCGCAGATTGGTTTTCGCTCCATTGGGCGGGCGTTGGCGCCTCGGGAGGGACATAATCGGGGCCGACCGTACAACCGGCGATGAACCCCAAGAGGCAAAGCGTCAGGATTCTGTTCATGCCGGCGGCAAAGGACTGGCATTGGCCGGGGCCGAATCGCGATCGAAATCCGGCGCTTCGATGAACACATCGAGCTGCTGGCCGACATACACCGGCATCTTGCTGCGGTTGAAGCTGTACAGCGCCTGCAAGACCCGCGTATCGACGCGTTCGGTGCTGTCGCCGGTCAGCGACTTTTTCGGCACCACATAAGGCTCGACCCAGACCAACGCCAAATCGGTCTGAAACCTGCGGTTGCCGCGCAAATAGGCGACGGCCTTGCTTCGGGGACGAAAGCGCCAGGCGTCGTTTTCGTCGATGTCGACCCTGACATGAAGTTCGTCCAGATTGCCGACGATCATCAAAGGCGTGCTGAGCGGCCCCGCCTGGGCGAACTCGCCGGGCCGCACATTCACTTGCAGCACTTCGCCGTCAACCGGGGCCGTGACCCGCAATAAATCGAGCGTAGTCTGGCTCGCCTTGACCGCAGCTTCGGCTTGCAGCACCTCGGCCCTGGCGCTGTCGAGCTTGCGCCTTGCGATCAAGGTCGCATTGCGGCGCCGCTCCAGTTCTTCGGTGCTGATCGCGCGTCGGTCCTGGACCGCGTCGGCCAGACGCTGCAACACCTCGGCGTCCCTGACCCCCGCTTCGGCTTCGCCGACAGACGCCTTCGCTTTCGCAAGATCGGCCTCGCGCACGGTCGATTCTGCCAGCGCGGCGCGGTCGTCGATTAAAAACAGGATATCGCCGAGTTTGACGCGATCGCCGACCTTCACCTTGACCGCTTTGACGAGGCCAGCCAAGGGGGAGCCGATCGCGATATTCTGGCTTTTCGCCTCGACAATGCCGGCCCCGGCAATGAAGGTCGCATAGGGCGAGATCGCGGGTTCCGCCGCGGCCTGTGCGATCGGCGCCGGCTTATTGCTGCTGACGACCTGGAACACGCCGAACAGGAAGCCGGCGGCGGCCAGTGCGGGCAGCGTATATTTAGGTAACATCGTGGGCTCCTTGCTCGGTGCGGCCGGGATTGGCATTGGTCGAAGGCTGGGATTGCTGCACCCGGACAATTTTTCCGTCATCCATTTGCGCGATCCGGTCGGCGAAGCTGAAAATGCGGGCATCGTGCGTCACGATCACCAGCGCCCTGGAATGATCGACCGCGACCGCTTTGAGCAATTCGAGCACATGCATTCCGGTTTCATGATCGAGCGCGCTGGTCGGCTCGTCGCAGACGATCAGCCTCGGGCTATGGATCAACGCGCGCGCGATCGCGACCCGCTGCTGCTGGCCGCCGGAAAGCTGGGAGGGCAGCGCATCCGCCCGATCCCCGAGGCCGACCTGATCGAGGACAGCGGCGGCTTTGCGAACCGCTTCGCGCCGCTTCATGCCGTTGATGATCAGCGGAATCGAGACATTTTCGGCCGCATTGAGTGCCGGCAACAGGTTATAGGCCTGGAACACGAAGCCGATATTTTGGGCGCGAAATTTGAGTTTTTGATCATTTTTCAATTTCAGCAAATCCTCGCCGAACACCTGGCAGAGGCCGGAATCCTGGTCCAGAATGCCGGCGATCACCGAAATCAATGTCGTTTTACCGCATCCAGAAGGCCCGACCAACATCATCAACTCGCCGACATGGACTTCGAGATCGATGCCTTGCAGCGCGGTAATTTGCTGCGAGCCGGTGTCGTAGGTCTTTACGACGTTTTGACACAAAACGGCCAGCGTATCGCCGCCCATGCTCAGCCTTTGAACACGACCGCCGGTTCCAGCATGATCACCTTGCGGATACTCAATAAGGCCGCGAAGACGCAGATCATGCTGACACCCATGCCGCTGAACACCAGCAATTGCCAGGGGAACTTAAAGGCCAGGATCGTATTGCGCATCGCATAGCCGAATAAGGCGGTCAGGCCGACGCCCATGCCGTAGCCGATGCTGCCGACCAGCACCGCCTGCAGCAGGATCATCCGTAGCAGCACCCAGTTGCTGGTGCCCATCGCCTTCAGTACGCCGAACTGCCTGAGATTTTCGAGCGTGAAGTTGTAAAAGGTCTGGCCGGCGATCGCCGCGCCGACGATGAAGCCGAGCATGACCGAGATGCCGAAGTTGATCGGAATGCCGGTATTTTTCAGGAAATAATTGTAAGTCAGCGCCTTGAATTCTTCCTGAGTATAGACGGCCAGTCCGGTTATCCGTTGAATCCTTTGGGTCAGTTCTGCGATGTTTTGGCCCGCCTTGGCCTTGACCAGAACGAACGAGAGCAGTTTCCTTTCTTTCGGCGCATAGAGCAGTGCGCGGTTATAGGTCGTATAGATGACCGGCTGGGATTGAAAAGTGCGCGTGACTTTCGCGATGCCGACGACGATCGCCCGGCGGTCGTTCAGTTCGAGGGAATCGCCTATCGTCAGCGGCACGAGCTTGCCGTCCTTGATCTGAGGTGCTTTCGCGAGTTTGGTGTTCGCGCCTTCGAGATCGACGAGCACGCCGTCGCTGCGGCGCAAGTCTTCGAGTTTTCCGCTCAGCATAGCGGGAGGCCCGCCGATCAGGGTCGCATCGTCCAGTCCGATCAGGTTGCAGGTCTGAAACGTGCCGTCGTACAGGCGCGCCTTGATCAGCCCCTTGTATAAAGGCACCGCCCAGCCGACGCCGGCCACGCCGCGCACCCGGTAGAGCTCGGTGTCCTGCATCGGCTTGACGTCATCGATGAACTGAACCTTGGGGTCCATCACCCAGATGTCGGCCAGCCCGACATCCGAGACAAAGCTGTACGATCGCGCCATCAGGCCGAGAAAAATGGCGGGCTGCTGGGTCATGATCAAGGAGGCGAAGGTCAGCCCCATCACGATGCCGAGATACTTGCCCCGGTCCCCCATCAGCATGGTCAGCGCGATGTAATTCATGGTGTTATATTCCTTTCTGACAAACCTCTGTCCTTATGCCTCACGACACCATCTTTGTCTCAGCTTATCCCGGTTCAGCGCCAGCCATTGCAGCGCCAGGATCGGAATCGCGGACTCGATCTCGCAGCTTTCGAGCATCCGATAGGCTTCGTCGAACGGCGCCGGACGCACCAGGATGTCTTCGTCTTCATGATCGAGGCCGTGAATGCCGCCGACCTGACGGCTGTCGATCTTGCCGCAAAACAGCGTGATCATTTCCGCGCAGCCGCCCGGGGTCGTATAGAATTGCATCACCTCGATCAACTCCTCGATCACGCAGCCGGCCTCTTCCTGTGCCTCCCGGTGCGCGACGTCCTCGGCGGTCTCGCCCTCCTCGATCGCGCCGGCGACGATTTCGACCAGCCAGGCCCGTTCCGGGCAGCCGATCGCACCGATCCGGAACTGCTCGATCAGGACGACCTCGTCCCGCTCCGGATCGTAGAGCAACACCGCGACGCATTTGCCGCGTTGGAACAATTCGCGTTCGATCTCGCCGCTCCAGCCGCCCGCAAACAGGGTGTGCCTGAGCCGGTATTTTTCGAGGCGGAAAAATCCCGCATAGCCGGTTTCCTTGCTGATGATTTCAAAGGCCTTGTTCATTTTTTCGCTGGGTATTGCACTCTATAGATCACGCCGAGGTGATCGTCGCTGATCAATAAACTGCCGTCCGGCAGGGTCAGTAGGTCGACCGGCCGTCCGAGCACGGTTTCGTCCCGAGTCAGCCAGCCGTCGATGAAGACTTCTTCGCTGACCGCTTTACCGTCTTTGAAACTGACCAGGGCGACCCGGTAACCGTCCGGCTCGGAACGGTTCCAGGAGCCGTGCTGGGCGACGAACAGCTGGTTGTGATAATGCGCCGGAAACTGCGTGCCGCGGTAGAATCGAATGCCCAACGGTGCAACGTGCGCCTTGAATTTCCAGGCCGGCGGCGTATAGTCGGCGCAATTCTTGCCGTTGCCGTACTCCGGATCGATGACCTCGCCGCCGTGGCAATAGGGATAACCGAAATGCTCGCCGACCTGGCTCCAGCGGTTCAATTCCTCGGGCGGCAGATCGTCGCCGAGATAATCGCGGCCGTTGTCGCTGAAAAATAACGTATCGGTGCCGGGCTGCCAGTCGAAGCCGACCGTATTGCGGATGCCGCGCGCGATGATCTCGAAATCGCTGCCGTCCGTATTGACCCTGACCAGAGAAGCGTAGATCGGCTTTTCCGGCTCGCAAATATTGCAGGGCGCGCCGACCGCAGTATAAAGCTTGCCATCGGGACCGATACGCAAATATTTCCAGCCGTGATGCTTGTCGGTCGGCAGCTTGTCGTAAACCGTCACCGGTTTCGGCGGCTTCTGCAAGTGTTGCAGGATAGCGTCGAAACGAACGATCCGGCTGATTTCGGCGACATAGAGCGTGCCCTGCCAGAAAGCGACGCCGTTCGGCATCGTCAAATCCTCTGCGATCACATCGCGCGTTTCGGCGCGGCCGTCATTGTCCTTGTCCTGGAGCGCGTAAACCTTGCCTGAAACGCCGGAACCCGCAAACACGACGCCGTTGTCGCCGAGCGCGAGGCTCCGTACATTCGGCAAATCGCTCGCATACAGCGAGATCGTAAAGCCCGGCGGCGCATGCAACTTCGCAATCACCTGCTCGGGCGTCTGTTGCCGCGCGCAGGCGGGAAAGACCACACCGCTCAGCAGGACCGCAAGCCCGATTGATTTCGTCTTGTTCATAACGCCCTCGCTCGTTAAACTTTATTTGTATATTATCACTCTGACCCGTATTGAATTCATTTATTCAATCCCTATTTTGTTAACATCCCAACTTGTCATCCAGGCAAACACTATGATGCGAATTTTTCTGTTTTTAGCGACCAATATCGCGATACTGATCGTGATCAGTATCGTTTTCAACGTGCTGGGTTTAAGCGGCGCGCTCGATGCCCGGGGCGTCAATCTGAACCTGAACGCGCTGTTGATCATGTCCGCGGTGATCGGCATGAGCGGCTCGTTCATTTCGCTGGCAATGTCCAAATGGTCCGCGAAAAACGCGATGGGCGTGTATGTGATCGAACAACCGCAAAATCAGACCGAAAAATGGCTGGTCGATACGGTCGCCCGCCTCGCCAGACAGGCCAATATCGGCATGCCCGAAGTCGGCATGTTTCAGCAGCATGAAGCGAATGCGTTCGCGACCGGCATGAGCAAAAACAGCGCCTTGGTCGCGGTCAGCACCGGCCTGCTCGAAACGATGAGCGCCGACGAGGTCGAAGCGGTGCTCGGCCACGAAATCACCCACGTCTCGAACGGCGACATGGTCACGATGGCGCTGATGCAGGGCGTCGTGAACACCTTCGTGTATTTCTTCGCGACGGTGATCGGTCATGTGGTCGATCGGGTGGTGTTCAAGACCGAGCGCGGTTACGGCCCGGCCTATTACATCACGCAAATAGCCGCGCAGTTGGTGCTCGGCATCCTCGCCTCGATGCTGGTGATGTGGTTCTCCCGCCGCCGCGAATTCAGGGCCGATGCGGGCGGCGCAGCGCTGGCCGGACGCCAAAAGATGATCGGCGCGTTGCGCGCCTTGCAGCGCAGCCATGAGCCCTCGGCGCTGCCCGATCAGTTGGCCGCGTTCGGCATCAATGGCGGCGGCGTGATGCGCCTGTTCATGAGCCATCCGCCATTGGAAGAGCGGATCGCGGCATTGCAAAACAGCCGTTGATCTATAAAACCTTACGGACGGGTTGAATAACCCGTCCGGCATCACGCTCCCAACGGGACGGGTTATTCAACCCGTCCTCACCTTTTCAATTCACCCGCCTGCCCCCGCGTCCCCCCGGACGCACCGTTAAATTCCGATCGGCTGTTCCGCCCATTTTATGGGATAATTCGCCGAATTTTTGCAATTGATCCCATCACACATGACTTACCCCACCATCGAAGCCTTCGTCGGCAATACCCCGCTGGTCCGCTTGCAGCGCCTGCCCGGACCGAACAGCAATACGATCCTGGTCAAGCTGGAAGGCAACAATCCGGCCGGCTCGGTCAAGGACCGTCCGGCGTTGAGCATGATTCAACACGCGGAAGAAAGAGGCGAGATCAACCCCGGCGACCGGCTGATCGAGGCGACCAGCGGCAACACCGGCATCGCGCTCGCGATGGCCGCCGCGATCAAGGGCTACAAGATTACCCTGATCATGCCCGACAACATGAGCGCCGAGCGCCGCGCTTCAATGAAGGCCTATGGCGCAGACATCATCCTGACGCCGGCCGCCGGCAGCATGGAAGCCGCGATCGATCTGGCCCGCCAGATGGAAGCGAACGGCGAAGGACGCATACTCGATCAATTCGCGAACCCCGACAATCCGCGCGCGCATTACGAAGGCACCGGCCCCGAAATCTGGCGCGACACCCACGGTTCTATCACTCACTTCGTCAGTTCGATGGGCACGACCGGCACGATCATGGGCACATCAATGTTTCTGAAGGAGAAAAATCCCGCGATTCAGATCATCGGCGTGCAGCCGGAAGGCGAATCGAAGATTCCAGGCATCCGCCGCTGGCCCGAAGAATATCTGCCGAAGATTTACGACCCGAGCCGCGTCGACCGGATCATCCTGGTCGATCAGCTGTCGGCCGAACAGACCACGCGCGACCTGGCCGCGATAGAAGGCATTTTCGCAGGCGTCTCCTCCGGCGGCGCGGTGTATGCGGCGCTGCAACTGGCGAAGGAAGTCGAGAATGCAGTCATCGTCGCAATCATCTGCGACCGGGGCGACCGGTATTTATCGACGGGTGTATTTCCAGACTAAGCGCCGGCGGGCATCGTCAAGGCTTCTGACCCTCGGCGGATTTATGATCCTGCTGGGGTTCAGCGCCCAGAGCGGCGCGCTCGACAACATCGCACTCGACGTCGGCGCGCTGCATGCGCAAGGCTGGAAACTCGAAGGCGTAAAAATCGCCTTGAACGACCTTCCCGAGCGCCGCCAGCAACTGATCCTGACGATCGGCAAACTGAGCCTGCCGAAACCTCTCGACGACCTGAAACTCGCCGACATCCGCTGCACCTCCTTTACTTGGGGCGACAACCAAGTCATCTGCGAGCGCGGCAAGGCGCGAATCGATTCCAAACGCTGGCGCTCGCCCGGCGCCGATTTTTCGTTTCGACTCGGCGAAAAATCCAGCCGCGCGAAAATCACCGATCTCCGTCTGTTCGGCGGCACGGTCGATGCCGAATTGACCGAACAGGCGATGCGCTGGCAGGTCAAGTTGAAGGCGGAAAGGCTCGACGGCGTGCTGCTGCAAAAACAGCTCGGCTTCCTTCCTGCCGAAATCAAAAACGGCGAGCTCGGCCTTGCGCTGACTATTTCAGGCCGCCAAAGCGAAATCGACGAGTTCGACCTGAACGCCAATACCGACCGGCTGACCCTGCAAACGGCGGACGGCAAGACCGCGACCGAGGCACTCTCATCCAACACGCAGCTCCATGCGGTTCACGCCGACGGGCTCTGGCATTGGCGCCTCACCGAACAGTTGACCGGCGGCGCGCTGTATCTGGAGCCCGTCTATCTCGAAGCGGGCAAGGATGTGATCAAGTTGACCGGAGAAGGTTTCTGGAGTCCTACAGGGCAACGCGTCGACATCGACTCCTTCGTTTTCGATCATGCGGGCACCGCCACGATGACCGGTCGCGCCGCGCTCGCACTCGGCGCGCAAGTGAAATTGACCGAAGCCGCGGTCTCCGTGCAAACGGACGATCTGAAGCCGTTTGCGTCGGTGTATTTACAGCCTTTCTTCGCCCAAACCGCGCTCGAAGGCCTCTCGCTGCAAGGCAAGGCGAAGGCCGATGCGGCGTTGACCGAACTGGGTTTGACGAGCCTTACGGCGAACTTCTCCGATCTTGCGGTTCAGGACGAAAGCGGCCGCATCCATGCCGAAGGCGGCAAGGGAGCCATCCATTGGACGAGCGATTCTGCCGTTTCCATCCCATCGACGCTAAGCTGGCAGGCATTATCGCTGTATGCGCTGCCGCTAGGCCCGGCCGAACTGTCATTCGTAAGCCGCGCGAACCAGATCGAATTGCTGAAAAAAACCAAAGTGCCCTTCCTTGGCGGCAATATCGCGATCAAACGCTTCAACTACCAAGGCCACCCGGAAGCCGAACCCGACGTGTATTTCGAAGGCAGCCTGAACAATGTCTCGCTCGAACGTCTGTCTTCCGCTCTAAACTGGACGCCGCTGTCGGGCACGCTCAGCGGCAACATTCCGGGCATCGAATACCGCGACAAAACCTTGAAACTGGGCGGCGAATGGGTGATCAAAGTTTTCGACGGCGTGATCAGAATCGCGAACCTGGCGTCCTCTGGCCTGTTCGGCGATTTGCCGAGATTGTCTGCCGAAATCGAACTCGATCATCTGGATCTCGACCAGTTGACCCGCAAATTCCAGTTCGGCGGCATTACCGGCCGCTTGTCCGGCTTCGTGAAGAATCTGCAACTCGAAAACTGGCGGCCGGTCAGTTTCTATGCCTGGTTCGGCACGCCGGACGACGACGATTCGCGGCACCGGATCAGCCAGAAAGCAGTCCAGAATATCGCGAACATCGGGGGCGGCGGCGCGGCGGACCTGTTGTCGCGCAGCTTTTTGCAGTTTTTCGAAACCTTCGGTTACGACAAGATCGGCCTCGGCTGCTACCTGCATGACGGCGTCTGCCAGTTGATGGGGATCGAGGCCACCGAAACCGGCTACCGCATCATCAAGGGCGGCGGCCTGCCGAGAATCGACGTGATCGGTTATAATCCTCGGGTTAACTGGAGCGTATTGATGGAGCGCCTGGAGCGCATTACCACCTCGGATCAAGTCATTATCAAATAATCAGGTGCAACCATGAAAAAATTTTCGCTGTTCGGCGCGCTGCTGCTCTCCGCCTGCGTCACGATCAATATCTATTTTCCGGCCGCTGCGGCCGAAAAAGCCGCGGATGAAATCATCAAGGACATTCAGAACGTCGCGCCGGCGAAGCCGGAGCCCAAATCCGGCCTAGATGCCGATCATGCAGAACTTTACCGCTGGATCGATATGGCGGTCGGCACGTTCATTTCGAACGCTCAGGCCGCCGAAGCCGATTTGAGCATCGACAGCGCCGAAATCCGGCAGCTGCGCGCATCGATGGAAAAGCGCTTCGCCGCTTTGCAGCCCAACTATGCGGCCGGCTACATCGGCATCAAGGCGGACGGTTTTTTGAGCGTTCGGGAAGGCGCGAATGTGCCGCTGAAAGAACGCAATCAGGTGACCAAGCTGGTCGCGGCCGAAAACAAGGACAGGCAGACGCTGTATCAGGCGATCGCGAATGCGAACGGCCACCCCGAATGGCTGGCGCAGATCAAATCGACCTTCGCCGCGCGCTGGATCAGCAACGCCCAGTCCGGATGGTGGGTTCAATCATCGAACGGAAGCTGGAAACAGAAATAAACAATGGCAGGCAACAGAGCAAGAAAGAAAACCTTACCGGAAACCCCGGTCCGGGTCACGATCGAATCGCTCGCGCATGACGGGCGCGGCGTTACGCATGTGGACGGCAAGGTCGTATTCATCGACGAGGCATTGCCCGGCGAGGAAGTCGAATTCGTTTACACCGAAATCCGCCGCGATTTTGCCGAAGGCAAGGTCGTGAACCTGATCACCCGCGCCGACGCGCGCAGCGAGGCGGCCTGCCCGCATTACGGCGTCTGCGGCGGTTGCAGCTTTCAGCATGTCGAAGCGGCCGAGCAGATCCATATCAAGGAGGACTTGCTGAAGGAGCAGTTCAAACGCATCGGCAAGGTCCCGGTGCCGGAGCTCTGGCAGCCGTTGACCGGACCGCATTGGGGCTACCGGCGCAAGGCCCGCATGGGCGTCAAATATGTCGCGAAGAAAAACCGGACCCTGGTCGGTTTCCGCGAACGCCGCCACCCCTATCTGGCCGAGATCGACAACTGCATGGTGATGCACCCTGTCGTCGGCGAGAAACTGGTCAACCTGTCCGAGATGATCTCGGGCCTCAGCATCCGCGAAAAAGTACCGCAGATCGAAGTCGCGATCGGTGACGAGCAATGCGTGCTCGCGGTGCGTGTCATGGAACCTCCGACCGAGGCCGACAAGGAAAAGATGCGCGCGTTCGCGCGCGAACACGGCGTGTCGATCTGCCTGCAACCGAAAGGCCCAGATTCGATCGTGCCGCTCGACGGCGAGCCGGAAGTGACTCCGACCTATGCGCTGCCCGATCAGGCCATCGAATTCAAATTCCGCCCGGCGATGTTCACCCAGGTCAACTATGAGATCAACCGGCAGATGATCAACCGGGTGCTCGACACCTTGGAACTGAACGAGAACGACACGGTGCTGGACCTGTTCTGCGGACTCGGCAACTTTACCTTGCCGATGGCGCGCTATGCCGGCCGCGTGGTCGGCATCGAGGGCGACCAGCCGCTGGTCAACCATGCGAAGGACAATGCCCGCCACAACGGGATCGAGAATGTCGAATTCTACGCGGCCGACCTCAGCAAGGATGTCTCAGACCTGCCCTGGTTCAACCGCAAATACAACAAGATCCTGCTCGACCCGTCGCGGGCCGGCGCCTCCGAAGTGCTGAAGTATTTCAAGAAATGGCAGCCGGAAAGGATCGTCTATGTGTCCTGCAATCCCTCGACCTTGGCGCGCGATGCGGGCATCCTGGTCAACGAACTCGGCTATAAGCTGGTCAAGGCCGGGGTGATGGACATGTTCCCGCAGACCGGGCATGTCGAGTCGATGGCGCTTTTTGTGAAATAGGAATGGCCGATTTTTACCTCGACGTTTCGATCGGCAAGCAATGTATGGCGCTGATCGAAAACGGCCTCCCCTTGAAAACCTATCCGGTCTCGACCGCCAAGAACGGTGCCGGCGAACGGAAAGGCAGCGAATGCACGCCCAGAGGCTGGCATAGAATCCGCGCGAAAATCGGCCGGGGTGAACCGATCCATACCGTGTTCAAGGGCCGCCGTCCGACCGGCGAGCTCTACAGCCCCGAACTCGGCCGCCTTAACCCAGAGCGCGACTGGATTCTGACCCGCATCCTCTGGCTCGGCGGCCTCGAACCCGGCCATAACCGCTACCGCGAAGTCGACAGCGCCTGGCGCTATATCTACATCCACGGCACACCGGATGAGCTGATGCAGGGCAGACCCGCGTCGCACGGCTGTATCAGGATGTTCAATGCCGATGTGCTGGAGTTGTTCGATCGCGTCGAGGCGGGAATCAAAGTATATATCCATGAAGACTGACGCGGCCTAATGAGTCACGGCTCACACATATCAGGGCAGAACAAGCCCTCTCCAAAGGGAGAGGGTTGGGTGAGGGGAAATCAAAACCATCAACCTTATGAATTTAACAGAAAAAGCCAGATCGCTCAGAAGCGACCAGACAGACGTAGAGCAGCTTTTATGGCAACAATTGCGCAACCGCCGTTTTTATAACTATAAGTTTCGCAGGCAATTCCCTATTGCTCCCTATATTGCCGATTTTGCTTGCCTCGACCTAAAACTAATCATCGAATTGGATGGTGGTCAGCACACCGAACAAAAGCTCTACGATAACCAGCGCGACATATTTCTTGAACAACGAGGATTCAAAGTCATACGCTTTTGGAATAATGATGTGATAGATAATTTGGAAGGAGTTCTTGAGTCTATCCGCTTGGCTATTTTAAAAATTACGGATAAGAATGAGTGATTCTTTAATTTCCCCTCACCCAACCCTCTCCCTCCGGAGAGGGCATTTGCGCATCGCGCTCGGCATCGAATACGACGGCAGCGGCTTTTGCGGCTGGCAATTCCAAGCCGAACGGCGCAGCATACAATCCACGCTGGAGCAGGCGCTGGCGAAAGTCGCGAATGAACCGGTCACCGTGATTTGTGCAGGCCGGACCGACGCCGGCGTGCATGCGATCGAACAGGTCGTGCATTTCGATACGACCGCCGAAAGGGAACCGAATTCCTGGGTCATGGGCGGCAACACCCACCTGCCCGACGGCGTGCGCATCCTCTGGGCCAAACCTGCGATCGGCGACTTTCACGCGCGCTACAGCGCGATCGCGCGCTTCTACCGCTACATCATCCTGAACCGGCCGGTCAAATCGGCGCTGACCCCGACGCAAACGACCTGGTGCCATGCGCCGCTGGACGCAGACCTTATGCATCAGGCCGCGCAGCACCTGATCGGCCACCACGATTTTTCCTCGTTCCGCGCCCAGGGCTGCCAGTCCAAGAGCCCGTTTCGGCAAATGCATTTCGTCGAGGTGTACCGCGAGGGCGACCGGGTGATCATGGACATCGCCGCGAATGCGTTTTTGCACCACATGGTCCGCAATATCGCCGGCACCCTGATCGCGATCGGGGCCGGCAAGCAGCCGGTCGACTGGACACGGGAACTGCTGAACGTCAAGAAGCGCGCCCTGGCCGGCGTCACCGCCCCGCCCCACGGCCTGTATCTGGGCGGCGTTTTTTATCCTGAATGCTACCAACTCGCTAATCACCCAATCTTCAGCAAATTGCCTGCGGATGCGCAAAGGCACCGTGATTGAAAATCAAGACATTCTGCCCCCTAAATCAACGATCGGGATAATAATGAGCAGTCGCAAGATCACAATACTCGGCGGCGGGCAGGCAGGTCTCCAGCTCGCATGCGGCCTCCTGCACAAAGGCTATCAGGTCAAGGTGGTGCAGAACCGCACACCGGAGGACATCCGTTCCGGCAAGGTGCTATCGAGCCAGTGCATGTTCGGCCAAGCGTTGCAGAACGAGCGCGACCTCGGCCTCGATTTCTGGACCGAGGAATGCCCAACGATCGATTCCATCAATTTTGTCGTACCGGCACCGGATGGCTCCGGAAAGAAGCAGGTCGATTGGAACGGCGGGCTCGATCGCCCGGCACAAAGCGTCGACCAGCGCCTCAAATATCCCGTATGGCTGCAGGAGTTTGAGCGCCGTGGCGGCAAGCTGGAAATCAGGGAGGCCACCGTCGCTGATCTGGATGACTATGCCGCCACCTCGGATCTGACGATCGTTGCCGCCGGCAAAGGCGACATCGCCAAGCTGTTCGAGCGCGACTTAGAAAAATCCCCCTTCGGCCAACCCCAGCGCGTGCTGGCGTTGACTTACCTGCACGGCATGACGTCGCGGCCGGACCATTCGGCAGTCAACTTCAACCTCATTCCGGCCGTCGGCGAATATTTCTTGTTTCCGGCGCTGACCCACAGCGGCCCCTGTGACATCATGGTGTTCGAAGGCATTCCCGGCGGACCGATGGACTGCTGGAAGGACGTGACCAGCCCCTCGCAGCATCTCGAGCGCTCGAAATGGATTCTCGATAAGTTTCTGCCCTGGGAGGCGGAGCGCTGTCGCAACGTAGAGCTTACGGACGCCAACGGCATTCTTACCGGCGCCCTCACCCCGATCGTGCGCAAGCCTATCGGGCGGCTGCCTTCCGGCAGGGCCGTGCTGGGCTTGGCGGACGCCGTCTGCCTCAACGATCCGATCACCGGGCAGGGCTCGAACAATGCGTCTAAGGCCGCCAAGATCTACTTGGATGCTATCGTCGCCCATGGCGATCAGCCGTTCGACGAGGCGTTCATGCAGGCGACCTTTGACGGCTACTGGAACTATGCACAATTTGTTACCGGCTGGACCCATTTGCTTCTGCAGCCGCCGCCTCTCCATGTCTTGAAGATCATGGGGTCGGCGCAAACCTATCCGCCGCTGGCAAGACGCATAGCCAACGGCTTTGACAACCCGCTAGACCTGTTCCCGTGGTTTGCCGTGGACGAGGAGGCGGATCGGTACCTGCAGCAGCTCGCAGAGTGAGGGAGGTCTGCTGATTCACCCCCGCCGAAAAACGAGCTGAACACCATTAGGTAAAGGTGAACAGATTTGGAAAAATCCAGAACTTCCGGATAAATCCAGAGATTCAATCAAAATGCGGGCTTTCGGCTCTTCTTAAAATGGTCGTTGTTACAGCAACTCTATACCGTAACGGCGAACAACGAGCGCGAATAGACCAAAGCAAATGATTGTGATGATGATGCAAGACAGCAAAGTCAGCCAGAAGCCAATGCGTGGGAGCAGCACAGGAAAAATCAGAAACATCGGCAAGGTTGGCACGACATACCAGAACGTATACCACGCATGGTTAGCAATCTTCTCCTGCGGTTGTTTTTCAACATAGAGCCAGATAAGCGCCAATATCGTCACCAGCGGAAGCGCCGCAACAAAAGCGCCTAGTTTGTCACTGCGCTTTGCGATTTCTGACACCAGCACAACAACAGCGGAAGTCAGGAAGTACTTTGTTATGATCCAAGCCATGATATTTCCATTTAGACTATGTGGTCTGGAGCTAGCACGCACGGTTGCCCCCCGTCGCCTAGCTCAACTTGCATAGTCGCATGCTGAATGTGAAAACGATCATGCAATTCCTCCGCTATCTTAGCCATGAACACATCACCGGGGTGACCATTTGGCATGACGAGATGAACAGTCATCGCTGTTTCCGTGGTACTCATGCCCCAAATGTGAAAATCGTGTATTTCCGTAACGCCCGGCAGCCCCGCTAGGTAATTTCGGACAAGCAGTGGATTGACGCTCTCTGGAACGGCATGCAGGGCTAATTTTATCGACTCCCACAGGAATCCCCATGTACTGACCAAAATGACAATGACAATGAGCAAGCTGATTGCTGGGTCTAACCAAAACCAACCCCCGACAAGGATTCCTACGCCGGCAAGTACCACCCCAAGCGAGACAGCAGCATCTGTTGCCATGTGCAGGAATGCGCCGCGAATATTCAAATCTGTTTTTCTACCGGACATGAACAATAACGCCGTCGCCGTATTAATCAGCACACCCAAAGCTGCAATCCAAATGACCGTTTCAGCGGCAACAGGCAGCGGGCTCATCAGGCGCTGCATAGTTTCCCAAGCGATACCCCCAGTTACAACCAACAGCAAGACAGCATTAATCAGTGCCGCTAGGATGGACGAACTGCGTAGACCGTAGGTGAAATCTTGAGACGGAGGGCGACGCGACAAAACACTGGCTCCCCATGCGAGTAGCAGACTTAATACATCGCTCAGGTTATGCGTGGCGTCTGCCAGCAAGGCTACTGAATGCGCCAGAAAGCCATAAATGCCCTCGACTGCGACAAATCCGATGTTAAGCAGAATGCCGACGGCAAAAGCACGCCCGAAATTGGCTGGTTTGTGACCATGAGTATGCTCATGGTCATGATGGTGCGTGTGTGTCATGTATAACCTTAAAAAAGCCGTGTTTTCTATTTAGGACGCATGCCAGTTATCTCGCTTGTCGAACGCAATTTCGACGGTTTGAATAGCTAGCTTTATTTAGGTTGCCTATAGAAATGGCAATAAAGATACATTTGCTCTACACCACTCGGTGTAACATGCGGTTCTTTGTGACTGCGCTTTAATTCAAACTCCTCTCCTAGTATATGCTCTATCTGATCTGGAGTGTATCGTTGTACTGGCAAACCACTACACTTGGGCGGTGCTTCTGGTGCGAACGTACCGATAATGAGGTGCCCACCCTGCCTTAACGCCTTAAGAAGGTTGTCCCTGTATTTTCGCTGCTGCTCGGGGGCAATGAGAAAGTGAAATACGGCTCGATCATGCCATAATTCATAGTGATTCATCGGCAAATCAACTTCGGTGATATCCCCCTCCAGCCATGAAATTAAGTCGGTTCTTTTTCCTAACCGTGCCTTAATCGTGGACAAGGCTTTCTCCGATAAATCGAGAACCGTTATTGATCGATAGCCTGCGCCCCACAGGTCATCGACCAACGTGGAAGCGCCCCTGCCGACATCAATGATGGGAGCGTCATCCGGCAAACCAAGCTCCTTAATCCAGCTCAGGGAGGTCTGCAAATGAGGTTCATACCAACCAACTTTCTCGGTCGGTTTCGTCGAGTATACTTGTTCCCAGTGATCTTTTGGGTTCATTTCACCCAGCCTAATCGTGTTTCATTGAACATTATGCCTATGTTATCAATAGGTCAAAGATAATCGGGCATAACACTGAGTGAGCATCACAATAACGAAGGCGATGTATGCAGTGCTCGAATGGACTGCCGCAAGATACTGAACGCAGAGCTGAGAAAGAGGCTTGCAATAAGGCTGCCAACAACAATATCCGGCAAGCGTGAGGCGAGCAGAGAGCTACCAGCAGCGGCTAGCAAGACACTGACGTTCGCGATCAGGTCATTTCTGGAACATAGCCATGTGGAACTCATGTTGAGGTTATCGCTCCGGTGACGATAGAGCAGCAAGAAACAAACAAGATTTGCGGCAAGTGCTACTCCGCCGATGATCCCCATTGTTTCCACACTCGGCATGATAGGGTAAAACACCTTATAGGCGGCTTCCGCCAGCACACCAAGACCAAAGGCGAGCATGAATACACCCTTCACCAAAGCCGCCCCTGCCTGCCAACGTGCCGAACGCGCAAGTACGAAAAGGCTGAACCCATACACCAAGGCATCGCCGAGCATGTCGAGAGCGTCCGCGAGAAGCGAAGTGGAGTGAGCCAGCAGTCCCGCCCAGCCTTCTACAAAAAACATCGTGGTATTGATGATAAGCACGATCCACAACACTCGCCCATGCTTAGTTCGCATGGCAGTTATCTCGCAGCTTTTATCTTCACAGCAATTTGCCATCAGTTTTAACCCATAACCAAAGCACAGTAAGCGCGTCAGTTTGAACTATGCTTCAACTTAGCGTCAATCTTTCAAGCGAACTCGCGTCATATCAGGGTCGGTTCTGCCTTCCATGAAACACTATTATCAAGCCTGCTTCAGATAGTCTGCGTATTTTATGATTGTCCGAAAAAATCCTAATTTGTAGGATAGGCAGAAGAACTGAACGTCGGCTTTGGGTCGTCCTGAGACGATCAAACTCAGTCATATTTACAGTTGCCAATGGCTGCTTTCGTGTAATGACATTGGGTTGGTTTCTCATAATTTTCGCCGGCCTATTTGACTGGAACACCCCCCAGAATTAAGGCTTTGGACGAAAACAACCGACTCCAGACCTCGGCTTCAACTCCGCTCTCCCCCGATCTTCTCGTAGAAAATCGGGAAGCTATTCCTGTCGACATCCTTAACTTCACCGATTTGCTCCATCGATTACCCCAAGCCGCCTTGTCTCGATACCTAAAACTGGAACATTGCCGAAAACTGCACGCGATGCAAATCCCCATTGGCGCCGCTTTCGATTTCGCGCATCGCATAGGTGTATTCCAGGCCGAAGGTGGTTTGCAGCAAGGGGCTCCATAACAGGTTGATCAGCCCCGACTGCGCCCATTTGGAAACGGTGCCGGAAACGAAGTGCGGGTTGTCGGCGTAGGCAAAGCCATAGCCCACGGTCGAGCGCCATTCCTGTCCCCACCAATGCCGGTAGGCGAGATAACCGCTGTAAGCGTCGAACAAGTGAATTTTACCTTCCGTATCGAGCGCAGCGTCGTTGAACAGATTGTTCGAAGAATAGCGGCCTAGCGCATTGCCGTAAGCCAGCATGAAACGGACGTCGTCGCGGCCGTAGGCGTTGATTTTTCCGGCCAGGCTGACCGCGCCGCCGAAGGCGCTGTCGGCGGTTTTGTCCGCGATACGGATATCGCGCGCCATCGCCGCCAGCGATAGCGTTCCCCACGGCTGGGTCGTGCTGAAGCGGGTCACGATATCCGGCGCACGGTCGTCATCCGGCGTTAGCCGAATGCCTTGCGGGTTGGTCAGCGTACTTTCCGGCGATTCGAGCGCGACATGCCAATCGATCGGGTTGTTGCCGATGCTGAACGGTTGCGTCCAGCGCACCTGCGGCTGGCGCACGAAGATTCTGCCGAGCGGCCCGCCGACGAAATCGTTCAATTCCGGCAAGGCCTGCGCGTCCATGAACGTGGTCCAGGTCTGGCCGGCGAGGAAACGGCCCAATTGCCCGTAGGCATGGCGCATGCGCGGCGCGTAGGAATTGCTGACTCTTTCGTCGCCGGGGGACTGGAAAGCGAAAAAATCCAATTCGAGATAGGTATTCAAATCGCCGAGCCGCGTCGGCGTGAAACTTTTCAGCCAGAACCGGCTTGAGCGGGCATGAAAATTGATCTGATTATCCTCGGCGTGGCTGTCGTCGACCGGAATCGAGCCGGGCACCAACCACTGGTCGCCCTGGTTCGTGCGGCCGTTGTCGCCTGTGCTCTGGCTGTTATAGATCGCGTCCAGTTTGACGAAACCGCCTATCGCCAGCGAGGTATCGGTGCCCGGAATTTTGATCGAACCTTTGGTCGCGCCGGCTTCGACCGGTTTGGCGGCGGGCTTCGGCGCCGTCTCCGGCGTCGCCGCGGCGGTTTGCGGGGGCTTTGCAAGCTCGACCTGCGCGGGCGCCGCGCTTGCCGCCAGTTCTTTTTCTTCGAGCTTTTTTTCCATGGCCTCCATGCGCGCGGTCAATAACTTGAGTTGTTCCCTGAGGTCGTTGACGGTTTGCTGGAGATTTTCCTCGGCATGCGCGAACGGCATCAGAAAAAATGCCAGGAGCATAAAAATGGCGATACGGTTCAGCATGATTCAAGCACTCAATGCGGCAATTGTCGGAATGAACGATGGCATTCATTGCAAATCGCAACGATTTGCTCGAGACGTTTCGGAATGCCGTCGACATAATTTTGTTCGGCCTCCTGCTTTAGCTGAGCGACTTGCTCCTTTAATCGGCCGCTCAAATCCAGAAAGGCCAGCCTGTCTTGCGGATTCAACGCCAGTGAAGGCAGCGCGTTGGGTATCTCCTGCACCGTCCCGAGCATCACCCCGGCGACTTCCGCCATTTCCTGCAGGCGTAGACGGCGCTCTCGATCCAGTTCCACTTCGGTCAGAAGATGTTCAAACATCAGATCGTTCAGCCGGCTCATCAGATCCTGCAAACGTTCGCTCTGAATGGCATGCAGCGCCGGCTTGCCGGTGTCCTGGAGGGTTGAGGCGTGTCTTTCGGCGCCGCAGGCGAGAAGCCATAAGGCGCAAATGCTTGGAATCGATCGCTTCATAAGGTTTTTCTCGTTAAAAAAGCGCGGATGGCGAGGAGGAAACAACTGTACAGATGGATTTAGCGTAGGCTATGTTGCCAACGACGAGGAAGACATTCAAGCCATTGGGCATCGAATGTCAGGGAGCGCGGCTGCTCGCTGACCTAGGCGATGGAGGGTTGCGGCGAATATACGAAGGGATCCGCTTCTACAACAGTCTGAACGCCAAGCCGTCAAGCCAGCCAGATACGGACGACGGTAACGGCCAAGCCCGCCGCGCCGCAGGCCGCGATTACCGGAATCACCCCGACCTTGTAACGCAACAGCACCAGCAGCGCGCCGGCGCCGATCAGCGCCGAGATGAAGTCGAAGCGCCCGGAGAGGCCCTGCGGCCAGAACACATGAAAGGCGAAGAACACGGCCAGATTCAGGATCACGCCGACCACCGCGGCGGTGATGCCGGTCAGCGGCGCGGTGAATTTGAGATTGCCGTGCGTCGACTCGATCAACGGCGCGCCGGCCAGGATGAACAGGAAGCTCGGCAGGAAGGTGAAATAAGTGACCACGAAGGCCGCCGCCGCGCCCGCGAGAAAGCGCTGCTCGGGTCCGAATAGCGTCTCGCCCCAGCCGGCGACGAAACCGACGAAGGAGACGACCATGATCAAGGGGCCCGGCGTGGTTTCGCCGAGCGCCAGGCCGTCGATCATTTGCTCGGGGCTGAGCCATTGAAAATGCTCGACCGCGCCCTGGTACACATAAGGCAGCACCGCATAAGCGCCGCCGAAAGTCAGCAAGGCGGCCTTGGTAAAGAACCAGCCCATTTGCGTCAACGCCCCGTCCCAGCCGTAGCGCGCGCACAAAAAACCCAGCATGCCGCCCCATAGGATCACCCCGGCCATTAGCACTTGGGCGAGGCGCTGCCAGCGAAAACGCGCATGTTCCGGCGTCGGCGTGTGATCGTCGATCAACGCCGGACCGTAACTTCGCTGGGCGGCGCCATGACCGCCGACCGCGAATTTTTCGGGTGCCCACTTGCCGCCGATTGCACCCAGCACCGCCGCGCTCAACACGATCAACGGAAACGGCGCATGCAGCAAGAAAATCGCCAAAAACGCCAGCGCCGCAATCGCCCAGAGCAGCGTATTTTTAAGCGCCCGCGTCCCGATGCGGTAGGCCGCGAACAGCACGATCGCGGTCACCGCGGGCTTGATGCCGTACAGCATTCCGGCCACGGCCGGCACTTGCCCCCAGGCCAGATAAATCCAGCTCAATCCGAGCAGAATGAACCATGAAGGCAGCACGAACAGCGTGCCGGCGATCACCCCGCCCCAGGTCCGATGCATCAGCCAGCCGATGTATGTCGCCAATTGCTGTGCTTCGGGGCCGGGCAGCAGCATGCAGTAATTCAGCGCATGCAAATATCGCCGCTCGGAAATCCAGCGCTTGTTCTCGACCAAATCCTGGTGCATGATCGCGATCTGACCGGCGGGCCCGCCGAAGCTGATAAAACCGAGTTTGAGCCAATAGCCGAAGGCCTGACGCAGCGTCACGGGCTGGGGCGGCGTCTGGGACGAATCGGGTGAATTCATGATGCGCTTCCTGAAGCGTAGTTTGATTGATGGAAGCCGCGGCATCGCTCGGGCTGCTCAGGGCGGCCCGAGCGATGCCGCCAGCTTGAATCTGCGAATTATAACCAAACCCGCCCCAGACCTGACGCGAATCTTGCGGTGTTTTGATTCAGGCTTGATTTGAAGCAATCAGTTTTTGATAAACGGCCAGATCGACCGCAGAGAAACAGCAGAAAACGACCTCCTCGATCGAGGGAAGACGGCCGACCGCCGCCACGACAGCCCGATAAGCCACTTGCGCGGCCAAATCGGCCGGATAGCCGTAAACGCCGGTGCTGATGCCGGGAAACGCGAGGGTGCGAAGCTGATGCTCGGCGGCAAGCTCCAGCGCGCGCCGGTAACACGAGGCCAGCAGTTCGGGCTCATGGCGGGTTCCCCCATGCCAGATGGGGCCGACCGTATGGATCACATGACGGGCCGGCAGGTTGTAACCCTGGGTCAGCTTCGCATCGCCGACCGCGCAGCCGCCCAGCGTCCGGCATTCCCGCAGCAATTCGGGCCCCGCCGCGCGATGAATCGCGCCGTCAACGCCGCCTCCGCCGAGCAGGCTGGAATTGGCCGCATTGACGATCGCATCGACCGCCAGCGTGGTGATGTCGGCCTGTAAGGCGATAAGTTTTGCAGTCATCCGTCACTCCGACAATAAATGCACGCATGAAACCGACTCAAGAAAACCGCACCCGATTTCCCCATCCATTTTTTCGTGCCTTTCGGGTTTTTCGTGGAAATTAATCGCGCGCCTACCAACCGCCGCCCAAATCATAGATTGCATCCTTCACCAGGCCGGTGCCGATCGCGATCATCAAAATATCGGACGCGACCCGCACAAAACGGTAGCCCGGAGGCGGATACCCGAGCCCCGCCAGCACGGGCGGCGGCACATCGTAATAAATCACATTGCGCGGCAAGGGCCGGCCGATCACCCATTTTCTTGCCTGACCGGGCGGCATGCAGCCGTTGTGTTTCTTGGCCAGCCCCGGAGGGCAACGGCCGCCGCGGTATTCGTCATGGTAATAATTGTAAACGCTCGTGCGGTGCTGGTCGCCGAAGTATTCTCCCCCGCTATAGCGAGGCCCCTCGTAGCGCCGGTCACCACGACGATCCGCATGATCGCTATCCCGCTGATTCCGATAGCGGCTGTCGCCGTTCCAATCGCGCCGATCATTTTCCCTATCGTAACGCCCTCTGTCGGAATAATCCCGTCTATCCGGCCAAGGCTGATCCTGCTGATTTTTCCCGCCGTGTGGATTGCCGGCCCATGACGGCTTGTCCGCGAGCGCAGGATTTGCGGCCAACGCCGCAGCGGCCACCACTAACGCGAGGCATTGAGTTTGAAAAGCCGATGTCGCCATGATCTGTCCCCTCACTGGATTTGAAACATTGAATCGTTAGACCGCTTGCCGGATTATCTCCCCGACGCCTGCGCGCAACGGCCTTTTTACTTGAGTTTCAGCATAAACCTCGACGATGAATATTCGCTTAAAAGCTGCGTTTGTTGACTGTTGCTTGCGCCGTCGGTTCAATCATCCTCATCGGGTATTTGCGCGCGGAATTCCTCGGACAACAGCATTTGCCCGCCGACCGTCACGACTTCATCGCCGGGCTTCAGCGCGTCCCTGACAAAATAGCCTCCGGCCATCGGGGCATAATCTGCGAGCAAGCGCCGGCTGAAGACATCCTCGGCGGTTTTGACATAGACGAACGCCTGATCCAGCGACCAGATCAGCGCGGAGCCGGGTATCGCAACGCCGGCTTCCCGGGCGCGCCCTTCCGGCAGCCACACGCTGACCGTCATGCCGGGCCGGATGCGCTTACCGCCGGTGCGGAAAAAATAGCTCGCGCCCTGCACGGTCTGATCGATTTGCGGTGCGGGCGAAATATAAACCGCCTTCTCCGCCTGGCTTCGATTGCCTTCCGGATCGATAAAAACCGCCGCCTCGGCGGCGGGCAGCTCCTTGCCGGCCGGCAACGTGACCAGCAGCAAGGTCTCCTTGCCTGATACGAAATCGCCGAGGCGGTCCTTGTCGGACGCAAACGCCCAACCGGCAAGCTCGCTTCCCCAGGCCACCCTAGCCTCTTCGAGCACCGCATCGCTTTGCGCGCGCCGCGCTTCAAGCTGCGCCTTGTCGGTCTGCCAGAGCGATTGCTGCTCCTGTACGATCCGTTTCGCGGCAACTCCATGCCGGTATAAGTCTTCGGTGCGCCGGATGCTCTGCCCGGACTGCGTCAGCCTTGCATTGGCGCTCTGCTGCTCGGATAAAGCGACCCGGTACTGGCTTCTGATCGTCACCAGCGCCTGAACATTGATCGCCTTGCCGTAGGCGGCGAACTCCGGCTGATAAGCGGCCGGCTGCACTTTGATGATCTCCAATCCGACCAGTTTTTGCTTTTCCTGATCAAGCTCGACCACCGGCAGACCGGCCTCTGCCTCCGGCTTGACCGCTTCCGCCTCACCCTCGGCGGCCGATACCGGAACGCCGAGCGGACACAGCGCGGCAAGGAGCAGAAACAGGCGGAAAGCAGAGGTCGACATCAGGCAACGCTTGGGCTGGAGACAAGGCTCATAGCATAGCCGGTATGCTGCCGGGCGTAAACCTGAAGGGAATACTCGAGATCATGTCTTGAACGGTTTGAACAGGCATAGCAAATTCGGGTTACAATGCGAAGACAAACTGATCGCTGCGGCAAGGCAGCATTTCCCCCTACTGAAAAAGGAGCGTTTCCCGTGCTTTACACCCCAGAAATCGTCGAAGAGCTGAACGTGCTGACCCGTTATAATCTGACCACCACCCTAGAAGGCATCAAGGTTCATAAAAATGCCGATCCGGGCGTGATCGCAGCGACCCTGCGCCTGTTCCATAAAGGCCTGGTGACTCAGGAAGACGGCGGCTATCTGACCGCGCTCGGCCGCGAAACCGCCGAACACGCGCAGGCGGCACTGGATATTCTGACCGCGGCTTGATAGATTAATCAGGCCTTAGCGTGAAGGGGGGATTATGCCCCCCTTGTTCCGTCGATCATTTGACTCACTCACTGCCGATGCCCGATAGTACATCCCCCAAACCATCCAGCTCGATCGCCTTGATTCCGGTAGACCCCGCGATCGAAAACTATATGCGCGGCCTGCTCGGACGCACCGACGCTCCGGTGCTGCACGACATGGAAGCATTGGCCGCCCGGAGGAATTTCCCGATCGTCGGTCGTCTGGTCGGGGTGTTTCTGGAAGCGCTGGCCAAATCGGTCAACGCAAGGCGCGTGTTTGAGTTCGGCAGCGGCTACGGCTATTCGGCCTACTGGTTTGCCAAGGCGGTCGGCCCCGAAGGCCGCGTCGTCTGCACCGACGGCGATCCGCAAAATCTTCTCCAGGCCGAACGCTTTTTGCAAGAGGCCGGCTTATGGGACCGGATCGACTTCCACACCGGCTTCGCGCAGGACATCTTCGCTCAAACCGACGGGCTATTCGACATTTGCTATAACGATGTCGACAAAGGCGGCTACCCGGAAGTCTGGCGCCTCGCGAAAGACCGCATCCGCCCCGGCGGCCTCTATATCGCCGACAATGTGCTCTGGCACGGCCGCGTCGCGGTCGAGGAGTTTACCGACATCGCGCCCGGCTGGACCGAAGCGATACGCGAACATAACGCGTTGATCTTCGACGACCCCGATTTCGATGCGTACATCAACCCGACACGGGACGGCGTGATCGTCGCGCGCAAATTGGACCGCTAACCCCCTATGCCGGCCCGCCTCGTCTTCTGCTTGCTGATCCTGGTTTACACGCCGCTCCTGCATGCGCACAAGGCCAGC
Organism: Methylomicrobium lacus LW14; assembly: GCF_000527095.1. Lineage (NCBI taxonomy): Bacteria > Pseudomonadati > Pseudomonadota > Gammaproteobacteria > Methylococcales > Methylococcaceae > Methylomicrobium > Methylomicrobium lacus. Next base: position 4,076,975 of record NZ_AZUN01000001.1, on the reverse strand, counting down.
GACAGCTATCTGACCCTGAAAGTCGCGGGCGACCGCATCGACGGACGCTGGGACATTGCGCTGCGCGATCTCGATTACGCGCTCGGCCTCGACAGCGATGACAACGGCGAAATCACCTGGGGCGAGGTGCGCCGCCGCCGCGCTGCGGTTTTCGACTACGCGCTGAGCCGGCTGAACCTGAGCGGCGGCAATCCCCCCTGCCCGCAGCAAGCCGGCGACTATTTTATCGACAGCCATACCGACGGCGTCTATGCGGTGCTGATGTTTACGGCCGTTTGCGGCACGGCATTGTCTAACATCGGCGTCGACTATTCGCTGCTGTTCGATCTCGACCCGCAGCACCGCGGCCTCTTGCGCGTCGAATACGGCCAGGCGACGCATACGGCGGTGCTGAGCCCGACCCATCACAATCAGCCCATCGAGCTGGCCGAAGTCAAACCCGGCGCCGCCTTCCTGCAATACCTGAGGGAAGGCGTCTGGCATATCTGGCTCGGTTACGACCACATCCTGTTTCTGCTGAGCCTTTTGTTTCCGGCCGTACTGATCCGCCAGGAGCGGTCTTGGCGGCCGGCCGAACAGTTCCGCCCGGTGCTGCTCGAAGTCGTCAAGATCGTGACCGCCTTCACCGTCGCGCATTCCTTGACCTTGAGCCTTGCGACGCTCGGCGTGATCGAGTTGCCCTCGCGCTGGGTCGAATCGGCGATCGCGGCCTCGGTCGTGCTGGCGGCGCTGAATAATGTGTATCCCTTGATCAGCAAGAAATTGTGGCTGGTCGCCTTCGGTTTCGGGCTGATCCACGGCCTCGGCTTCGCGAACGTGCTGAAAGACCTGGGACTGCCGAACAACCTGCTGATCCTGGCCCTGCTCGCCTTCAACCTCGGCGTAGAGGCCGGCCAGCTCGCGATCGTCGCGGCGTTCCTGCCTGCCGCTTTTTTCTTGCGGCGCAGCTGGGGCTACCGCCAGCTGTTGGTCCATGCGGGATCTGTGCTGATTGTGTGCGTCGCGCTGATCTGGTTCGCGGAACGGGCGATGAACACCCAACTGGTCGACTGGGAGTCTTTGTTCAAATGAACGGCAGGAGCATGCCCGATAAATGAAACGCAAACTCGTCGCCGCGATCAGCGCGATCCTGCCCCTCCATCTGGCCCTTGCGGCCCCCTATAAACCCGATTATGACGCCCAGGTACTCGAGCACCTGCCGGCGGTATCCGGCCCCGCAAACCGGGAACTGCGCGCATTGCGCCAGCAATTGGCGGCCAATCCAGGCCGGACCGAACTCGCGCTCGATCTGGCCGAACGCTATATCGCGCGCGGCAAAGCCGAGGCTGACCCGCGCTATTATGGCTATGCCGAAGGCTTGCTGAAAGCCTGGCCCAAAACGCCGGAGCCGCCGCCGAAAGTGCTGCTGCTCGGCGCGCTGATCAAACAGCACCGGCACGACTTCGACGGCGCCTTGCAGGATCTTGATACGCTGCTGCGACGGCAGCCGGACAATGCGCAAGGCTGGCTGACCCGCGCGGTAATCCTTCTCGTGCAGGCCCGTTACCCCGACGCGCTGCAAAGCTGCGCCCCGCTGATCGAACTCGACGACGCCTTGCTGGCAGGCACCTGCCTGGCAGAGGTCAACAGCCTGATGGGACAGGCGCGAAAGAGTTATGATTTTTTGCAGGAGACGTTGGCCGATCAAGCGGAAGCCGGCGCCGAACAGCGGCAATGGACCCTGACCGTGCTGGCCGACATCGCCGCCCGTCTCGGCAAGCCCCTGGAAGCGGAAAAGCATTTTTCCGAAGCCATCCGCATCGATTACCCGAATGTTTATCTCTTCGGCGCCTATGCGGATTTTTTGCTCGATCAACACCAGCCACAGAAAGTGTTGTCGCTGTTGCAGGACAAAAGCCGGATCGATGCGCTGTTTTTGCGCAGCGTACAGGCCAAACAGCAACTCGGGAGCAGTAATCTGGCCCAGGCGACTCAAGAACTCGAGGCCCGCTTTGCGGCCAGCCGGATGCGCGGCGAAAACCTGCATCAGGGCGACGAGGCGCGCTTCATGCTGCATCTATTGAACAAACCCGAAGACGCCTTACGGCTGGCCCAAGCGAACTGGCAGGCGCAACGCGAACCGAAGGATGCGCGCATTTTGCTGGAAGCGGCATGGGCCGCGCAGGATGCAGAAGCCGCGAAACCGGTGCTCGATCTGTTGAGTGCAAGCGGAATGGAACATCCGCAGTTGCGGCAATTGGCCGCAGAAATCAGGCAACTGCGGTAGAGGGCGGCAAGGGATGGACGAAAGCGATAGAGTATGAGGGGACGGGATATGAGTCCCGCCCTCATGCTTTAATACCGGAAGGGAGCGAACAAACCTGAAGGGCGGATTGAATAATCCGCCCTTCATCAGCTTAGGCAAACGTCTTTGCGCCAACCCTAGCCGATTCAGGCATGCTGATGCTTGCAGCAGCGCCTGCGGCACCAGATCACCAGCCCTGCGATGAGTCCGACAAGGATCAGCCCCGGAATCACCACGAACTTCAGGATATAAGGCCAGCAGGATGGCGGCGGCGTTTGCGGTCTGGCCGGCCAAGGCTCTGCCAGATAAGGAAACTCGCTCAACAACGGCTTGTCGTTGACGGTCGCACGCGGCCACTGCTTGGTATCGATGAAGGCGTTTTCCTGCAACGGGCAATCGCCCTGGTTACAGGTCAGCAAGGCCACATCGTCGGTCAAGCGCCGGCCGTTCGGAAAGCCCGGTGCAAAGCGGTTCGTGTAAACCATCACATCCGGCACCATGTCGTAATGGCGGATCAGCAAACCGCTCAATTGATTCAACTGCGCCAGCGGAGGAATGCAGGCCAGGAAAAAATCCTGCAATTTCTTCCGGGATACGGCCTTTTCCTTGATCAAGGCGACATGCTGATTCGGATGCACCGTATTCAAAATGTCGAAGCGCCCCAATTGCGTCCGGTTCGAGCGGCCGACATGATCGATCTGCTTGCCGTCTTTAACGCTCTTGGATGTTCCCCACAACAGCCAGTCCTGCTGATTGGCCGGAAACGCGGCTTTCGGAATTTTCATCACCATCGTGACCACGTTCACGTTAAAGAAACGGGGGAAGATGAAAGGATCGTCGCGAACGCCGGTGTACATCACGATGCTTTCGGGATTCTTCAGGCCTTTGACGGTCTTGTCCTTCAGCGATGCATCGTCGTTCAGATGGAGCGTAATCTGAGCGTCGGCTTCGATCGTTTCGGGATTCACGATCGTGCCGCCGTAGCGAGCCTTATCTTCCGCGTTATCGAATTTGAGCTTGCTGTGCAGGTCGAAATGGACCGTATACTCGTAAGGCGCAAAATCATAGGGCGGCGCCGCGGTCAGGGAACGTCTGACATTGAAGACGACGATCATGTTGTCGCCTTCTGGATAAAAGAATAAGCCGGTAATATTCGGCTCCTGTGTCTTGGGATCAAGATTGATCGGATCGGCATGATCCGAAGCAATAGACAAGGAGGACACCAGCGATAACAACGAAAGCAATAGAATGCGCGCGTATAACATAACAACCCCTTTATTCTGTTAAAAATTTGGGTGGAGACTGCATGCGTCCGCGGCAGCTTAATACGAAATTTCTTATACTTTATTTAATCGATGGCGGCGTTGATTGGCGGCTAACTTGGGGCGCATGGCGCGTCATCATATACCCGTTCAAGTAATGATACAAGCCTCTAGCCAATTGAGCTGAACCCGCACCGGCACGACCGATCAAACTCAATTCGTTCTATGCACTATATCGACAGCATGACGCCGAAATCGCGAAGACATTCTGTAAAATGACCCGCTGCGATTTTTTGCTGTTACTATAAAGAGCATCGGCAATAACAGAGACGACTCTGTTCCGCCCAGACCACACAAGCCAAATTTTGGCCAAACCCCGTATCAAATACCCGCAATGAACAACCACCCCACCCTCCCCGCCTCCGAGGCTTTCAGACTCCTGAGCACGAACCATCGGCTGTCCGTGATCGATGTCAGGTCGGAAGGCGAATATCACAAGGCGCATTTTGCGAATACGGTCAATATCCCGATTCTTTCGGATGCCCATCGTCATGACGTCGGGTTGACCTATAAGACCGAAGGTTCGGAAGCGGCGAAGGTCTTGGGACACCAACTGGTCAGCGGGGACTATCAAGACGCGCTGATTCGCCGCTGGTGCGAGGCGATCAAAACACACGCCGAGGCGCCGGCCTTGCTTTTTTGCTGGCGCGGCGGCCTCAGGTCGCGCATCGCGCAGGACTGGATTTATCAACAGGGTCTGGAAGTGCTTCGCGTCGAGGGCGGTTATAAAGGTTTACGCCACGAAGCGCTGAAAGCGCTGGAAAATCCGGCGCCCTTTGTGATTCTTTCCGGTATGACCGGTTCCGGCAAAACCCGTTTACTGCACCGGCTCCCTAACTTCATCGATCTCGAAGCCCTTGCCCATCATCGCGGCAGCGCCTTCGGATCGCATTTCGGCACCAGCCAGCCGCAACAGGCAACCTTCGAGAACGGCCTGGCACAGGCGCTTTATCGGGTTGCGCCGAACTATGTGCTGGAAGATGAGAGCCCCAATATCGGCCGCTGCCATCTGCCCGACGATTTTTATGCGCGCATGACGACCGCGCCGATGGTCAGTATCGAAATCCCGGCGAGGCAACGCGCATTCGCGATCCATCAGGAATACATTCAAGCGCCTTTGGCCGGAGGCATGCGCCTGGAGGCGCTGGAACAAAGCTTTCTTTACAATATCGACAGGATCAAGAACAAGCTCGGCGGCCTGGAGTGCGACAAGATCAAGACACTGCTGACGCGGGCGTTCGTTATCGAAGCGTTGGCTGAAGACAGCACGGATGCGCATATGGACTGGATCGAACGTTTGCTGACCGCCTATTACGACAAGCAGTATCTCTATTCGCTGTCGTTAAAATCACGCAAGACTCTGTTTCAAGGTTCCTGGGAGGACTGTCTGGAATTTTTACGGACGCAGCCCCATGATTAACCGTACAATGCCGACCGTCTCGGACCTGGTCCTGCTCGGCGGCGGGCATGCCAACATCCAGGTGCTGAAAATGCTGGCGATGAATCCGATCGGCGGCCTTCGAATCACCCTGATATCCGACCAGACCCATTCGCCTTATTCCGGCATGCTGCCCGGCTATCTAGCGGGCTATTATGGCTATGAAGACTGCCATTTCGACCTCAGACGGCTCTGCGAAGAACTCGGCCAGCGTTTTATCAAGGCCAAGATCATCGGCATCGATCCCGAGCGAAAAAAGATCCAGTTGGAAAATCGCCCCGAAATCCGTTACGACTGCGCCTCGATCAATGTCGGCATCGCCCCCAGGCGCATCGAGAATCTGGCGCCGGCGTCCGCCGCGAAGCTGATCCCGCTCAAGCCGATTTCGCAATTCATCGCGCATTGGGACCGGCTGATCGCGGACCTGAAGGCTTATCAAGGCGCCGCGCCTTTGCCGCTGGCCGTGGTCGGCGCGGGCGCCGCGGGCGTCGAAATCGCGATCATCCTGAAAATGCTGATCGATCAAAATGACTGGAACGCCGAAGTCAGCTTGATTCACCGGCATGACTTCCTGGTTTCGGCCCAAGACACTCGCGCCCAGAAGCAACTGTCAACAACGCTCGCCGCCGCCGGCATCCGGGTTTTGCCGAATACCGAAGTGCTGCGATTGCAGGAAAACGGCCTGCGGCTGAAGGACGAGCGAGGCCAGCTACATACGCAAGAGGTTTACCGGGCATTGATCGCAACCCAGGCCGCCGCACCGCCGTGGTTTAATAGCTCGGGGCTGCCGGTCGACCCGGACGGCTTTGTAAAAGTCAGCGAAAAACTGCTCGTCGAGCATCAAGACGCCCTCTTTGCCGCCGGCGACTGCATTCATTTTGCGCCTTCGCCGCTGAAAAAGGCCGGCGTGTATGCGGTTCGGCAAGGCCGGATTCTTGAGCACAATATCCGCGCTTTTTTCACCCGCCAGGACGCGATGAAAACCTTCCGTCCGAAAAAAGCGGTGCTGTCCCTGATTACGGTCGGCGACCGCAAGGCGATCGCGCATCAGGACAGCGCATCGGTCCTGCACTGGCTGCCGCCATCGCTGTTATGGCGCGTCAAGGACACCATCGACCGGCGCTTCATGCAGCGTTTTCAGGCCCGAACCTTTGCGCTAAAACCTGCGCATTTCAATCCGGTGATGCCTCGGCCCAAGTTCACCTTGGTTCCTGAAGACTGGCAAGACAACACCTGCGGCGGCTGCGGCAGCAAATTGGCCGCCTCCACGCTGACCCAAAGCCTGAACCAGCTGACGATACCGCAGGACGATTCGGTATTGCTCGGCGTCAAGGACGGCGAAGACTGCGCGTTGACACGCTTTTCCGAGCAAGCCCTGTGCCTGCAAAGCCTCGACCAATTCCGCGCCTTCCTATCCGATCCCTTCGTATTCGGCCAAATTGCCGCCCAGCATGCGCTCAGCGATGTCTATGCGATGGGCGGCACGGCGAAGACCGCGCAAGTCGGTTTGACGCTCGCCCCCGCCACCGCAAGGATTCATCGGGAAGATATTTTTCAGCTGATGTCCGGCGTGCTGGATAGCTTGACCTCAAGCGGCGTTGCACTCGTCGGCGGCCACACCGGCGAAGGCGCCGAACTTGCGATCGCAATATCCGTCCAGGGCGAAGTCGGACCGCAGCAGGTGCTCAGAAAACAATTGACCCGAGCGGGCAACCGCCTGATTTTGACCAAACCGATCGGCACCGGCGTGATCTTTGCCGCCAACATGCTGGCCCAGGCGAACGGCAAATGGGTAGATGCGGCGCTTTTCAGCATGCTGCAATCGAACAAACTCGCGCTGGAAGCGATCCGCCCCTTCGACATTGCCGGCTGCACCGACATTACCGGTTTCGGCCTGTTGGGTCATGCGTTTGAAATGATCGGCAAAAACACGATAGGCGTCAAAATCGATTATCAGGCGATTCCGTTGTTCGACGGCGCCCGCGACTTATTTGCCAAGGGCTATTCGGCCTCGCTGGCCGAAAGAAATTACCAGTCCTTGCGGTCGGCCTTAAGCCCCGATCTGAACCCGGCAAATTTTCCCGCGCTGTTCGATCCCCAAACCAGCGGCGGGCTTTTGTTTTCGGTGCCCTTCGAACAGACGCAAGACTGTCTGCAAGCACTGTATCGAAGCCATGTCGTCAACGCCTGCGTGATAGGCGAAGTGATTGACCGGAACGCAATGATCGTCATGTGACGGAACCTAGGCAAACGCAATAAGCCGGGCCGCGGATCATCCGACGACGTTTCAACCTCTGTCTTGACCGAAACCGGACACACCGGGTTACAATCTGACTTCCTTCAGCTACTTTTCTCAGTAAGCCATGGCCAAACCCGTCACTCCCCTGATTGCCGCCGACATCCTCATCGAATTGATCGATCTTCCCGAACGGCCCTTCGTCTTGATCGAACGCGCGTTTCCGCCTTACGGCTGGGCGATACCGGGCGGCTTCGTCGATGTCGGCGAAACGGTCGAGCATGCCGCGATCCGCGAAGCGAAGGAAGAGGTCGGGCTCGATGTGCGCCTGACCGCCTTGCTCGGCATCTATTCGGACCCGAAACGCGATGCCCGCGGCCATACGGTCACCGCCTGTTATGTGGCCGAGGCGCACGGCATGCCGAAGGCCGCCGACGATGCGAAGAACTGCGCGATTTTCACGTTTGCGACTCTACCCGAATTACTGGCCTTCGATCATGCCGAGGTGCTGGCCGATTACCGGAATTATTTGGCGACCGGCAAGGTCACACCGTTGCGCCAGTAGCGAGCCAAGGCGGCACACCGCTGCCCCTAAGATACCGGCGCATCCTATCCGCATCGAAACGACCCAAGGGAGACCCGCCACATGGCAACGCAATATATCTTTTCTTTCCAGAACGGAGACGGTAAAAACAAGGCGCTGCTCGGCGGCAAGGGCGCGAATCTGTGCGAGATGACCCAAATCGGGCTGAACGTGCCGCCGGGTTTTGTGATCTCGACTGCCGCCTGCCTCGATTACCTTCGCGACCGCCGCCTGCCCGACGGCCTGATGGAAGGCGTCAAACGCCATATCGAAGCCATCGAGCAGACGACCGGCAAGCGCTTCGGCGGCAACAGCCTGCCGCTGCTGGTATCGGTGCGCTCGGGGTCGGCGATCTCGATGCCGGGCATGATGGACACGATCCTGAATCTCGGCCTGAACCGGGAGACGCTGCAAGGCTTGATCGAAGAAACAGGCGATCCGCGCTTCGGCTACGATGCCTACCGCCGCTTCATCCAGTTGTTCGGCAAGGTCGCGCTCGGCATTGCCGACGAAAAATTCGATCTGCATTTCGACAACGTCAAGAAACAGGCCGGCATCAAGGCCGATGTCGCGCTGGATGCCGACCATCTGAAGGAAATCAGCGACCTGTTCCTGCAAGTGGTCAAGGAAGAAACCGGCCGGCCGTTTCCGGAGGACGTGTACGAGCAGCTCGAACTTGCGATCAAGGCCGTTTTCGAATCCTGGATGGGGCGGCGCGCGGTCGATTACCGGCGCGAATTTCGGATCACCGAGAAGATGGCCAACGGCACCGCCGCGAACATCGTCACGATGGTGTTCGGCAACATGGGCAACGACTGCGCGACCGGCGTCGGCTTTACCCGCAATCCCGGCACCGGCGCGAACGAAATGTACGGCGAATATCTGGTCAATGCACAGGGCGAGGATGTGGTTGCCGGCATCCGCACTCCGAAGCCGGTGCAGGAGCTGACCCGGGAGATGCCGGACCTGTACCGCCAGCTGACCGAACTGCGCGACAAGCTCGAACAGCATTACCGCGAGGTGCAGGATTTCGAATACACGATCGAGCGCGGCGTGCTGTACTGCCTGCAAACGCGGAGCGGCAAGATGAACGCGGCCGCGATGGTCAGAACCTCGGTCGAAATGGTCAAGGAAGGCCTGATCAGCAAGGAGCGCGCGCTGCTGCGGATCAACCCCGAATTACTCGAGCAGTTGCTGCATCCTCAGCTCGACCCGCACAACAAGATACCGCCGCTCGCGCAAGGTCTGCCCGCATCGCCCGGAGCCGCCTGCGGCAAATGCGTCTTCGATGCCGACACCGCCGCAATGATGGGCAAGGCCGGTGAAAAAATCATCCTGCTGCGCGAAGAAACCAAGCCGGAAGACATCCACGGTTTCTTCGCCGCGCAGGGCATTTTGACCAGCCGCGGCGGCAAGACCTCGCATGCGGCGGTGGTCGCGCGCGGCATGGGCAAGGCCTGCGTTGCCGGCGCCGAGGACATCAAGGTCGACGTGCGGTCGCGGCGCGCGCTGGTCGGCGACGTGCTGATCCGCGAAGGCGACATCCTGACCATCGATGGCGGCAGCGGCCTGATCTATCTCGGCGAAATACCGACCGTCGCGCCGACCGTATCGTCCGAATTGCAGACCTTGTTGTCCTGGGCCGACAGCTACGCGGAGCTGAAGGTGTACGCGAACGTGGACACGCCCGAAGGCGCGAAGAAGGCGCTCGCTTACGGCGCGACCGGCATCGGGCTGTGCCGCACCGAAAGGATGTTCAACGCGAAGGAGCGCCTGCCGCTGGTCGTCGACATGATTCTGGCCGAAGACCCGGACAGCCGCGCCGCCGCGCTCGAGAAACTGCTGCCGATCCAGCGCGAGGACTTTGTGCAATTGTTCACCGCGATGGCCCCGCATCCGGTCACCGTGCGCCTGCTCGATCCGCCGATGCATGAATTTCTGCCCAGCGAACATCAACTGGAGGACGAAATTCAGGCCTTGAACAAATACGAGACCATGATCAAGGGCCAGCGCGTGACCCTCGAAACCTTGTCCGGGCACGACGTGCTGCCGGCGCCGTTCAACCTGCTCAGCGAGGACGTAATCGGCAAGGCGATCGCGAAAAAACAGCTGATGCTGAAAAAGGTCCGCGACCTCTCGGAAGTAAACCCGATGCTCGGCCATCGCGGCGTCCGCCTCGGCATGTCGTATCCGGAAATCTACAAGATGCAGATTCGCTCGGTGCTGGAAGCGGCGGCGATCTGCGCCCAACAGGGCCTCGCCATCGCGCCCGAGATCATGGTGCCGCAGGTGATTACGGTCGAGGAACTGAAGCGGGTGAACAAATATGTCGCCGAAGTCCGGCAGGAAACCGAAAGCCGCTACGGCCTGGTATTGAATTTCAAATTCGGCACGATGATCGAGACCGTACGCGCCTGCACGCGCGCCGGCCAGCTGGCCGAAGTGGCCGAATTCTTTTCGTTCGGCACGAATGATCTGACCCAGGCGACTTTCTCGTTCTCCCGCGAGGACGCGGAAAACAAGTTCTTGCCGCTGTACAACGAAGTCGGCCTACTCGAGGATAACCCCTTCGAGGTGCTCGACGTGAAAGGCGTCGGCCAGTTGATGAAGATGACCGCCGAATTCGGCCGCCGCACCCGGCCCGGCATCAAGATCGGCATCTGCGGCGAACAGGGCGGGCATCCGCAATCGATCCGCTTTTGCCACCATATCAAGCTGGATTATGTGTCCTGCTCCGCCCCGCGCATCCCGATCGCAAGGTTGGCGGCGGCGCATGCGAAACTGCTCGAACATGAGTTTTCCGAACAATCGTAGCCTCGATGCAGCGTAGCGAGATCGAGGGATAAAACCCTCGATCTCGCAAGACAGCATTTATTTCGCCGCCAACGCCGCCCGCAGCGCCCCGTCCAAATCGGGATAATGAAACTTGAAGCCCTGCTGCAACAAACGCTCCGGCAACACGCGCTGGCTGCCCAACACCAGCTCGGACATCTCGCCGAGCAGGCATTTCAACACGATCGCCGGCGCGGGAAACAGCGCCGGTCGATGCAGACGGCGCGCCAGCGTACAGGTAAACTCCCGATTCGTGACCGGATTCGGCGCGGTGGCATTGTAGGCTCCCTGCATCGATTCATCGGCGATCATCGTCAGCGCTATGTCGATCCAGTCCTGCCGGTGTATCCAGGACATCCATTGCCTGCCGCTGCCGAGCCTGCCGCCGAGTCCGAGACGGAAAGGCGGCAGCATGCGCTGCAATAAGCCGCCGTCTTCCGCAATCACCAGGCCGGTCCGCATCAGGCAGACACGCACGCCGAATTGCGCAGCCCGTCTGGCCGCCGCCTCCCAATCCGCGCATAAGCGATGCGAAAAATCGGGACAGCCGAGGGATTCTTCGGTCAGCTCCGCATCGCCCTGATCTCCGTAATAGCCGATCGCGGAGCCGCTGATCAACAACTTCGGCCTGACGCTCATTCGTTCGATGCAATCGACCAGTTGCTCGGTCAGAACGATCCGGCTTTTTCTGATCAACTGTTTGCGCGCCTCGCTCCAGCGCACGTCGAAGATCGGTGCGCCGGCCAGATTAACGATCACCTCGAATGACATCTCCGGCGCCAGAAAATCCACGTGGCCGAGCCCGAACACTTCCGGCCCGAACAATGGTTCGACAAGCTCCGGCGTCCGGCTCAGCACGGTCACGTGATGGCCTTCGCCAACCAGGGTTTTGACCAAGGCCTTGCCGATAAAGCCGGTGCCGCCGGTGACTAGAATTTTCATCTGAGCGCCCTCCTGATCAAATGGATGCCGTATCGTTCCGAATTGACTCGAAACGCAACGGGGATTTACTTCAATATACCAGAATCGCTGAAGACGCCAAGCCTGACGCGAAAAATCGAAAACGCTAAACAGACTTTGCCGGGGCAGCCCGCTCCGTTAAAATCTCCGCTTATTTGATCAGGACGTTTACCATGTTTGAGTTATATCTCGATACCGCCGACCTTAGCCAAATCGCGCGTTTCGGCGCCTCCCTGCCGGTGCGCGGCATCACGACCAATCCGTCGATCCTGGCCAGGGCGAATAGCGGCCTGACCGAATTGCTGCCGAAGGTCGCCGAGGTCTTGGGAAAGGAGGCCAGAATTCATGTGCAGGTGGTCAGCGAAAGCGCGGACGCGATGGTCAAGGAAGCCTTCAGCTTGCAGGAGCTGCCTTATGACATCGTGGTGAAGGTGCCGGCGACCGAGACCGGCCTGGCCGCAATCCGGCAAATGAAGGTGCGGAACATTCCGGTGCTGGCGACCGCGATTTACAGCGTGCAGCAGGGATTTCTGGCCGCGTTGTGCGGCGCCGATTACCTGGCGCCTTATGTGAACCGGATCGATGCGATAGGCGCAAACGGCGTCGGCGTGGTCGCCGACTTGCAGCACCTGCTCGACCGCCATCAACTTGCCAGCAAGCTGCTGCCGGCCAGCTTCAAAAATACCCAGCAGGTGCTGGAGGTACTAAAGGCCGGCGTCGCCTCGATCACGCTGCCGGCCGACATCGCCGCCGAGCTGTTCGCGCATCCTTCCGTGGAGCCGGCGGTGAATCGCTTCAGTCAAGACTGGCAAACCGTCTTCGGGCAAACCTTATCGTTTGAAAGCTAGCTAATCGTTCAATTGCAGCACGTTGACTTGGCTCCAGCCGGCCTCGATGAAATCTTCATCGACAGGCGGCATGCCGTTCAGCATCCAGCGCACCAGGATATTCGCGACATTCGGATAAGTGACCCTGACCCGGTGCGGATTTTCGAGCCAATGCGCGATCGCCTTCGCATCGAGCTCGTGCATGATGCGTCCATAGCCGAGCTGCTTTAGCGCGGCGGCGTTCGAGATTTGCTCCAGCTGCGAATGCAGCGGCTTGATCAGGATCTTCTTGCCCAATTGCAGCGCCTCGCTGACCAGTTCGAAGCCGGCGTTGCTGATGATGCCGGCGCAATCGTGCAGATCGTTATGGAAGCCTTCGCGCGACAAGGGTTTGACTTGAATATGCGCCGAAGGCGATGCGATCGCCGCCGGCGTATACAGCATAAAATCAAACGCCTTGAACGGCATCAACAGCCTGACCACATCAGTAGGATTCTCGAACGGCAGATATACGACGATCTTGTTCGCGGCGGACTGCTGCGGCGGCTCATGCGGCGCGATGATCGGCGGCAGGATAGGCTGGCCGAAATGATGCCAGTGCAGGCCGATATTCCGCCGCGTCGGCGCGAAATATTTCATCACGCTTGCGGCGATCACATCGCCGCCTTCGCGCGGTACGCGGTGATTGAACGCATACTGATGGCCGATGCCCAAAACCTTTTTGTTGCCGAGCTTGGCCGCCCAAGCGGTGACAGGTTCGAAATCGCTGAGCACCAGATCGTAACCGCCGAGATCCAGCGCCTTGACTTCCCTGACGAAATTGATCGGACGGGCGTCGCATGCGGTTTTCAGATAGCTGACATCGCCGTTCTGGGTATGAAAGGTCAACCCTTCCCTGACGTGGTAACCGTTGAAGATTTCCATATCGAAATACTTGGCCGCATCGCGTCCGCTAAACAGATAAGTCACCTCAACGCCGGCCTCGGCAAGCGCTTTGGCCATTTCGCGCGCGCGCGTGATATGGCCGTTGCCGGTACCCTGCACTCCATAAAATATTTTCATGCGGCTTTATTTTCCCTTTGCATCAGAAAATCCTTCCACTCCCCGGCTTTTGAGGCCAGGGTTTCCCAGTGCGTCACGGTCGTGTAATGCCATATCTTCTTGCTCATGTCGGATTGATATCCCGCGTAAAATAGCAAGCGTTGATGACAAAACGTTAACCGTTCGATGACGGTTTGATGAAGGCGACAGGAATGCGCTTGGGTTTGTTGGTCAACTTTGGCTGTTATCCGAAAGCAACGGTTGAACGGGTTGGACTAATAAATTTTTCGTGCCTTTCGTGTTTTTCGTGGACAATGCGGTAAATAGATGAGTCCTACAGCCGGACGGTTTACGGATTCAAGTCCTGGTCATGACGATGCCGATGATGGATCACGCCCATGCTGAGCGCGATAAACAAGCCGAACACGATCACGACCGTGTCGATCGAAAAGCCGGCCCGGATCATCAGCGAGTACGCGCCGAGCAGCAACAGAATGCTCAGGTTTTCATTGAAGTTCTGCACCGCGATCGAGTGACCGGAACCCATCAGCAAATGCCCGCGGTGCTGGAGCAAGGCGTTCATCGGAATCAAAAAGCTGCCGGCCAGTATGCCGATCAGGATCAGCAGCAAGGACGCGACCCGCCAGTCGGTCACCCAGACCATCGCCAACACGACCAGCCCCATCGCGATGCCGAGCGGCAAGACTCTGACCGCATGGGTGACCGGCACCGCTTTGGCCGCAATCACCGAACCGATCGCCAGACCGACCGCGACCATCGCGGTCAATTGCGTCGCCCGCTCCAGATCGAGTTCCAGCGCGGCGGCGGCCCAGGTCAGAATGATGAAACGCAGACTGGTGCCGACTCCCCAAAACAGCGAGGTGACCGCGAGCGACACCTGCCCCAGGGGATCTTTCCAGAGCATTCCGAGACTCAGGCAGAACTCCTTGACCAAAGACGCCGGATCGCGATGCGTCAACGCATGTTCGATCTTCAGTTTGGGGATGTAGACGTTCAGGACTGCCGCGATCAGATAAATCCCGAGGATCACCAGAATCGCGAATTCGGGCGCGGTATCGATGCCGCCGTTGAACGCCAGTTCGCTAAGGTGCTGCACGATCTGCGCCTCGACCCGAGGGCCGATCAGTACGCCGCCGAAAATCGCGCCCAAAATGATCGCCGCGACGGTCAGCCCTTCCATCCAGCCATTGGCCCAGACCAGCCTTTCGAGCGGCAGACACTCGGTCAGAATGCCGTATTTCGCCGGCGAATACAGCGCCGCGCCGAGGCCGACAAAGCCGTAAGCGATCAAGGGATGCAGGCCGAACAACATCGCCAGGCAGCCGACGATCTTGATGCTGTTGCTGATGAACATCACCTGGCCTTTCGGCAAGGCATCCGCATAGGCGCCGACAAACGGTGCCAACAGAATGAACGCGAACACGAAAAATTGTTGCAGCACCGGGATTTGCCAGGCCGGCGCCGCCATCGATTTGAGCAGCGCGATCGCCGCGAACAGCAGCACGTTATCGCCGAGGGAGGAAAAAAACTGCGCGGCCAGAATCGTGTAAAAACCGCGCGTCATCGGAAGCGCTGCGCCCGCGGGAGTCGCGGCAACAGGATTCAGGGCGGTAAAAGGGTTTGAGGTTTTATGCATGGGGGCCTGCCGGTCAGTCATGAACACTCGTTTCGAGAGGCCTTTGCGCTGCCAGCACGGGCTCTTCTTTCTTGATCCAGTGCAGCAATTCCAGCTCGCCATTGAAATGCTCGACGATCGCGGTGCAGCTTTCGACAAAATCGCCGGTATTGACATACAAAAACCCTTCCATCTCCTTGATTTCGGCATGATGGATGTGGCCGCAGATCACCCCGTCCAGCCCCTTGTCGCGCAAGGTGCTGACGATGCTTTTTTCGTATTCGGATATGAATTGCACGATATTCTTGACCTTGAACTTCACAAACGCGGCCAGCGAAAAATGCGACTGAATCCCGAGCCAGCGCCGGATCGTCCGCAAGATGCGATTGATCCAGAGCAGAAAGTCATAACTCACGCTGCCCAGTTTGGCGATCCACTGATGGTATTGGGCGATCGTGTCGTACTCGTCGCCATGCACGACCAGGAACTGCTTGCCCTTGGAGGTGGTGTGCACATCCATGTTTTTGACCTCGATATCGCCGAACACATAATTGTTGTAATCCCTGACATTTTCGTCATGGTTACCGGGCACATAAATGATCTGCGTGCCGTGCCGCGCTTTCCTGAGCACTTTCTGGATCACCGTATTGTGATCGCGCGGCCAGTACATTTTCTTCGACAGCGCCCAGAAATCGATGATGTCGCCGACCAGATACAGCTTTTCGCTGTCGTTGTGCTTCAAAAAATCGAGCAGCACATCCGCCTGGCATTGCGTGGAGCCGAGGTGCAGATCTGAAATCCAGATGGTTCGGTAAGAGATGTTGTCCATAGGCAATTGATGTTTCTTGTGATCTCAGCGCAGACCGATGCGGCATTGCCGATGCATGCTGCCGCATCGCCTCCTCAACGGTTTACAGTCTGCGCGATGCTAACAGAGACAAATGAAAGTTATGTGACAGGCGGAACGGTGAACCTTCGATAGGCTCGAAAGATGGGCACTAACCCTGTTAGAGTTTTATCAAAAACTGGAAAATAAGCGGCTTATATGTTAAAAATAACTTAACGCCACAAGTCTTGGTCATCGATAGCTCTCGGCAACAACCAGACGACGGCAACCCGGAGATTAACGAATTCTTTCGCATTCTTTTGAACGCCACCGCCGGTTATCTATCTTAGTAACAAAAGGAACAGAACCGGTTTTTTAACAATTTCCAAGCAAATTTTTTGGCGGCATGCCATTTCAAATCAGATCGCAACTTATCAAAATGGTTTTTCTCATTGCAATGTGCCTGCTGGCCAATAGTGCATTTGCGGGCACATCCACCGAACTGCGGTCGAGCAGCCAGACTTCGGCGCCTTATTCGCTAGAGCTGAGCGCAAAAGAAAAAGTTTGGCTTGCACGCCATAAAACAATCCGGGTCGCTTTCGACGACTCCCTGCCGCCTTACAGTTTTGTTGATCAAAACGGAAAGTTCAGCGGCATCGCAGTCGACATTTTCAATGCGCTCAGTCAAAAACTCCCGATCCGCTTTGAACATCAGCCGCGAAAAAGCTGGAATCAGATCTACAGAGCCGTTGCCGAACGTCGCACGGATATTGTGGCGACCATGGTGGACCGGCCGGAACGCCGCTTATTATTTAATTTTACCCACCCCTATCTGACCAAATCCCTGGCCATCATCACCCGGAAAAATGACACGGCGATCAAAAAGCCCAGTGATCTTGCCGGAAAAACCGTCGCCTATATCCTTAACTATCAATATGCCGAGGGCATCAAAAAAAAGCATCCGTCCATCAAACCCCATGTCGTGAAGTCGATGCGGGAATGTCTACAATCGGTCAGCACGAAAAAAGCGGATGCCTGCATCACCTTTGTCGGCACCGCCAGTTATTTACAAACCGAATACCGATTAAGCGACATCAAATTTGCGGGCTTTTATGAACGCCGTACCGCCGATGAAAGCATTGCGGTGCGCGGCGATTGGCCGATACTGGCCGGTATTATGCAAAAAGGGCTGGATGCCTTAAGCGAAGCCGAAATGAACGCGATCTATTTCAAATGGGTGCCGCCGCCCGCTGTGGCCCCTGTCGTAGCCAAAGAAAGCCCAGCCCCAAAAAGCATCGTGCACACCATCAAGACCGCTCCTCCCCGCCGCGAAGAGAATTATTGGCTATCCACCTGGCCATTGCTCGCGGTTGTCGGCGTGGTCGGCTTATGGACCCTGCGCGTCCGGCTCCATCACCGGCATCCGGTACCGCCACCGCAGAATCCCTTCTCGCCAGACTCTCAGACCGTAACGGCCTCTCCGAACGATTTTGAAGAGATGCTGCTGAAACGCGCAACCGAACTGAAAAACCGCGATACCCGGTTTCGCAATCTGATCGAAAATCAGAGCAAAAATTATTTTTTCTTTCAGTGCGACAAGCAGAGCAAAATCACTTATGTCAGCCCCTCCGTCTCGGCAATACTCGGCTATAACCCCGAAAAATTCATCAGCACTTTTCAGAATCGTATTACCGACCATCCGGAAAACATAAGAATCAGCAGGCTGCTGGAGTTATGCCGCCAGGGCAAGCCCTGCCCGCCCTATGCGCTTGAAGTCTATGACAGCGACAACGAACGGCGCTGGCTCGAAATCACCAGCGAGCCGGTTTATGACGAGTTCGGCAACTGCATCGGCGTGGACTGCCTGGTTTTCGAAATCACCAAACGCAAACAGGAAGACGAACGCCTCATCTGGCTGTCCTTCCATGACGAACTTACCGGCCTTGCCAACCGCCGGATGTTGGTCGATCGTTTACAACAGTCGATCACGATGGCGCATCGCAGTCGGGTGTCCTTGGCGGTGCTTTTTCTGGATCTGGACGGATTCAAATCGGTGAATGATAAGATGGGTCACGCGGCAGGCGATTATGCGCTGAAGGAAGTGGCGATAAAGCTCTCGGGGATAGTGCGAGACTCCGATACCGCCGCGCGTTTAGGCGGCGACGAATTTGCCTTGTTGCTGCCGGACGGCGACGAGGCAGCCGCGACTGCGGTCGCGAAAAAAATCGTGGACACCCTGAATAAACCGATCGCTTACGGCGAGACCTCGATACAATTTGGCGTCAGCATCGGCATCGCCCTCTACCCCCGCCACGCTACCGACAGTGATGCATTGCTGCACTATGCCGATGCCAGCATGTATTATGCTAAACAAAAACGGCTGGGCTATTCGTTTCAGGCGGAAAGTTGAGAACTGCTGTGATGCATCGTCCACAAAAAACACGAAAGGCACGAAAAATTTCATAGCACCCTCCGTTCAACCTGATGTGCCATCATCTTCGAAGATGATGGCACAGGCTACGCCTGCCCCACACTTCTGCCGGTAAGGTCATTGCGCTTGGCCGGACTGCGCGTAAAACGCACCGGAATGCACGCCGACCGGAACGACAAAGCACCATTCTACTCTAATGTATTGCCTATCGGGATGTCCGGGATAACCGCGTGTTGTGGTCTAATATGAGCACCATAGACAAGGCGTGTTTTTATCGCCCCATAGCGAATCGTATCGCAGTGTAACTTTGCGGGACAAGATTGGATTCCCCGCTATTTTTTGACAGGCCTTATCATGAAAAAAATCGTGAACCGTCGGCTGCTGATGGTATTGCTACTGTCGCTGGGGGCTGCGGATGTTTACAGCGACGCGGATCACTCGAAGTCTTGCGGTTTCTTTGCTGGCAGATTGAGCGACCTAAATCTGCAGCGGCCGCAGCGGGTGCTGCTGATTCCCTTACTGAGCAAAGACCCGCACTCGACCGAGAGTCCAAGGTGGTCCGAACAGCCGGCCCGCACGCTGAAAGCCTTTTATAGGAACCAGTTCCATGCGGACGTTACCGTGCTGCGCGATCTTTGGAGCTGGCCCGATTATTATCGCGAAGTCGAGCAAGTAGCGGAGCAAGCGCCGCCTTTCGACCGGGTGGTTTTCATCAGCCACGGCGGTTTTGACGGGCCCGTCCTCAAAAATGCGGTGTTTTGGCAAAAACTTGAGATCACGGGGAACACAGGCAAATTGCTTCAGCTTTCCGAGGCGCAACCGGGGCTTGAGAATGCGATGTCGATCACCTACGACACCCGCAAAAACACCGTATTCAGCGACTATATGGCCACGCGCTGGCCGGAAATGGCGCCGATGAAATCGAGCGACACCTTCCATCTGCTGAAAGGGCTCGAAAAACAGTTGCAGCCGCTGGATCACGCCTGCTACGCCCGTTATTGCGCGCCGGAACGCCTGGCTAGCCAGCCGGAGAGGCTGCGGCCCTACTTGCTCGATAGCTGTGAGCTAATTTGCCGAGAACCCTTGTTCGAGCAAAAAACCGCCGCTGAAATATCCGAGGAAAGATTCTTTCGCTTCACCAAATCGCTGGCTTCTCTGACCAAGGAAAACGGCCTGATATTTTTCGGTGCCTGTAACCCTGGCAGCGCGGCTTCGATGAAAACGCGGGAGCATGATGAAACCGAGCTGTTAATCAATTCAACCATCGCGGGCGGCCCGCATCGGAGTTACGTGCATCTGGTCAGCGCAGCAACCGGCCGCATCGCCGCAGGGCCAATCGGGCAAAGCAGCGCCGATGACATCATAAACCGTGTTACGCTGTTCGAGAACAACCGCGCTCAGCGCAATCTCTGCATCGCCTCGCCTTCGGCACGGTGAGCGCCTGCCAAAGAACATCGTGTAGAAGAAACCGTAACCGAGCTGATCGATAAGGCGATTTCCGGAAATGAGTTTACCCGAAATGAAATATTTGCCGTTGGCTGAGCGGAGCCGAAGCCAACGAGATAATGACATCGACTATAGATGCATTCTTTCTAAAAAACCACCTAAGGTTTTCAGATGCGTCATATCGAGGCGGTTTCTCCACTGATAGTATTTGACAGACCGAGGCATTGAATGAGCCGGGCCACTTCCTTGTTGACGCTCTGCAGGGCCGGCTTCCTGCTGGCGACCTGCTCGGCAACGCCCGCCCTGACCGGCAATGCGACGCCACCGCTCCCGCCAGTGTCGTGTACGGTGGTGGAAGGCAAACCGTCAGCGCAAGACCTACTCACTGCCCAAGCCCTCCAGCGCAACATCAAGACCTGCCCGCTCTACACGATTCCGGCCGCCAACGGCCTTGCTTCATGCCGTATCCGCTATCAGGACGATGCGGTCGTCGTGTTGGAATACCAGTTTAAAGAAGGAGGCTGGCTGCATGTCAAACGCGATCAGCGCATCGAATACACGGAGCAAAACGCCAGTTTTACGCTGCCTTCCAATCAAAAACCGGAAGCGGTCCTTGCCGGCGCCGAGCGCTCGGCTTTCGGCGACACGGGCTGCGGCATCGCCTGGCGCGAGCCCGAGACGCGCCCGGCCGAGAATTCCAACAATCTTACCGAAACCGTGTTTCGCGGCGATGTCTGTAATTGCCAGGCCGTCATTCGTCGCCAGGCCGATGGGCGTGTGGTCGGGCTGATGCTGAAGAGCGCATGCTAATCTGAAAATCGCGCTCAAGACAGATTTGTCCCACAGGCCGGGGTTACAATCCTTGGACTGAACGTTTCGCGCCAACGGCAAGGCTTCAAGAAAATGTTCGGACGGGTTTACAAAACCCGTCCGGCGTAGGTCATACTGAAAAGCCGGATTTCTGCAATTAAATAGCCTGCCTACCTGACAACGACTCTGCCGGGATTCTCTTGCCTGATCGCCGTCTCGGCACGGGCCTGCTGATTCGTGCCTTTGCTGTCTTTGGCCGGCACATGACCGGCCTGCATCGGCTCGGGCGCCTTATTCATCACCGTCACCGGCAGGCCCAGCGCCCCCCAGTTATAAAGCCACCCGGCATCCTCGGAGACATTGGGCCAGCGCTTGTTTTGGTCTTTGGTAGCCATGTTGATGCAGCCATGGCTGGCGGGACGGCCAAAACTATTGTGCCAAAACGCGCCATGGAAGGCATAGTCTCTATGGAAGAACTGCGTATACGGGACGTCTTCCACTTCATAGAAACCGGGCTGCCCCTTGCCGACATCGCTACGCATTCTCTTGTGGCGGTAACGGTCATAGATATAAAAGGAACCCGTCACCGTGGGGGTTTTGCTTTTGCCCGTGCTGACCTTGAAGGTGCGCACCACTTTGCCGTTTTCCACAGCCTCCACACGCTGGCTGTCCAGGTAGACGAAAAGCCTCCGGTCCGTGCCGGTGCTGAATTGCTCGATCAGGGCTTGCTTCAGCATCCCGCCGCGCTCGCTTCTTAAATGTTGCCCGTCGTCGCTGACTTCGATGGCGCTTGAGGCCGGCCATGCAGGCTGGGGGGTAAATCTAAGCTGGCGAGGCCCAATCCAGCGCCATTTTCCAGAGATGGCTTGGCCATCACGGGTTTGCACCTTGAGATGGCTCGCCGCGTTGGCCCGATCGGCCAACGCTTCATTAAAAGTCACTTGCAGCGGCAACATCAAGCCTAGATTGGTCAATCCCTTGACATTCGTCTCGGCGGCAAGGGGTGGCGCGGTTGTCAATTCCAGATCGAGCGGCGGCAGGGATACGCCCGTGGGGGTTTTATAGTTCACCTGGACCGCATACTTATGGTCTTGCCCATAAGCACTCGCCAGCAACCGGATGTTATGGCCCGTGGCATCGTGTTCCGTCTTCAACGTCAGGCCGCCGGTGGCCTGCACCTCCCCCACGGGTCGGTCGAAATGCAGGGTCACCGAGGCGTCCGGGCCCAACCGGGTAAGCGTGGGCCCTTCCAACTTCGGTATGGCGGCCGTTGTGAAGTTAATTTCACGGGTTTCGGACTCTCCGGACCAATACCGCTCCGCCGTCACCTTGATCTTATGGCGAGCCTCGAAAGCTAGAGGGACAGGCAGGCTAA
The DNA here is from genome assembly GCF_000527095.1 of Methylomicrobium lacus LW14. Taxonomy (NCBI): domain Bacteria; kingdom Pseudomonadati; phylum Pseudomonadota; class Gammaproteobacteria; order Methylococcales; family Methylococcaceae; genus Methylomicrobium; species Methylomicrobium lacus. Next base: position 4,054,928 of record NZ_AZUN01000001.1, on the reverse strand, counting down.
GGCGGGTTTGATCCTTCGCCGCAAACAGGACTTTTCCCGTGCCGTCGAGCAGTTCAACCTTGGACAAGCGGGCGCCCAAGCCCACCGCCTCCAGGGTAATGGCTTTGTGCGGATCAACGTCGTTGCCGCCTTGCAAGGATGTCATCGAAAACCCATAGGGCAGCATGCCTTGGCTGACGAAGGTTTCGTTCGAATTGGCTTGCGCGACTACCGACAAAGTCATAATCGCCGCGACCGACCAGAACAGAATCGGTTTGATCGAACCGAAATATGTGGCCATTTTCATCGAGTCACTTTGCACACAAATAGGTGTATTGATTAAAAGCTGGGCATACCCGCTCACAAGCCTCAAGGCATCCCCTTCGGAGAGCCCCGCCAGAAGGCCGATCCTCGGTTCGAGGACACCCTCAGTTTTATGCCCATTCCATTGCCCTCATTATACTAAAGATAGTTCCTCCAGAAGAAAACCTTGCCAAATCAGCCCCAACGGAACAGGGTAAAATCATTGCGGGTAGCCAACGGGTTGCTCACTTTTTGAACAAGGCGGGGGCAAAAAGTTTCACCTAAGCTCGTATGGCGGTTTCGCGCACGAATGCAGGGATGCAGGAGGTAGAGCAACGCATGGAGCAGTTGCCGAGCCAACCGCCATAGCGGATGCCATCACAAAGCTTCGATGCAAATGAAAAAAACCAGCCGACAAGGTTTTTGACAACCATGGTTTGAGAGACTTCGATAAGGTATTGCCTGCTGCGAATCTACCTTCTGGATAGCATTCAAAATATGTTGAAAATAAAGTTAAAAGCAAAGAAGATATACTAAGTGGAATTATTTATTGGGCTTTTAGGGCTGGGCAAGATTCTGAAGGGTGTAAGATGAGTGAGAACGAGAGAGTCGGAAAATTAATCTGTGTTGTAGCGAGCGCATCTGTATTTGTGTGGTTTTTGCTCTCACAAAACTACAATTCTGAATATGATCTCCTTGCCAATTTCTACTACAACATGAGTGTCTATAAAATAGAATTTTTCTGTGAAGAGGTGCGCTCATCCCTCTGGCCCCACGAAATTAAGCAAGAGTGCTGGGATATTATAATAAAAACCAAGTATCTTGTACTTTTCTCTCTTCTATTAGGAACTTATGGATATATGATTTGGAAATCCCTGTTGCCTAATCCAACTCCAAATATTAGCAAAATACTGGATGAGTGGAATGCAAAAAGGCCTAAAAAAACCTCTAAAAATACCGGCCCAGCAGTAAAGCATAGCAACGAAGTCGATCCTTGGAATAAACCATGACTGTCCTGTAACTAAAACGCGTTAAGACGCAATTTAGGAGCGTAACTAGCGATAGCCACATACTATCAGCGATCCGAGATTTGTCACTCCGGCCTGAATGTTTCAAGCCAACTTCAAAGCAATAAGAGAATGTGCGGACGGGTTTACAAAACCCGTCCGGCCTAGTGATGCGGGGCGCATGCTAACCCGAAAATCGCCGGCACGAACGATTATTCAACTCGCTGGTTAATCACGACTTTATAATCGCCCGATCCGGATACGGCCGCTTTTTCTACCGCCCCGATCAAATCCCCCGGCTGCGTAACGGCCTGACCGGATTTGGAGATGCGCGCAAGCAATCTCACCTCGCCGAAATTCGATAATTTCATCGCCGGCATCATCGCCATCGTATCGTCGAGCGTGACCTTGAGCGGCAGGTCGGAGACCTGTTTGCGCACGATCGCGAGCGGCATTTTAGGTCCCGTCAGGGCCTGGGCATAGATGAATAAGGTGTCGCCGGGACTTGCGGCTTGCTGGAGTTCCGGCGCCAGGCTGACTTCGACGCTAATCGAAGGGGCCGCAGTAGCGGCAGCCGGCGGTGTCTGCGGCTCGCTTGCCGCAACCTGCGCCTGCCCCGGGAGCCCTGCAATGATGTTCTGCATTTCCTTCCGCGGCTCGGAGCCTTCCGGCAGCAAGGATTCTAGCTTCCGCCACAGCACCGCGGCGCCCTGCGGGTCGCCTTGCTGTACCTTGGAAAGGCCCGCAAGCCAGAGGCCGTTCGGGTTTTCGGGTTCGAGTTTCAGCGCCTTGAAGATCAGTTCGGACGGTTTGCCGGCCAGGTTTTTCTCGGCGGCGAAGGCCAGCGCTTCCGCGTAGAGCAGCATCACGTCGGGCTTGTCGCCCATCAGACGATAGGCATTCCCGAATGCGTCGGCGGCTTTCGGGAATTGTTCGAGATATTTGTACGACTTGCCGAGCATCAGCCAGCCTTCGGCGTCGTCGGGGTTCGCCTTCATCTTCTCGGCCAGCCCCGCGACCATTTTTTCGATGTCCGCGGCATTCGGCATGCCCGCCGGCGCGGCTTGGGCGAGTTCTGCGCCGTGCTCGACCGCATCGAAGCGTCCGAGCGCAAGATACAGCGATCCTGCCAATACCGGCACCGCCACGGCAACCAGGTAAACCATCCAGCGGCCCTGGGTATTGGCGGCCTTGACCTGGCTTTCGATCGAAAGATCGTCGCTGAGCGCGAGTTCCAGTTCGGCGACCTGCTCGTCGAATTGCGCCTGGCTAATGCCGCCGGCGCGCAGATTGTTTTTAAGTTCGGCGAGCCGAATCCTGGCGATCTCGATATTGCGATGATCGAGATCGGCCTGCTGCAATTGGCGGGCGCGCCACAACGGCGGCAAGACGAACGCAAAGGCGACCAGGATAAATGCGGCCGCGATCAGAAAAAATACGATGTTCAAGAGCGGTCACCTTCATCCAGTAAGCGGCGAATCTTTTGCCTTTGTTCGTCGCTGAGCGACGGCTTCGGGCTGGTCTGTTTGCGGCGGATCAACACGATCACGAATAGCGCGCCGATCAGAAAAAACAGCACCGGCCCGAGCCAGAGCAGCAGCGTTTTGACCTTGAACGGCGGCTTGTATAACACGAAATCGCCGTAGCGCTCGGTCATGAATTTCACGACTTCGTCCTTCGACTGGCCTTTTTCCAGCATTTCATAGACCTGCCGGCGCAGGTCGGCGGCGAGGTCCGCATTCGAATCGGCGATGGTCTGATTCTGGCAGACCAGGCAGCGCAGTTCCGAGGTCAGCGATTCGTAGGCTTCCTGCTGTTCGGGATTCTTGAATTCGCGGTATTCGACGCCGGCGCTGCTCACGCCAGCCAGCAACAAAAGAAAAATCAGAGTAATCGGTTTCATTCGGCTTGCAGTTTTGCGATCAGAGGCAGCAGGGTTTGCTGCACGGTTTCAGGCGTCACGGGACCGGTATGTTTATGGCGGATGACGCCTTTCTTGTCGACCACGAAGGTCTCCGGCACGCCATAGACGCCCCAGTCGATGCCGATCCGCCCTTCCTGATCGCTCACGCTCATGTCGTAAGGATTGCCGAGCTGATTGAGCCAGTTCAAGGCATCGTCCCGCGCGTCCTTGTAATTCAGTCCGATGATCAGCGCCGCGTGCTGCTGCGCCAATTGATTCAGCACCGGATGCTCGGCGCGGCACGACACGCACCAGGACGCCCAGACATTGAACAGCCAGACCTTGCCTTTCAAATCCTCGGGCGACAGTTTTTGTTCGGGATTATCGAGCTTCGCCGCGCTGAACGCCGGGGCCGGCTTGCCGATGAACGGGGACGGGATCTCGGTCGGGTTCAGTTTCAAGCCGATCGCGAGGAACACGCCCATCACGATGAAGATAATCAGAGGGATCAGGTATTTAAGCATTGGCGTCTTCCTTGTTTTTCGCGTTGATCCGGTAGCGCCGATCGAGCGCGGCCAAGAGGCCCCCGGCCGCCATCAACATCGCGCCCAGCCAGATCCAGCGGATGAACGATTTATAATAAATCCTGAGACTCCAGGCGCCCTGATTGCCCAGAGGCTCGCCGATCGCGACGAACAGGTCACGGAACAGGCCGGCATCGATCGCGGCCTCGGTCATCGGCATTTTCTGCACCTGATAGACGCGTTTTTGCGGCTGCATCTCGGCGACTCTTTTGCCATCATGATCGACCGTCACGAACGCCTGTTCGGCGACATAATTGGGACCCTGCGTTTGCTTGACGCCGTGGAAGCGGAAGCTGTAGCCGGACATGTCCAATGCCTCGCCCGGCGCCATACGCACGTCTTTCTCGATGCTATAAGCCGAGGTCAGCGTGATGCCGACCGCAAATACCGCGATGCCCGCGTGCGCGAGCGTCATGCCGTAGAAACCGGAAGGAATGCCCGCGAGCCGCTGCCAGGAGAAGCCCTTCGCGCCCATGCGGTCGTAAAAAGACAGCCCGGTGCTGGCCAAGGTCCAGAACGCAAGGCTCAAGCCGAACACCGCCGCCCAGGAATAAAACGGCATCAACAGCGGCAACAGCAAGCCCAGCACGATACAGGCCAGCGCGATCCAGCGCACCCGCAGCGCCAGCGCGCCAAACAGGTCGCGTTTCCAGCGCAAGAGCATGCCGAGGCCGACCGCGACCGCGAGCGGCGCGGTCAATGGAATGAACACCGCGTTGAAATACGGAGGACCGACCGAAATCTTGCCGAGTCCCAACGCATCGATCACCAAGGGATAGAGGGTGCCGAGAAGGATGCTGGCCGCGGTCACGACCAGCAGGATGTTGTTCACCAGAATCACCGATTCGCGCGACACCCAGTCGAAAGTCGCGCTACTTTTGACGGTCGGCGCCCTGACCGCATACAGCAGTAACGAGCCGCCGACCACGACCCCGAGGAACACCAGGATGAACAGACCGCGCGCCGGATCGCTCGCGAACGCATGCACCGAGGTCAGGACGCCCGAGCGGACCAGGAAGGTGCCGAGCAGACTCAGCGAAAAGGCGAAGATGGCCAAAAGGACGGTCCAGGTCTTGAACACGCCGCGTTTTTCGGTCGCGGCCAAGGAATGGATCAACGCGGTGCCGACCAGCCAGGGCATGAACGAGGCGTTTTCGACCGGGTCCCAAAACCACCAGCCGCCCCAGCCCAGTTCATAATAGGCCCACCAACTGCCGAGCGCAATGCCGATGGTCAGGAACATCCAGGCGATATTGGTCCAGGGCCTGGACCAGCGCGCCCAGGCCGCATCGAGCCGGCCTTCGAGCAGCGCTGCGATCGCGAACGCGAAGGCGACCGAGAAGCCGACATAGCCCATGTACAGCATCGGCGGATGGATCGCGAGACCGGGGTCTTGCAGCAGCGGGTTCAAGTCGCGGCCTTCGGCAGGCGCCGGAAACAGCCGCTCGAACGGGTTCGAGGTCAACAACAGAAACAGTAAAAAGCCGATCGCCACCAGCCCCATCACGCCGAGCACCCGCGCGACGGTCGCCTCCGGAATGCTCTTGCTGAAGCGCGCGACCAAGCCGGTCCAACACGACAGCACCAGTGCCCAGAGCAAGAGCGAGCCTTCATGCGCACCCCAGACGCCCGAAATCAGGTACAGCGTCGGCAGCGCGGTATTCGAGTTGGTCGCGACATAGGCGACCGAAAAATCGTGCGTCAAAAAGCTCGTCGTCAGGCAACCGAACGAGATCGCCATGAACAAGAGCTGGGCATAAGCGGCGGGCCGGGCGACGCCGATCCAACCGGCAATCGCGCGCGCGGAGCCTGCGATCGGCAAGATGGCCAAGACGACAGCCATGCACAGGGCCATGATCAGCGCGAGGTGTCCTATTTCGGGTATCATTGGGGTTGACCTTTTTTGTTGCTGTCCATGTGGATTATTTAACTGGCCCGCTTACGGGATTGCATCAGCTTGGCTTGCGTGCTTTCAAGGATAAAGTCTCTTAAAAAAACGCTGGCTTTGAGGATTTCGACACCGATCAACTCACCCTCGGCATTCAATTCGGCGGTAATGTGAGGGCTCAACTCCATGCTCCCCGCCTCCTCTTCGTCGGTCATCGCCAAATGGATCACATCCTCATCGGGGAAATAGGTCATTTTGGGATTATTCATAAGTCAGTCTGCCCGTCGTCAATCGGTAAAAATGCACGTTTTAACGGGCATTTTTCTAATTAAACCTATTTGCCTTCGGCAGGCGCACCCTGATTTTTCAGGCTCGCCTTCACTTCCGGCGGCATGTAGTTCTCATCATGCTTGGCCAGCACTTCCTCGGCGATGAAGACGCCCTGGTCGTTCAATTTACCGTGCGCGACGATGCCCTGGCCTTCCCGGAACAGGTCAGGCAGGATGCCGGTGTATTCGACGACCACTTCCTTGCTGAAATCGGTCAAGGTGAAGCGCACGGTCATGCCGTCGCCGGGACGCGACACCGAGCCTTTGACCACCATGCCGCCCAGGCGGAACAACGCGTCCTTCGGCGCCTTGCCGGCCACGACATCGGTCGTCGAGAAAAAATACATCAGGTTGTCGTTAAATGATTTCAGCGCGAAAAATGTCGCCGCGCCGATGCCGACCACCATCAGGCCGATCAGCAGCAATCGCTGTTTTCTAGCGGGTTTCATCCTTCCTTCCGTTTACTTTTTAAGAGTTGCCGGCGCAGCCATTGTTTGCGCTGCATGACCGGAATCATGATGTTGGCGGCGAGCACCGCCAGGGTAATACCGTAGGCGGTCCAGACATAAAAGCCGTAGCCGCCCATCGCGAAAAATTCCTGCAAACTCATGACGCAGCCCCGAAAAATTTGTTGCGAACCCATTGCGCCGAACGCTCGCGCAGCAAGACTTCGACGCGCGCGCGTTGCAGCATCGCGATCAAGTAATAGAATTTGAAAGCGAGCGCCATCAACAGCAGCGGAATCAGCATGCTGACATGAATCGACGGCTTGTCCATCTTGGTGACCGTCGGTCCCTGATGCAGCGTGTTCCACCATTCGACCGAGTAATGAATGATCGGGATATTCACCACGCCGACCAGCGCCAAAATCGCGACCGCTTTCGAGGCGATGCGCTTGTCGTCGATCGCGCCGTAAAGTCCGATCACGCCGAGATAGAGGAACAACAGGATCAGTTCGGAAGTCAGCCTGGCATCCCAGACCCACCAAGTTCCCCACATCGGCTTGCCCCACAAGGAGCCGGTCACCAGCGCGACAAAGGTAAAACCGGCGCCGACCGGCGCGCTGCTGATCGCGACCACCTCGGCCAGCTTGATCCGCCAGACCAGGCCGATCGCGCCCGCCGCCGCCATCACGGTATAGATGAACAAGGACATCCAGGCGCTCGGCACATGGATATAGATGATCCGGTAACTGTCGCCCTGCTGGTAATCCGCCGGGGCGAGATACAGGCCGCCATACAGGCCGGCAGCGGTCAACAGGATGAAAATGGCGCTCAGCCAGGGCATCAGGCGCTCGGTCAGCGCATAGAAATGCGGCGGCGAGGCCATGCGGTGAAAAAATCGGACTACGGAATCGGGTACTAAAAACATTGCATGCAAAGTACAGAGTTTAAGGCGAAGGGTGGCTAAGCGAAAGCATCCACTATTTCCGACGCTCTTTATCACACACCGCCGGAGCGGTGCAGCCGGTGTTCCCGTGCTCTGGTAAACTGCCATTAAGTAATGGATGGCCGGTCCCTTCTCCCTCCGGGAGAAGGCTAGGATGAGGGGGTCAAAATAAAGTATTTTTCCTTATTTGATTCCCCCTCACCCCGCCCCTCTCCCGAAGGGAGAGGGAGATACCCGCCTTAACTTAATGGCAGTGACACGAAGCGCGGAAACGATAAATCGAAATATTTTACGGGATATTGCTAATTAATACTCATTTTTAATGCCGCCGCGGTCGGCCAGGGCGCCAGGACCAATGACAAGAGCAGGATCGAAATCAATATGCTGATCTGCGCATCGACCGGCAAACCGCCGGCCGCCATTTGCACCGCATTGCCGGCGAAGATCAGCACCGGCACATAGAGCGGCAGCACGAGCAGCGACAGGATCATGCCGCCGCGCCTGAGGCCTACGGTCAACGCGACGCCGATCCCGCCGATCAGGCTGAGCACCGGCGTGCCGAGCAGCAACGTCAACAATAATACGCCCAGGGCATGATTGGGCAGCCCCAGAAACACCGCGAGCAACGGCGCGACCAGCAGCAGCGGCAGACCGGTCACCAGCCAGTGCGCGATCACCTTGGCCAGCACCAGCAGCGACGCCGGATGCGGGCTCAGCAGCATCTGTTCGAGCGAGCCGTCATCGAAGTCGGAGCGGAACAGGCTGTCCAGCGACAACATCGCCGCCAGCAGCGCGGCGACCCAGATTACGCCCGGCGCGATAGACTGCAATAAATGCGGCTGTGCGCCGATGCCGAGCGGAAACAGCGTAATCACCAGCACAAAAAACAGCAAGGGATTGATCATCTCCGCGCGCCGCCGAAACGCCAGCACCAGATCGCGGCGGACGATGGCCAGAAAAGCTCGAGTCAGTGTCATCAGGATAAATAAATACGCTGCACGACCGCGTCATGCAGATCGATGTCATGGTGTGAGGTTAAAACGATCATGCCGCCGTCGGCGCAGTGCTCGCGCATCAGCGATTCGATCAGCGCGATGCCGGCCCGGTCGAGCGAGGTAAACGGCTCGTCGAGAATCCATAAGTGGTTGCCGGTGATCAACAGGCGCGCCAGCGACAGGCGCCGCTTCTGACCGGCCGACAAGGCCTGCGCCGGCACATCGTCATAGCCCGCCAAGTGCACCTTCTCCAGCGCATCGGCGATCGTAAAACGTCCGGGCCGGCCCAGGGCTAGCGAGACGTTCAGATTTTCGAGCACGGTCAGTTCCTTCTTGATGCCGTCCAGATGGCCGACATAGGCCATGTCCGCATAATAGCGGCTGTCATCGATCGCTTCGCCGCGCCACAGCACCTGACCCGCGTCGGCCTCGCGAAAACCGCAGAGGATGCGCAGCAAGGACGTCTTGCCGCTGCCGTTCTTGCCTTCGAGCAACAGGACCTGCCCTGCATGCAGGGTAAAATTCAGTGCCTTGAACAGCACGCGGTCATCGCGTATGCAGCTCAAATCGACGCCCGCGAGCATCATCGGCTTATCCGTCATGCCGTCGTCCGCTGCCGCAGAACCTCATATAACAATACGCCGGTCGCAACCGACAAATTCAGACTTTCGACGCTGCCCCGCATCGGCAGAGAAACCAGCATATCGCAGGCTTCCTGGGTCAGACGCCGAAGGCCCTTGCCTTCCGCGCCGACCACCAGCGCCATCGGCACGCTAAAATCGGACTGATAGGCGCTTTGCGCGGTGTCGCCGGCCGCGCCGAACACCCAGATGCCCTGCTCTTTCAGCCAGCGCAAGGTGCGGGCCAGATTGGTCACCTGATATACCGGCACCGTTTCGGCCGCGCCGCTCGCGACCTTGCAGACGGTCGGGGTAATGCTGGCCGCATTGTCCTTCGTGACAATCACGCCGTGGACGCCGGTCGCATCGGCGGTGCGCAGGCACGCGCCGAAATTATGCGGGTCTTGCACATGATCGAGCACCAGGAACAAGGCCGGCGCGGTCAGATTCTCGACCGCCGTTTTCAGATCGTGCTCCGGCAACTCGCCGGGCATTTCGACTTCGACCACGATGCCTTGGTGTTGACCGCCTTCCGCAAAGCGATCCAGCTTCTTGCGCTCGGTCTTCTCGGGCCGGATGCCGAGCGCTTCCAGGTCGGCGATGGCCCGCGCCAGGCGCTGATCCTGCCGTTGGCCGTCGATCCAGGCCTGGGTAATTTTGTCCGGCGAATAGTGCAACGCCGATTGCACGGCATGCAAGCCGAAGATTTTGCTTAATTTCATCAGTCGTAAGGGTGCGCATCGCGCATCTTTTCTGGGTTAGATAGAGTCGAAGGTGCGCGATGCGCACCCTACCCGAAAATCGTTCAATTATACCAGTATGATTTTGATTCGGGCGACTGTTGTACGCTTTCCGGCCGATCAACGGTAAAATAAGCCTTTTTTTGAACTCACGCGAATGCGCATTCATTTACTCCCAACCCAGCTCGTTAACCAGATCGCGGCGGGCGAAGTGGTCGAAAGACCGTCGTCGGTGGTCAAGGAACTGGTTGAAAACAGCTTCGATGCGGGCTCCCGGCAGATCCACATCGACATCGAACAAGGCGGCGCCCGGCTGATCAAGATCCGCGACGACGGCAGCGGCATCGACAAGGACGATTTGCCGCTCGCACTGTCCCGCCATGCAACCAGTAAAATCGCGACGCTCGACGACCTCGAACACGTCGCCAGCATGGGCTTTCGCGGCGAAGCGCTGCCGAGCATCAGCTCGGTCGCCCGCCTGACGCTGATTTCAAGGACCGATGGCGCCGATTGCGCCTGGCAGGTCCGTGCCGACGGCACCGAAAGCAACTTCGATCCGCAACCCGACCCGCACCCCAAGGGCACGACCGTCGATGTGCGCGACCTGTTTTACAACACGCCGGCGCGCCGCAAGTTTTTAAAATCCGAAAAGACCGAATTCGACCATATCGAAACGCTGATCAAACGGATGGCATTGAGCCGTTTCGACATCGGCTTTAGGCTGACGCATAACCAAAAAGAAATCCTGAACCTGAAGCCGGCCCTGGCGCCCGCCGAACAGGAAAAGCGGATCGCGAGCATCTGCGGTTCGGCCTTCATCGACCAGTGCGTGAAGATCGATTTTGCCTCCTCCGGGCTGGAGCTGACCGGCTGGGTCGGTCTGCCGACCTTTTCGCGCAGCCAGCCGGACATGCAGTTTTTCTATGTGAACGGCCGCCTGATCAAGGACAAGCTGGTCGCGCACGCGGTCAAGCAGGCCTATCAGGACGTGCTCTATCACGGCCGCCAGCCGGTGTTCGTGTTGTATCTGACGCTCGACCCGGCGCTGGTCGATGTGAACGCGCATCCGGCCAAGCTCGAGGTGCGCTTCCGGGAGGGCCGCCTGGTGCATGACTTTCTGTTCAGCGCGCTGCACCGCTCGCTGGCCGAAGTGCGTCCGGGGCAGCAGCAAAATACCGTCACGCTGCCGATGGTGGAATCACCGGCCGAGCCGTTCGCCAAGCCGCAAATTACCGAAGAACGCCGGCCGCCGGCATTTCAGCCGCGCCCGCCGCAGCAGGCGACTCTGCCGCTGTCGGTGCAGGAAGAAATCCGGGCTTATGGGGCGCTGCACAGCACGCCGGTTTCGCCGCCGCCGATGCTATCTCCCACACCGATGCAGGCCACGGAAAAAACGGATGATCATCCATTGGGCTATGCGGTCGCGCATCTGCACAACATCTATATCCTGTCCGAGACGCCGACCGGGGTGATCCTGGTCGATGCGCACGCCGCGCACGAGCGGGTCAGCTACGAACGCCTGAAACGGCAATACGAACAAGGCGCGGTCGCGCAGCAGCCGCTGCTGTTGCCGATCAAGATCCAGGTCAGCGCCCGCGAGGCCGATCTTGCCGAACAGTCGCATGATTATTTTGCCGCCCTGGGCCTCGAAGTGAATCGATCCGGCCCGGAAACGCTGATCTTGCGTTCGGTGCCGGCCCTGTTGGCCGGGGCCGATGCCGAAACCTTACTGCGCGATGTGTTGGCCGATCTTTCGGTGCATGGCGTGAGCCAACGGGTGCAGCAGCAAGCGAATGCCGTCCTGGCCACGATGGCCTGTCACGGCTCGGTCAGAGCGCACCGGCGCCTGACTGTCAGCGAGATGAACGCTTTACTTCGGGATATGGAACAAACCGATCGCAGCGGCCAATGCAACCACGGCCGCCCGACCTGGATTGAACTCTCAACCCAGGAGTTGGATAAGTTTTTTATGCGGGGGCAATAGATGCACTGCTGCCGCACTTCGGCAAAGTGACTGAACGGATGTCGGCCTACATCGTAAACATATCTTATGAATTACGGGTTGAGCGGTGCCGACCAGCTTCATCGTATGGCCAATCGAGTCCATACTTAACATAGTATTTTTGCAACATAGCAGGGTTGCCAAAGACCCTAGCAAAGCCGAGATTGAAAGCAATAAATCGATCCGGAGGGCTACTAGTGCCCTCCTGCGTCATACGAACGTTGGGATGTTTCTTGGATTCGTAGTCATCTTGAGCTCCATGCTGAAAGGGTGACTTTAAACGAGGATTTACTTTGGCCAAAAGTGCCGTTGCCTCAGCTGGGAGTATGTCTGGATGTGCGGGATTTGCGCCGGAGAATATCACCTTGTGGTATCCGTCTAAACCGTAAAAGCGGTAGAAGCACATCAAATCATAATCAGAAACCAAAATTGTGCCGTTGGCTAATGTCACCAGTCCGGTAGAAGGATCGGACTTATCCTTAACCGACATCGGCTTCGGCGCATATCTGCCCTGGAAATAACGCGCAGGACGCTTCGGACAGCGGATTATGAGTAACAATCCTTCTTCACGAGTAAAATCACATAACACGTCTATATCGGCAGGAGCCATGCCAGAGAGGCGCGACAGGTGGATGTCGTGGCTGCTCACGAGTTCGTTTTGAGCTACTTTGCTTTCGAATTCTGCGACAAGTCGAGATGGGAGTGCAGGCATAATCTGGTCCAGACAAGTTAAGTTATACAATAACAAAGATTATGCGAATTCTGAGCCCGCACAATCATCTCATGGATACCGTCCACAGTCGATTTTGCGACGGTGAAAAAACCATCCGGCGCAATTGTTATTGCGGCCGGAAAACGATCACGAAACATTCGGAACGGGGTTAAAAAGCCCGTCCCGCCCAAGCTTTCAATGAGGGCCATTTATCAAGCGCTCTCTCCAAAATACCTCGCTGGCACTCTTCGTGCCACTGAGATTAGCTGCATGCACTATGACAAACAATAAGTTACCCAAGATGTCACACCCTATGACTTGGAATTTATCGAGTTTATAGGGTCGCTTTTTTTGAAAAACTTTCCATTTTTAATAAAAACATACTTCCTATCTTGATTTATTTCGACATAGCTTCCGTCTTTTTTAGGCATAACAAATGGAGAATATACTATTATATCGACATTTTCTCTTGAAATATTAAGTGATATTTTTTTGGAAGAGCAATGAATATCGCCATTTTCTTCTACCACTTCATCTAAAGTACCCCAGTTATAAAAATTGTTGCCTTTGGCAATTCCAATGACAATGGTCCCGTAACACAACTCTGCCCCCGTATCTATTAAAACAATAGACTCAATATGATCTTGACCAATCAATACCACGTCTTTGTCAAGCGGAAACTCGTTTACGGCAATTACTGAGTCATCCCCCAATGTAAACATTGTAGAAATATTTGAATCGACATCAATTCCTAACGATTGAAGAGCAACAGCACTACCACAAACCAACAACGACACTTTGGATTGAAGAGGGTATCTAACGTTGCAGGGCACGTCATTGAAAGTTATATCTTTGGCAATAACTTTTGTGACTTCAATCCGATCTATTGCTGACGCACAATTAACATTTATTACTCCAATTAAGATAATTAAAGTTAACCTGACACACTGATTGATTGGGTTACTGACAATCTTAGAATACATTTTCTATCCAGGAATCGGTTGATTAAGAGGACACTTACCAAATATTTTTATTGGGCTAATACGATCTTGTAAACCTAAGCGAGGAACAAGTGCCGTACGTATTTCAAAATGTAAATGCTGGTCGTCTTTTGCCATTCCTTGAGCATTACCGGATTCCCCGGTCTTTCCTAATAGTGTATTTATCTCAACCTCAATACTCAGATTTTCTCCAAGCTCGTAATAACACTTACTCAAGTGCGCATAAAATGCAAAATAGGTGGCATTTTCATAATTAAACTCAAGGCATAGCTGTACTCCGTAATCGCCACGATCACGTATGAAACGGATGATGCCATTACTAATTGCATAAAATGGGGTCCCAATTTCAGCAGAAAAATCCCAGCCTTGATGCGGTTTTGCCGTGCCATCAGCGCGCTTTCTTACAAGCCCAAAAGTATTATTTGTTGATTTACGTCTAATTATATTAACAGCTAGAGGCCAAGTAACCGACTCATTCATAATGATATACAAAAAATTAAAGTTAATTCAGAGATGCTGATTAGGCGGAGAGGGGCTCACCTATATTAGATTACAATAACATAATGGGGGCAGGCCTTGTATTTTGCATACCTACCCACCGGGAACTTTACTTACTCAAATCCATACCCAAAATCCCCATCCTGCACACTTACATGCACCCGTTCGATGGACTTGCCTTCCATCATCCGCGTTAAAAACTCCTCGCTGATCCGCGGCAACACGGTGTTGGTCAAAATCGCATCGATCATCCGCCCGCCGCTTTCGAGTTCGGTGCAGCGGCTCGCGATCAACTTGATCACCTCGTCATCGTAACTGAACGGCACCTTGTGGCTTTCGGCGATGCGCTTCTTGATGCGGCCGAGTTGCAGGCGAGCGATCGCACCGATCATCACGTCGCTGAGCGGATAATACGGAATCACGACCAGACGCCCGAGCAAGGCCGGCGGGAACACTTTCAAGAGCGGTTCACGCAGCGCCTTCGAAATACCTTCCGGGTCCGGCATCAGTTCGGGGTCGCTGCAAAGCCCCGCGATCAGGTCGGTGCCTGCATTGGTGGTCAACAGGATCAAGGTATTCTTGAAGTCGATCACCCGGCCCTCTCCGTCTTCCATCCAGCCTTTGTCGAACACCTGGAAGAAGATTTCGTGCACGTCCGGATGCGCTTTTTCGACCTCGTCGAGCAGCACCACGCTGTACGGACGCCGGCGCACCGCCTCGGTCAACACGCCACCCTCGCCGTAGCCGACATAGCCCGGAGGCGCGCCTTTCAGGGTCGAGACGGTATGCGCTTCCTGGTATTCGCTCATGTTGATCGTGATCACGTTCTGCTCGCCGCCGTAGAGTGTTTCGGCCAGCGCCAATGCGGTTTCGGTCTTGCCGACGCCGGAGGTGCCGGCCAGCATGAACACGCCGATCGGTTTGTTCGGATTGTCGAGGCCGGCGCGCGAGGTCTGGATGCGTTTGGCGATCATTTCCAGCGCATGGCGCTGGCCGATGATGCGCTGTTCGAGCAGGTCGGGCAGTTTCAATACCGTTTCGATCTCGTTCTTGACCATGCGGCCGACCGGGATGCCGGTCCAGTCCTGCACGACCGCGCCGACCGCCTGTTGATCGACGGTCGGCAGAATCAATGGCGACTCACCCTGCTGGGCGTGCAGTTGCGCTTGTAGATCTTTCAATTCGGCCAGCAGGGCTTCGCGGTCGCCGGCTGCCTCGGCCGGGGCTTCCGCGGCTTTATCGACCGCATGACCGGCGCTGCGGAGCTTCGCGCGCAGTTCGAGAATCTTGCCGACCAGTTCTTTCTCGGCGTTCCAGCGCGCGTCGAGTTCCGCAAGACGGGCTTTTTCGGCTTCCAGTTTTTCGTTGGCCAATTGTTCCCTGGCGGTGACATCGACGCCGACCGTTTTTTCGCGTCCGATGATCTCCAACTCGGTATCGAGCGCTTCGATGCGCTTACGGCAGTCGTCGACCTCCGCCGGCACCGCATGCTGGCTGATGCCGACGCGGGCGCAGGCGGTATCGAGCAGGCTGACCGCCTTGTCCGGCAATTGCCGGGCCGGAATGTAACGATGCGACAATTTGACCGCCGCTTCCAGCGCTTCGTCGAGCACCAAGACCTGATGATGTTTTTCCTGCACCGACACCACGCCGCGCAGCATCCGAATCGCTTTTTCCTCGCTCGGTTCGAGCACCTGCACGACCTGGAAGCGGCGGGTCAGCGCCGGGTCTTTTTCGATGTGCTTCTTGTATTCGGCCCAGGTGGTCGCCGCAACCGTGCGCAAGGCGCCGCGGGCCAGCGCCGGTTTCAACAGGTTCGCCGCATCGCCGGTGCCGGCCGCGCCGCCGGCGCCGACCAAGGTATGCGCTTCGTCAATGAACAGAATGATCGGCTTCGGCGAGGATTGCACTTCCTCGATCACCTGGCGCAGGCGGTTTTCGAATTCGCCCTTCATGCTGGCCCCGGCCTGCAACAAGCCGACATCCAGGGTGCGTAGGGTCACATCCCTCAGCGACGGCGGCACATCGCCGGCGACGATCTTCAGGGCGAAACCTTCGACCACGGCGGTCTTGCCGACGCCGGCCTCGCCGGTCAAAATCGGATTGTTCTGGCGGCGGCGCATCAGAATGTCGATCACCTGGCGGATTTCTTCATCGCGGCCGACGATCGGGTCGATCTTGCCAAGGCGCGCCTGTTCGGTCAGATCGACGGTAAACTGTTTCAAGGCTTCCTGCTTGCCCATCGCGGCCGGGGCGATCGCGCCGCTGGCTTCGCCGGGCGCCGCGCCGGCCTGGAAACCGTCGGTCGCTGCCAAGCCGTCTTCGGGCGAGCCAGCCACGATCTTGGCCAATTCCTCGGTCAATGCATCGGTTTTGATTTTTTCGAACTCGCGGGAGATGCCGACCAGTTCGTTGCGCAGTCCTTTGGTCTTCAGCATGCCGACAACCAGATGGCCGCTGCGCACCTGGCTTTCGCCGAACATCAAGGTACCGTACACCCAGCCGCGTTCGACCGAATCCTCGATGTGCGGCGAGAAATCGGAAATCGAAGTCGAGCCGCGCGGCAGGCGGTCCAGCGCATTAGTCACGTCGCGCGCGAGCACCGAGACATCGAGGCTGTAATGCTTGAGAACCCGGTGCAGATCCGAATCGGGCAGTTGCAGGAGCTGGCTCAGCCAGTGCACCAGTTCAACATAGGGGTTGCCTCTGAGTTTGCAAAATACCGTCGCGCCCTCGACAGCCTTGTAGCAAACCCGGTTTAATTTTCCAAACAGCTTTACTCGGCTAATTTCTGCCATGGTTCTTTCCCGTTTATGATTGGTTTTATGGTGTGTTCATCAAGCTCCGCCCAGTTTGATGAACGGATCGAGCATCAAGTCATCGGCATCGCGCCGGCCGGGCCGCGGCCCGAGCCACATGCTCCAGCCCAGCTGGGCCGCGCCGTTCATGCAGGAAGCATGCGCGGCCTTCGGCTCACCGAGCGACAGTTCCTGCGGCACCTGATCCTGTTGCAGAATCAGGTTCACATCCCAAACGAATTCATCGCCGACATAATTGCGCACGATCGCGGTCAACTCCGCCAACGCGTCGGCGCCCGGCAGCAGAGCCAAATATTGATGCAGCGGCAGCGGACCCAGGATCAATCGGAATTTATGCTGGCAACCCCAGACATAAGCGCCCAGCAAGGCCGATTGTCCGAGGGACGCGACCTGCGGCGAGAAGCCCAGACGGGTATGCTCGTCTCGTTGAATCTCCATCCACTCGCCGACAAATTCCTCGATTTGAACATTCAGAGACAAAATGTCAGCGATGATCGCCTGCAATCCGTCGGGATTTTTGGCGTGCTGAGAAAAGCGTCCGGCATAAAAGCGCTTGGCCCGGTCGGGCAGCGCGTCGCGGCCGTGGAAGGCTTTGCCGCTGAGGCCCAGCAAGGCGTCGACATAAAACGGGAAGCGATCGGAGTCGGGCCGGCCGTAGACCACTTCCGGGCGAGAGTTCGCCCAGGCGCGGTAAAACAGGCAAAGCATCCGGTGATGGAAGATGTCCGCAAAACCGGCGATGGTGGAATCGTGATGATTTCTGAGCCTATCTCTGGCATATTCGGTCAGATGCAGCGGCAGGGCGCCATGCGGACCGAATAAACCGAAAAAATTCACCGCCAGCCGCGGCGCGGCGCCGTCACCTTGGGTATAGGAAGCCAAGGCGGCGGGCGGAAACTGCAGTTCCGGCACCTGACCGAGGCGCACCGGATCGTCGGCGGCCTTCAGGCTGGTGCCCAGTTTGGGTTTGTCGGGATTCAGCGCTTCGAGCAAACGCAGCGCTTCGAAAAAATCGAAACGGTACGCCGCGTGTTCAAGCTCTTCGATCAGAAAATGTGACGTCGTCCGATTCTCGCCGGCCATCTGGCCACCTCGCCGCGGTCGGTTGAACGCACCACGGTTTCGACAAAAGAATTGATCGAAACATGGTTCGCAAAGAATTGTTCCAGCACCTTGCCCATCAAGAAATAGCCGCCGCCTTCAAAGGCCGATTCATCGAGCAACAGCGAAACCTCCAGCCCTCGCCCGAAGACGATGGGGCCTTTCATGTCGATGCGTCTGACTACATTTTTCGCGCTGACCGACACCACCCCTTCGATCTGTTTTCTTTTCGCGGAATCGCGCTGATCGGCGTAAAGGCTCAATAGCTCTCGCAACGCGACCGCGCCCTGCTTGGCGTCGGTATCGATCAGCGACAGGTAGTTCAGCGACAGATGGCTGATCAAACGCCAGACGCTATCCCCTTCGTAAGCGGGAGGCAACGGCCGGGTCGGCCCCGCGATGCAGCGGATCGCTTGCACCGGCGCGCTGATTTGCAGAGTAAAATCGGTGTCGCCGATGCCGACCGGCATGACCAAGGGCAAATCGCGATTCGTGCACAGCGTCTCCAGACCCAGCATCGTGACCTCCGGTGCAAACGGCGCCTGCGCCGCATCGACCAGAGAAATGAACAGTTCGCTGCCGATGTAGCTGGAACGGATGCCTTCGCGACGTTGCTTCGAAGACAACACCCGCCGCCTTCGGTTCAGCGTATAAAAAGCCGTTTCCGCCTGACTTTGATAAGCGCTGCGCGAGCCGTAAAAAGGCAAAAAAGCTTGCTCGCTATATTGTTGGTTACCGTAACCGGTGACTTGCCCGACGCTGAAGATTTCATAATCCATCGGCCGGGTACGGTCCACCACGATATGGTATTCGGATTGGCGCGGATCGACGTGGACACGGTCGGTACGTTTCGGAAACAGATTGATCGCCGGCACGCAAAACAACGCCAGATTGGATTTGTCCAGTGCATGGATCAGGTTCGCGTCACTGCGGTCCAGCAGCACGAACAGCTCCAGTTCATTGCCTTCGCATTGTCTTACCAGAGGCTCCAGACCGGACAATTCGACAAACAAAAAGCGCTCGGGAAAGGCAAAATATTCCTGCAGCATGCGGTATCCGTCGAACGAGCGCGGCGTGTTGCGCAGCATCGCCTCGTCCTCGGCGAAACCCAAGCCGCGCGCGAGTCCCGCGCCGCTCGTATATTCCACCTGCGCAGAGCCGTTTTGCTGAAACTTGCAGGCAATCCCCTGAGTGTTGGCCAAAAATTGCTCATACAGGCGGTAAGGAATGCCGCCGGTGCCGCGCAAAAACAGCGAGAGCTTGTCCAGCGCCATTTTATTGAAGCGTACATCGGCGGTAGTGCGCAGCACGATACGGATTGCGGCCTTGACATTGGCCAGATGTTTGGCCGAAGACAGGCCGCTGGCGGAAACCGCGGCCAGCGTCGGCAGGTATTCGACCTGCTGCACTTCCAACGGAAACAATTGCAGCGGATGGGCGGTTTGATATTCGCAGGCAGTCTGCTCGCCTTTGCCGATCTGGCTGCGGAGCGTTGTACCCTTGGGGACCAGAAAACCTTCCGCCAGGCCCGATTCGGTCAGATCGGGCTTGAATTCGACCACGGTCATCGACGGCGTCGTCGCGAGGTAGTGCGGGTAAACGATCTCCAGGAGATTCTGGGTAAAATTCGGAAATTCCGAATCGATCTTGAGTTGCACGCGCGCGGCCATGAACGCGAAGCCTTCGAAAAGGCGCTCCACATAGGGATCGGCGCATTCGAACGTATCCAGACCCAAGCGTGCGGCGATTTTCGGATATTCGGCGGCAAATTCGGCGCCGATTTCACGAACTTGCTGCAGCTCGCGGTTGTAGTAATTCAATAAACGGGGATCCATGCCCTAACCTCCCAGATCCTTGACCGTCACTTCGCCCGTTTCCAGGTCGAAGCTGCTGCGGATGAATAAATGCGTCGGCAACGGCTGCGCCCATAACTCGCCCTCGATCGTGAAGAAAACCGCATGCTGATTCATTTTTTTATCATCGGCCACCAGCTTGACAATCAGCGAATCGGCAAGAATTCTCGGTTCAAAATCGATGATCGCCTGTTTGACCTTACGCTCGATTTTTACCATATCCAAGCTGCTCACAGAAGCGCCGGAAGCTAATGGTGTGCCGTAGTTGATCACCGAACGCGCGACGAAAGGAAAATCCGCCAAATCGACCATCGTATCGAATGCCGAGGTGTTCAACAGCCAACTCAGATCGCGCAGCACGCTTTGACGCAACTGGCGCAGCGACAATACCCGCTGTTCCCGGCTTTCGGCGGACTTGTCCGGGGAGTCGTCGGTCAGCCGGTCCAATAAGGACGGCTGCAAACGCTCCTGATTGGTCAGTTCGGCCATGACGTTTTAGGTTCCCGGCGCATTAAAAACCAGCTCCCGGATTTCGAACAGGGAATAATCCCGACTGTCCGTGGCCAAGACTTTTTGGCCGAGGCCGAACGCATGGCCTGGATGCGGCTCCCGCCATTCGGTCTTGCGCGCCAGACGGATGTCGGAGTCTGCCGACGCTTCCGAGCCGGGATAACGTGCGGGAATGAAGCAGACAGCGGCGCCGCCGTTCGCCCAGGTCACCTGTGCGGGCAGCCAAACCAGATCGCGTAAATCGACCGGCGCCTCGACCACCAACTTCTGGATATTGGCGCAGGGCACCCAGTAATATTTGCCGTTCACGATCAGTTCCAGCACCGGCCCCAAACGCGTGTCGGTATCGGCCAGCCATTGAAATGGCTCGCCGTTGATCGTGCCGCCAACCGTCGGCGCCTGTTCATAGGCCTGATCCCTGACCTGCAACGCCTCCTCATACTTGCCGGCCACCGCCAGCTGCAAGGACTCCAGCAGCAGGGCCTGCCATTGTTGCGGCTCGCCGAACATGATCGGCGTCGTTTGCGCCTTGAACACTTTCTCCCGCAATAGCTCACAGCGTATCGTTTCGCGATAGGTCTGCACCATCGGTAGATTGGCCGCGTCAAGCTCTCCCGACACGTTCAATTGGTTCAATGCCCGCTCCCAATTACCGATGACCGCCAGCAATTGAAAAAGAAAAACCCGGTATTTGGGATTGGAAGAGTCTTTTCTGATCTGATCCTGCAACTGTTTCAGCGACTCGTCCAAATCACCCATTTGCAAACTTGATAAGGCGTTCACAGGACGCTCCTTGCATGAGAGAAAAAACGACCAGGCAGAACGAAGCTCCGCCTGGTCCGTTCAAATTACTGCGATTTGCCGGCTTCGATGTCCCATTTGTAGGTTACTGCTCCGCCTTCCTTGCCGCCTTTCTCGTTCTGTTCTTGATACTCAATATCGATATGCGCGAAATTCAAAGTCACATTTTCGGTCAGTCTGTCTTCACCGCCGGAGCCGCCGGTAGAAACACTGGTCACCATGACCTTTTTCAGCACAATCTTGAAATAAACGAGCGCCTCCGTACCCGCTTTCTGACAGGTTAAAGTCACCTCGTCAATGTGCGTACCGTCGCAGCATTTCAAATATAAAATCGGGCTGCTTTTGTCGATCCACTTGGTAAAAGACAAGTCTTGCACGTTGCATTTGCCCGCGCCGCCGCCGCCGCCTTCATGAAAACTGCCGGAGTTGCTCGCCCCCCAAGACCACGCCAATACATCAATCGCCCCCTTATGTCCGTCTCTCTTGCTTTCGCCGTCAATTCCGTTCGAAAACTTAATATTTATATCTAACGCCATAAATTTCTCCTCGCTATTGAAAAAAATGAACACATAAGCGCAATCCCCCCTCATAAATCATGGGGGGGATCGCAATCCCACTTTATCCGCCGCCCTTGGCCGAAGGCAGTTTCGATACCAAGCGCAGCGAGACGGTCAACCCCTCCAACTGGTAATGCGGGCGCAAAAAGAATTTCGAAGAATAATAACCCGGATTGCCTTCCACTTCTTCCACGACAACCTGGGCTGCTGCCAGGGGTTTTTGCGCCTTGGTGGTTTCGCTGGAAAACTGGGGAGAACCATCCACGTACTGCAATATCCAGTTATTAAGCCAACGCTCCATATCGTCGCGCTCCTTGAATGAGCCGACCTTATCGCGCACCATGCATTTCAGATAATGCGCAAAACGGCAGGTCGCAAACAGATACGGCAGCCGCGCCGCCAGATTGGCGTTCGCGGTCGCATCCGGGTCTTCGTATTCGGCCGGTTTTTGCAGCGATTGCGCACCAATAAACGCCGCAAAATCGGTATTTTTCTTGTGGATCAACGGCATGAAACCGCTCTTGGCGAGTTCGGCCTCGCGCCGGTCGGTGATCGCGATTTCGGTC
Source organism: Methylomicrobium lacus LW14 (assembly GCF_000527095.1). Classification (NCBI taxonomy): domain Bacteria; kingdom Pseudomonadati; phylum Pseudomonadota; class Gammaproteobacteria; order Methylococcales; family Methylococcaceae; genus Methylomicrobium; species Methylomicrobium lacus. The sequence continues at coordinate 4,032,771 of NZ_AZUN01000001.1, read as the reverse complement.
GGGCATTTCATGTCGACGCCGCCGTCGTCAGTCGGGAACGCATGCACCGGCAGGCCTTCGACCGCGCCGCCGGATTCGATGCCGCGAATGCGCGAGCACCAGCCGTAGAGCTTGAATGAACGGTTGATGTTGACCGCCATCGCATAAGCCGCATTGGACCAGGTATATTTGCTGCTGTCCGCGCCGGCCGTATCCTCTTCGAAATCGAATTCCTCGACCGGATCGGTTTTCGCGCCATAAGGCAAGCGACTCAGAAAGCGCGGCATCGCCATGCCGAGATAGCGCGCATCCTCGGATTCCCGCAAGGAACGCCACGCGGCATATTCCGGCGTCGAGAATATTTTGGTTAAGTCGCGCGGGTTCGCCAGTTCCGACCAGCTCTGCATTTGCATGACGGTCGGCGCAACGCCACTGATAAACGGCGTATGCGAAGCCGCGCTGATCTTTGCCATCTCGCCCAGTAATTCGACGTCCGGCGGGCTGTGATCGAAATGGTAATCGCCGACCAGGCAACCGAAGGGTTCGCCGCCGAAGGTGCCAAATTCTTCTTCATAGAGTTTCTTGAACAACGGGCTTTGATCCCAAGCGGTGCCCTTGAACTTCTTCAGTGTTTTTCCCAGCTCATTTTTGGAAATGTTAAAAACACGGATCTTCAGTTGCTCGTCGGTTTCGGTATTGTTGACCAGATAATGCAATCCCCGCCACGCGCTTTCGAGCTTTTGGAAATCGGGATTGTGCATGATCAGATTCAACTGCTCGGAGATTTTTTGATCGAGACCGGCAATGATCGACTGTATGCTGGCGATGACGTCATCGGAAATTTTTGTGACATCCTGCAACGCGTATTGCGCCAGCGTGGATACCGCCGAGTTGACCTGATTGGCCGCCTCGGTGCCGGGCTTGAATTCCTTGGACAGCAACGCCGAAAATTCGTCGAGCTCCAGGGCTGCCGTTGCGCCTTGTTGGCTTTGACTTTCCAGTTCCGCCATGATCAGCCTCCGGTGCTTTCTGATGAAGACGCGTCGCTCTTGGAATCGGCAGGTTTTGCCGACGCCACCAGCGACTGTAACAAGGCCGGATCATTGATCAATTTACCGATCAATTCTTCCGCGCCGGTTTTGCCGTCCATATAAGTGATCAAATTCGCAAGTTGCTGTCTGGCTTCGAGCACCTTGTCCAGGCCCGCCACTTTTTTAACCACCGCGGCCGGCGAAAAATCATCCATGCTTTCAAAGGTAATGTCGACGCTCAGATTGCCTTCGCCGGTCAGGGTATTCGCTACCGGAAAGGCCACCCGCGGCTTCATCGATTTGAGCCTGTCGTCGAAATTATCGACGTCGATTTCGAGCAACTTGCGATCCGAAACCGGAGGCAACGGTTCGGACGGTTTGCCCGACAAATCAGAGAGAACCCCCATCACGAAAGGGAGTTGTACTTTCTTTTGAGAACCGTACACCTCGACATCGTATTCAATCTGCACACGCGGCGCGCGGTTTCTTTGGATAAACTTTTGACTGCTTTCGGCCATATCCTACCCTCCACTTCAGTTTGATAAAAAATAATTATTCATTCGATTCCGGCCCCTTGATCAGGCCCATTTGGGAAACCGCATCCGGCAATAAATTCTGCAGGATTTCCATAAAATCCGCTGTCACCAGGTGCTTTGCACGATGCAACAATATAGGCACCGGGCTCGAAGGCTCGGATTCCGCATAATATTTGCAGATCAGATCCAAAGCTTTCAGTACATCCTGGCGAGAGTTAATAGCGCCGACTCCGGCGGCTTGTTTACGGGGCGAGGCGCCTTCCTGAGCCGCTTGCTCATCGGTTGGCTCTTCCTCGCCGGATGTTTCTTCCGCTGCCAGCGCGCCAATCGTCGAATATTGGTCGTAAGCATAGCGCATGTCTTTCAAGGACGTGGCCAGACCCGACAAGTCCGCGCCGTTACCGAACCCCACCTTGCCATTCACAAAGGACTGGATTTGCGAGACCAAGTCCGCGCTGTCGTTGATTGCCTGGTACATGGACTTGAGCATTTCGGGGGAAAAATCCAGGAAAGCGGCTTTGATCACGCTCAAATCGGGCTTTTCTTCTCCCTGAGGCGGGCTGATCTTGTCGGTCGCGATCTGAATATCGCGCAGGCTATAGCGGCCGACCGCTTTTGAATCCACCAACGGCGCCAGACTCAAGGGCTTAAGAACGGAATCGAAATTGCTCAATTCTTCGAGGATGTTGATGCGGGCGGTCGGATCGAGATTATCTTCCGGGTCCAGCACGGGGTGAATGTCGTCCCAGTATGTCTCCAGCAGGCCGACCAGTAAGGCCAGGCCGTCCCGGAAGCCCGACACGCCTTCCAGCGGAATCAGCGCTCTTGCCAGATAAACGGCGACTTGTAGGTCTTTGCTTCGCTGCAAGATTGCCAGCGCGACTTTTTGAATGTCGCGCCAGTTCGGCGGCTGCGCCTTTTCGCCGGTGATCGGATCTTCCGGCTTACCCTGGATAGCCTTGGCTAACTCCATGTATGCAGGGTCATACTCCAAATAATCCCCGCAAGGATTGTCCGGTGAAACTTCTTCCAGTAACTCTTCCAAATCAGCCATAAATCGCCTGTGCAGTTCATTAAGACGGTAAAGCGCACACCATAGTAATCGAGTCCAAACCCAATTAAAAGGAAAAAATTTAGGCTGCATAACCCCCGAGGAGAAGCTCTTTGCAGCCCGATAAAAATCAAACCCTTCCCCTCATCCGCAACGCTTCTCTTTTTCAAGGCCGGACATCGAGTTAAGCGGGAGACAATACTAGTATGTTAGGCTCAGAGAGCCGGCTAGTAAAAATAGATATTCAACTAACCGGCCCTGGTTAAATACTAAAGTTGCCAAGAGTCAGCGCAGGACTAACATCGAAAAGCCGTTTAGCAAGGGCAGCTAGTTAATGTGTTCTTATGGAAATCTTCAGGTTGGGAAAAGCTTTTCACTGTAAAGTGAGCAAAACCGCAGCAGTTTTTCCGTTGGCCGAAATGACCGGCCTGATCCATCTTGCTTACAGAACACTGCCGGCGCAAGAGATACGTAGGCGAATACGCATCTTCCGCGCCAGAGTGATTGGCGTGATTTATCTTGGCAGGCTTTAGCCATTTTTGACGATTGAGTTACCCAGTTTTTTCATCAATCTTTAATGAATTGCGAGTTCATCATGAAAAAAAATAAAAAACCACACGGTGCGAAGCATAGTACAAAATACCAAAGCGTCAAATCACTGACCCTCGTCGGCTCGCTGGCCGCGGTAGCGGCTTCGCCGCTGGCGTGGGCCGATTCGACGCTGCTGGACGACGCCTATGTGCAGATCGGCACTAGCCAAAACACAAATTTCGGCAAAAAAAGTACGATTGCGGTAACCGCGGGCAAAACCACCCGCCGCGGCTTTCTTAAATTCAGATTGGATACGTTCGATCCGCCCGCTACCCCAAACTCAGTTACCAAGGCCACACTGAAGGTGTTCGTGTCGTCCGTCAAGAATGGCTCCGCGGGCGTCGTAAGAGTGCATCCGATCGACCTGAATCCCAACAATACCTTCAATGAAGGGACGATTACCGGCAATTCGGCGCCAGCTTTCGCTCCTGTTTCGATCCGTGATAGCGCTACGGTCAATATCCAGTATCTGAATAAATGGCTGGAATTTGACGTCACCGATTTTGTTAAGAACAATGTCAATAATGGCGAGCTCGCTTTTGCCTTGGTTGGCGACGGCACACTGAATATCAAATTCGATAGCAAGGAAAGCAAGACCACAGGCCATGCCGCGGTATTGGACATCGTTTATGCATCCGACTCAGGTAATATCCCTCCTATCGGTCCGACTGGTGCAACTGGTGCAACTGGTGCAACTGGGGCGACAGGAGCCACCGGACCAACCGGTCCTGCTGGCACCGGATCAAGTGCGACCGGACCTAAAGGGGATACCGGCGCCACCGGGCCAACTGGCCCCACCGGTCCTTCTGGCACCGGCGCAGGTGCGACAGGCGCAACCGGCCCTGCTGGCGCCACTGGCGCTCCGGGAGCCACTGGCGCTCCGGGAGCCACTGGCCCTGCCGGAGCAACTGGCCCTGCCGGAGCAACTGGCCCTGCCGGAGCAACTGGCCCTGCCGGAGCAACTGGCCCCGCCGGAGCAACTGGTACTGCCGGGGCAACTGGCCCTGCCGGCGCACCGGGAGTTCCAGGCGCTACCGGCGCACCGGGAGCCCCAGGCGCCACTGGCGCGCCGGGCGCCCCAGGCGCCATCGGCGCACCGGGAACCCCAGGCGCCACCGGCGCTCCTGGTATCAATGGAACCAATGGTGCACCTGGTGCACCTGGTGCTACGGGCGCCACCGGTGCAACTGGAGCCACCGGTGCGACTGGAGCCACAGGCGCCGGCTTCTCAAGCACCGTGGTTAGAGTGACGTCGGCCCAACTGGATTTAGGAGCACTCCTGGGATCGTTGCTGAATAACGGCAATCCGACTGTCGTAGAGTGCAATACCGCTGCCGGTGAAAAAGTAGTCGGCGGCGGAGCGTTTGTCACGGGCGCCTTATTGGGATTGGTTGTTCCATCCAGCACCGGTCCTACCGCAAACGGCGCCATAATCACCGTATCGAATCCTAATAGCCCGACCGTGGCGACAGGTTGGGGCGCGCAATTTGGCACATTGTCCTCCTTGCTTGGCTTCTTGTCGGGCAATTATGGCGTTAGCGTAGTTTGCTCCAAGCCTTGACGTTAAAGCAGACAAGGCAACTCGGTTAAGATCGATGACCCACAACAACTAACCGAAAAACCCATAACCCCGCCCGGCTTCTCGCCGAGCGGGGTTTTTTACGATCGGCTTTACACCGGAGTCAACTCCCGGTTTTGCTCAATCCTTGGAAAAATTACGAGATCATCATGAAAAACACCAATAAACCCCATCATACAAAAACAAGATACCCAAGCGCCAAAGCACTGTCCGTCATCGGCTCATTGGCCGCGTTGACGGTTTCTCCGGTCGCGTGGAGTAATCCAACCTTAGCGGCGGACACCTATCTGAAACAGGGCCTATCCAAAAATTACGGCAAGCAAACCGCGATTCTGGTGACAGCAGGCAAAACCAAAACCGATGGTTATCTTAAATTTAATCTGAAAGATTCAACCCCCACCCCCAGCGATGTTTCAAAAGCCGTACTGAAGGTTTTTGTCTCCGGCATTCCGAAGACCCAAAGCGGCGAGCTGACCGTTCGCAAACTGGTCAATGACACCTGGACTGAACTAAACCTTATTAATCCTCGCACCATTGATAATGCCAGCGACCCGAATCCGTTGCCGCAGGCCACGGTCAATGCCCAATCCGTCAATCAATGGCTGGAATTCGATGTCACTCACTATGTTCGCGCCAGCTTGGGCTTGGAAGGGCCGCATGTGGGTATAGCCGACAGTACCATCGGCTTTTTGCTGACCGGCAGCTCAGGGTCGTTTAACGCTAAAATCGTGAGCAAAGAAAGCAAGGCTTTGGGCAATGCGGCGGAACTGGACATCGTTTATACGACCGCGGGCATACCAGGCGAAACCGGTCCAACAGGAGCGCAAGGCCCGGCAGGCGGCGGGGCAATAGGCGCTACAGGCCCTCACGGCGCTACAGGACCGCAGGGCCCGGCCGGAGCTACAGGCCCTCAAGGCCCGACCGGCCCCGCTGGAGGCCCGGTCGGAGCCACAGGCCCTCAAGGCCCTACAGGCGCACCTGGCCCTGCCGGGCTACCCCAAAAAACGGTAGTGAGATCGGTTTCCGGGACAGTATCCTTGCTTACCGCGTCCACGATAACCAAGGATTGTGAACCAGGCGAGTCGGTTGTCGGCGGAGGCGTCATGGCTACAGGCGGACTGCTGGGGCTGGCTATAGCCGTCAACAACGGGCCATCCGCGAATGGCTTGCTGATCAACAATGGCACACCGACCGGGTGGGGGGCTAATTTTGGCACGCTCGACGCCATTACTTCTTTATTAGGCACCAACTATACCGTTACCGTCATATGCTCGACTAATTGATATCCGTCGCGCCTCTGCCGTCAAATGATGGCCGAGGCATTCCGGACTTGAAACAGCAACATCAAAAACCCCGCCCGGCATGGCCCGTGCGGGGTTTTTTATAGCGATAAACTCACGCTTCCGCCACTCGAATCGAGCGCTATTCGACCGATAATTTTGCATCGCTAAATTGCCGCGCGTTAAGATAGCGCCGGTTGCCGGCCTCTGAAACCGATGCCGAATCATTGATGGCACGGATTCGCCCGTCGTTGTCAAAAAACTATCGCCCTCGCCGATTCGAAATAAAGCCCCCGATGCATCCTGAACAACCTGAAAATGCCTTCGATGCGAAGGGTTTCATCAAAAACCTGACCACCCGCCCCGGCGTTTATCAAATGCTCGACGCCCACGGCGAGATCATTTACATCGGCAAGGCAAAGAATCTGAAGAACCGCGTTGCGACTTATTTCAACAATAAAGCCGCATCGATCAAGCAGCACACAATGGTAGCGAAGATCGCCTCTATCACCGTGACCGTAACCCATACCGAAGGCGAGGCGCTGCTGCTCGAATCGCAACTGATCAAGCGCCACAAGCCGCGCTACAACATCTGCCTGCGCGACGACAAATCCTATCCTTATATCTATCTGTCCAGCGCCCACGATTTTCCGCAAATTACCTTTCACCGCGGCGCCAAAAAGCGGCCGGGCAAATATTTCGGGCCGTATCCGAGCGTCGGCGCGGTCCGGGAATGTTTGAAACTGCTGCAAAAAATCTTCCCGGTCCGGCAGTGCGAGGATTCGGTGTTTCAAAACCGCACCCGTCCCTGCCTACAATATCAGATCGAGCGCTGCACCGCGCCCTGCGTCGGCCTGATCGACAAACCCGGCTACGCACAGGATGTCGAAAACACCATCCTGTTCCTCGAAGGCAAAGGCGGCCTGGTGATCGAACAACTAATCGTAAAAATGGAACAGGCCGCCGCGGCGCTGCAATTCGAGCGGGCCGCTCAATACCGCGACCAGATCGCCAAATTGCGCGCGGTACTCGAAAAGAATTTCGTGCACGGCGAACGCGGCGACGTCGACATCATCGCCTGCGCGACGAAAGCGAACATGGCCTGCATTCAGGTGTTTTTCATCCGTAGCGGCCAGCATCTGGGCAATAAACAGTTTTTCCCGAAGATGTCCGATGAACACGATCCGGCGGCGATTTTACAGGCGTTCATCGCGCAATATTATCTGGAACGGCCGCCGCCGCATGAATTGATCGTCAGCCATCCGCTCGAAGAAAACGATCTGATCGCCGAGGTACTGGCCAATCAGGCAAAGCACCAGGTCGCGATTTCGGCGAATGTGCGCGGCGAACGGCTCAAATGGCTGCAGATGGCAACCGAGAATGCGGCAACCTCGCTGCAGAACAAGCTGGCCGACAAACAGGGCTTGTATGCGCGCTTTATCAGCCTGCAGGAAGAGTTGGGACTCGCCGCATTGCCGAAGCGCCTCGAATGCTTCGACATCAGCCATCATCAGGGCGAACAGACCGTCGCCTCCTGCGTGGTGTTCGACCGCGAAGGCCCGGCCAAATCGGCTTACCGGCGTTTCAATATCGAAGGCATCACGCCGGGAGACGATTATGCGGCGATTCATCAGGCGGTTTCGCGGCGCTTCAAGCGCCTGAAACAGGGCGAACACGAGGCGCCGGACATTCTATTTATCGACGGCGGCAAGGGACAAGTGCATGAAGCGCAAAAGGCATTGGCGGAATTGGACATAAACAATGTTATGATAGTGGGCGTTTCGAAAGGTCCGGACCGAAAACCGGGCATGGAAAAGCTGATCCTGGTCGATCATAATCAGCCGCTCGCGGTCAATCCGGGAGCTGGCGGCTTGCTGCTGATTCAGCATATCCGCGACGAGGCGCACCGTTTTGCGATCACCGGACACCGGCAACGGCTGGGCAAGGTCAAGAAACGCTCGGTATTGGAGACGATCGACGGATTGGGGCCGAAAAGGCGGCAGCTATTATTAAAACAATTCGGGGGGCTGCAAGGCGTCACCCAGGCGGGTGTGGATGCGCTTTCCAGCATAGACGGCATTAGCCGTCAATTGGCGCAACGTATATACGACAGCTTTCATCAAGCAGATGACCATTGAATTCAACATACCGACGAATCTGACCCTGTTGCGAATCGCGCTGATTCCTTTATTGATGGTCGTATTTTATTTGCCCTGGGCCTATGCGAATATCGCCTGCACCGCGATTTTTATCGCGGCCGGCATTACCGACTGGCTGGACGGTTATCTGGCCCGAAAAATGCAGCAGGAGACGCCGTTCGGCGCCTTTCTGGACCCGGTCGCCGATAAATTGATGGTCGCTTTCGTGCTGGTGCTGATCGTGCAGCAACAGGCCAACCCGTATCTGGCGGTGCCGGCCGCGATCATCATCGGCCGTGAAATCACGATCGCCTCGCTCCGGGAATGGATGGCCGAAATCGGCCAGCGCGCCAAGGTCAAAGTTTCGATGCTCGGCAAATGGAAAACGACCGCGCAAATGGTCGCGATCACCCTGCTGCTCTACCGCGAAGATTTGCTCGGCGTTCCGATCAATGCGGTCGGCTACGTGCTGCTGTATATCGCGGCGGTATTGACTTTATGGTCGATGATCAATTATTTGTGCGCGGCGGTTGCCGCCATCAAGGAACACTGAATTTTTAAATTCCGGGCTTTATTTTTGTTCCGGGACACAATCAACCCAAGATACAGCTCATTGAATCGGCTGTGAAAGAATAACAATGGATCAGGAAAAAGAAGATACTCAGACCAAAGCCGACGCGCAGGATGAGATTTTGCTCGCGGCGCTGAAACTGTTCGCCGAAAAAGGCTTTTTCAACACCTCGCTGACCGACATTGCCGATGCGGCCGGCGTCAAAGGCAGCAGCGGCATCTACCAGCATTTCAAAAACAAGCAAATGATCGCGGCAGCGCTCTATGCGAATATTTTCGACAGCTTGAACGTGTCGATCGACGATATTCGCCGCAAGAATCAAAAGCCTGCGGAGCAGCTGCGCGGTATCGTCGACCTGTTGTTCAAACTGACCGATGAAGCACCGCATGTGATGCAATTATTGTTGGTATTGAATATCAACGAGATATTGCCGGACGAAAAACCGCTGCTCGAAACGCCGCCGTTTGCCAAAATCCTTAAAATCTTCCAGGCCGGCACGAAAACCGGAGAAATGCGGAACCTTTCCCCGCATTTGTGTTTCGCCTATTTTTTCGGCATCATCCACCATACCCTACGGATGGTGTTGACCGGCGCGCTGGACAAGAAAGCCGACACCTACCAGTCGCAAACCTGGCTGGCCGCGTGGAACACAATCGCCAAAAAATGATCCGTCACTAAATCCATCCAGAGCAAAGTCCCCATGGCCCAATTCACCGTCACCGGAGATGTCGATCCCTTTCTGCATATCAGCCTGGCCAGCGGCGAAAAGATTTATTGCGAATCGAACGCGATGGTGATGATGGAGGACACCCTGGAACTGAAGGGTAAAATGACCGGCGGGCTCGGCGGCGCCTTGATGCGGCGGCTGGCCAATGACGAATCGTTTTTTCAGCAGCATATCGAGGCAGTGCGCGGCGCCGGCGATTGCCTGCTGTCGCCTACCCTGCCCGGCGCGATCCAGGTGCTGGATGTCGGCGAGACCCACTACATGGTCAGCGACGGCGCTTTCGTCGCCGCCGACCACAGCGTCAATCTGAACGTCCGCACCCAGGGAGTCGGTTCGGCGCTGTTCGGACAGACCGGCGGCTTTTTCATTTGCGAGGCGTCAGGCCGCGGCAAACTGGCCGTCTCCGGCTTCGGATCGAGCTTTGTGCTCGATGTCGAACCGGGCAAGGACATGATCATCGATAATGCACACGTGGTCGCCTGGGACAGCCGCCTGCACCACGAAATCTCGGTCACCACGCGGCAGGGCGGCGGCTTGCTCGGCCAACTGGTCAACAGCGTGACCAGCGGCGAAGGCATGGTGCTCAAGTTCTCCGGCAAAGGCAAGGTCGTGATCTGTTCGCGCAACCGCGAAAACTTTCTCAGCTGGCTGTTGAAAGGCATGCCGGCCAATCGCTAGGGATTTATCTTGCCGGTTAAGCCCCGCCAGGTTTTTAATCCTGGCGGGGCGGTGTCGACTGAAACGACGTTGTTTTTGACCGAATCCTGAAGACGGACGCGCAACACTGTTTCAGTTTCCTGCAAGACGGCGCTCTAGCCTATACCCATACAGTCCCCTAAGCATTACCCTTCGTTAACCCCTCCCCCTCAATGTTGCCGTGTTTAACCAGCATGACATCGCTTTGCTCAACCTTACTCGATGATTTCCCGGGAGAAACGGCAAGAGGCGAGGGAACACGGACGGTCATCAGACACTCTTATTTTTTTGATTCCACAACTAGGGAGATCTTTACCAACAAATTACGCCGTAGACTCCGGAAACTCACCTTGGCTAGGTCTTTATTGACAAATCTTTTATCTCAGGCAAAATAATATCGAATCGATATTATCTGGCAACTGGCCTTAACGCACCTTCGCGACTCAACGATTCTCGGGATAAAAATAATGCTTAATTCATTCTCAAAAAATTTGAAAGACGATATTTCCGCCGGCATCGCCGTCTTTTTGGTTTCCGTCCCGCTTTCCCTGGGCATTGCGATGGCATCGGGCGCGCCGCCCCTGTCCGGCTTGATTACCGGCATCATCGGCGGCTTGATCGTTTCGCAGCTTAGCGGTTCGACGCTCGGCATCAACGGCACGGCCGCGGGCCTGACCGTGATCATCCTCGCGGCGATACAACAACTGGGCTTCAATGCGTTTCTTCTGGCGGTGGTGTTGGCCGGTTTGATACAGATCGGCATGGGGATTTTGAGAGCCGGCGTGATCGCCTATTATTTCCCTTCCTCGGTGATCAACGGCATGCTCTACGGCATCGGCCTGATCCTGTTTTTGAAGCAAATCCCGCATGCAGTCGGCTACGACCGCGATTACGAAGGCGATGTCAACTTCATCCAGAGCGATCAATATTCCTCTTTCTCGGAATTGAGCCATATGCTCAACAGTTTATCGCCGGGCGCGGTACTGATCTCTTTGCTGTCGCTGGCGAGTTTATTGATTTGGGAGTTCCTGATCAAAGACAAGCATCCGCTTCTGCGCTTACTGCAGGGCGGCTTGGTAGCCTTGCTGGTCGGCGTGCTGGCTAATCTCCTGCTCGCCAACTTTTATCCGGCCTGGGAACTGAAAAACGCGCATTTGGTGATGATTCCTGTCTTCGAGCATCCGTCGGATGTCCTCAGCCAGCTTTATTTACCGGATTTTGCGCGGCTTTTCGATCCGAAAGTCTATTGGTTTGCTCTGACGATTGCGCTGGTCGCGAGCATCGAAACCTTGCTGACAGTTGAAGCGGTGGACAAGCTGGACCCCTATAAACGCATCACCCCGACCAGCCGCGAATTGATCGTGCAAGGCATCGGCAATATCTGCGCCGGCTTTATCGGCGGCCTGCCGATGACGCAATTGATCATCCGCAGTTCGATCAATATCGAATCCGGCGCCAAAAGCCGGACAGCGGCGCTCGTTCAAAGCCTGCTGCTTTTATTTACCATCATTTTCATCCCCGGCGTATTCAACTTGGTGCCGCTGGCGAGTCTGGCCAGTATCTTGCTGCTGGCCGGCTACCGTCTGGCCAGACCCCAGGTATTCGAAAACATGTACATGGCGGGCAAGTACCATTTCATTCCGTTTTGCGCGACGGTGCTCGGCCTCGTGCTGACCGATCTTTTGACCGGCATCGCGATCGGCATGTCGTTCGCTTTGATTGCGATCCTGATCGAAAATTACCGCGGTTCGTTCTACCTGCGTGAAACGCACATCGGCAACAAGACCGTGCTGCGCCTTTCCGAACAGGTTTCATTTTTGAACAAGGCCAACGTGCAACGGACCCTGAAACAGTTGCCGCCGGGCTCCGAGGTCGTGATCGACGCGACCCGGTCGAAATTTATCGATTATGACATTTTTGAAATCATCCAGAATTTCAGATCGGAAGCCCAACTCAAGGGCATCAAGTTGACGGTCGAGAACCTGCGCGGCTATGGCACCTTGCCTCCACCCGAAACGGTTGGCGCCC